>URYI01000060.1 GCA_900552055.1 uncultured Eubacteriales bacterium | reverse complement strand
CCCCAGACGCCGCCCCCACGGCGCAAGGCCCGGCCTAAAGGCCGGGCCTTGCGCGCCACTTATGCGCTGCCAAAACATCCATATCTTTAATTATATATTACCCAAAGTATCCCGCGCAGAAAGATATGCTCTGGAAATAAGTTCATCCTGATGCAGCTGTTCTGCAAGCGCCTCCGTTGAATCAAACTTTCTTTCTTCTCTTATTCGTTTTATAAATGAAACTCTAATATCCCTGCCGTAAAGATTGGCCTCAGCATCAAATAAAAAAGTTTCTATAGTAGTAACTCCTGAATCAGATACTGTGGGCCGCACACCTATATTAGTCATACCCTGATAGTCCCGGTTCCCTATCCTCGTTCGCGTTACATAAACACCTCTTGCCGGAACCAGCTTTTTATCCGAATATTCCAAATTGGCAGTAGGATAGCCCAGCGTATGTCCGAGGGAACGTCCCCTCGAAACCTTACCAGCTACAAAGTAATCATATCCCAGCAGAGCAGAAGCCCCATCCACATCCCCTGCAAGCAGCTTATTTCTTATCAGAGTACTGCTTATGCGCTCACCATCTTGGCACAAGGGCGGAATAATAAATGTCTTATAGCCATATTTATCCGCTAACCGGACAATATCGGCAGGCGTCCCTGAAGCGCCGCGCCCAAAGGTATGATTACTGCCCGCGAGCAATCCCCCCGCGTTAAAGCGGGTGCATATAAAAGCTACGTATTCCTCCGGGCTCATTTGGGACAATTCCGCGGTAAAGGGCAGTACCCGGCATTCAAGTCCTGAATTCCTAAGCATCGCCAGTCTTTCCTCATTTAATGTAAGCAACCGCACCTCTTTGCCCAGCAGTTCGCGCGGATGACAATCAAAGGTGAGTATGACAGGCGTCATATTCATTTGCCCAGCTATCCGCTTAGCCTGTCTGAATAATTCCCTATGCCCCTTATGCACCCCGTCAAAGGTGCCCAGTACCAATACCGATTTTCTTTCCATTACGCTAAGGAATAAATCCCCTTTCAATTATCTATAAATCACAGCCTTCCGGCAGCTTACCCTTTATTTTGCAGCTCAAACAGCTTTAAGCCGTTTATACATGCGGGTATTCCAGCATTTTCACCTTCAAGCCGCATACCTGCCTCCCAAAGATTCCGCTCAAGGCCCATCGTTATTTCCCCGTTCATTTACCACTTTACTTACCATTGAGGTAGTTAAAATATATAATATATAAATCAGGCCAGCAGACAAAGTATTTTCAGTTTCCCCTCCCGCATAACGCTCAAGGCGCGGAAACCGCCGTTAAAATAAACCCTGACCCGCTCTCCCTCGCTAAGCTTTTCCGAGATGTACATTTCCGCCTTAAGAGCCGCACCATTTAAAAATTGTTTATCAAATTCCGGCCTGATATCCGCGCGCCTGAACTTAAGCAAAGGCTCATCCATAGGGCGCAAAAATGAATGGTCGTTTAATGAAACCATCTCTTCTATTTGACCAAGGGTAAAGGCCTCCGAAATATCATAGCAGCCTGCGCGCGTTCGCACAAGATAGGACATATATCCTCCCGTACCCAGCTTCTTGCCCAAATCCGCACATATAGTACGGATATATGTGCCCTTGGAACAATGAACTCGCAGTATAAACTGGTTTTCTACTATTTCATCCAAAAGCTCAAGCTTGTAAACAGTAACCCGCCTGGGTTCTCGGCGAATTTCCTGCCCGGCGCGGGCGTATTCATACAGCTTTTTTCCTCCTATTTTTAATGCCGAATACATGGGAGGCGTCTGCATAATTTCCCCCGTAAACGCCGGGAGCGCCTCTAATATTTCTTCCCGCCCGGCTATTTTATCCGAACGGAAAATTATCTCGCCTTCCGAATCCTGAGTATCTGTCTCCGCGCCCAGAGTCAGCCCGGCCACATATACCTTATCCTTTTCCATTATGTAATCAGACAAACGGGTAGCTTTCCCGACGCATATCGGAAGCACCCCCGTCGCCATAGGGTCCAGCGTACCCGTATGCCCGATTTTCTTCTGACCTAAAATACGGCGCAGCCTGGCTACAACATCGCTTGAAGTCATGCCCGCCTCTTTATTGATATTAATTATTCCGTCAAAATGGCCGGAAGGACCTGCACTGCCTTTTAATGCTCCCTCCTGCGCGCTTGATAAGTTCATGCGTGCGTCTGTCTTTGCTTCTGTCTTTTCCGGGATTGAAGCCGTTCCGCATATTGGGGGAGCTTTCGGTTCATTCAATCCTCCTAAGGCCTTGCCTTCCGCCCCGTTATCTTTGTTAATTTCCATCTTCATATCCAGCCTTTTGGGCTATCATTTGTATTATTCTGTCTTTTACCTGGTCAAGCTCTCCATTAACCGTACAGCCGGCAGCCAAACGATGACCGCCGCCGCCAAACTGCGAAGCAATATCAGCTACGTCCAATTTCCCTGCTGAACGCAGGCTTATTTTATAACCGCCGCCGCGCTGCCGCAAAAATACGGCCGCCTCCACGCCGGCAACCTCCAGCGCATAATTGACTATCCCCTCGCTGTCCCCTTCATTTGCGCCGCATTGCTCAAAATCCTGCTGCGTCAGGGCAATAACTGAAACCCGGCCGTTAAAGAACAGTTCCAGCTTTTCCAGCCCGCGGCCCAAGAGCCGGCTGGCGGAAAAAGTGCGGGTGCCGAAAATCAGCTTATTGACCCGCGCCGTATCAAAGCCCGCGTCATAAAGGGAAGCTGCTGCGAGCATGGTCTCCCTGGTGACGTCGCTGTGTGAAAAGCGTCCGGTATCAGTCAAAAATGCGGCATAAAGACATTCGGCAATCTCCCCGTGAATATTAACTCTTAATTGCTTTAATAATTCATATACGCATTGAGCGGACGCGGGATAGCTTTTAATGTAATTAATATCTCCAAAGCCCTTATTGGTCGCATGATGGTCAATGCAGATCTTAAACCGGGCATTTAAAAAAAGAGGAGCGTATATTCCCATACGCTCATATTCGGCGCAGTCCACAGCTATAGCAGCATCATATTGCTGCATTTCGGGCAGTTCCAGCAGCTTTTTTATTCCCGCTAAAAGAGAAAGCTGGCCGGGAACCTCTCCCTCCCCCTTAAAAAAGCACTGCTTGCCCTTTTCTTTAAGAGCAAGCGCAAGCGCGGCGGCAGAGCCTAAAGCATCGCCGTCCATATTAACATGAGCAATTATTACAAATGAGTTATGTGTTTCAATGGCCTGTGCCAGAGCGTCAAGACTGTTCATTCTTTTTCTCCGTCCGTATCCTGAACATTTAAGCTGTCTATTAACGCGCTGAGCCGCACGCTGTATTCTATCGAATCATCATAGATAAATTTAAGTTCGGGCAGTTTGCGGATTTCAATCCTCTGCCCCAGGCGCCGCCGGATAAACGGAGCCGCCTTTTTAAGAGCCTTGACCGACTGCTCCTGCTCCTCGCTGCTTCCGTATACCGATATATATACCTTGCATATATCCAAATCGGGCGTAACCTCAGCCCTCAGCACGCTCATCATGCTGCTTACCCTTGGGTCGCGCACATCCTCGCGCAGTATCTGCGCAAGCGCGCGCTGTATTTCGGAGCCCAGCCGTTCAGTCCTCTGATTTGCCATTATAAATTAATCTCCTTATTAAGGCTTCCCGGCCCTTTTTGCAGGCAGGTCAGGCTTATAACTTTGCGCCCCTGCAAAAAGAACCAGAATGCCTATCTCTTGACCTGTTCCTGTACAAACGCCTCTATGACGTCGTTTTCCTTAATATCGTTATAGTTGTTTATGCCTATTCCGCATTCAAAGCTTTCTGCAACTTCCTTAACGTCGTCTTTAAAGCGCTTGAGAGAGCTGATAGTGCCCTCATGTATTACAATGTTGTCCCTCAGCAGACGCACCCCGGCGTTCCGCTGAATCTTGCCGTCTGTAACATACGCTCCTGCGATAATGCCAGCGCCCGGTACCTTAAAGGTAGTGCGCACCTCCGCATGCCCTATAACAACCTCCTTGAATTCGGGATCCAGCATGCCCTTCATGGCATTTTCAATATCCTCTATGGCGTTATATATTACGCGGTACATGCGCATATCCACTTTTTCCGCTTCAGCCGCGGCTGAAGCCATAGCATCGGGCCGCACATTAAAGCCTATAATAATGGCGTTGGAGGCGGAGGCCAGAATTACATCTGATTCCTTTATGGCGCCTACCGCTCCGTGGATCACGTTTATGCGCACTTCCTCATTACTCAGCTTCTCCAGCGCCTGGCGCACAGCCTCCACGCTTCCCTGCACATCCGCCTTTACTATCAGATTAAGTTCTTTCATGTCCCCTTCTTTAATCTGATTGAATAAATCGTCCAAGGAAGCCTTGGCGCGGGCCTTGAGCTGATCCGCCTTAAGCTTATCCCGGCGCTCCTGCACAACCTGCCTGCCCAGCCTGTCGTCGTCAGTGCCGTAAAGGATATCACCGGCGTCAGGCACGTCGCTGAAGCCCAATACCTCTACAGGCATAGACGGTCCGGCCTCTTCCACCCGTTCGCCCTTATCGTTCATCATAGCGCGCACGCGGCCGCCCGTAGTGCCGGCGACAATGGTATCGCCCACCCGCAGGGTACCGTTCTGTACAAGCACCGTCGCCACCGGGCCTCTGCCTTTATCCAGCCGCGCCTCTACAATAGTGCCTCTGGCCTTTTTAGCCGGATTAGCCTTGTACTGATTGACGTCAGCCACCAGCAGTATCATTTCCAGCAAATCGCTCAAACCCTCGCCGGTAACTGCCGAAACAGGAACTATTATAGCATCGCCGCCCCATTCCTCAGGCAGTATGCCGTGGTTGGTCAATTCCTGCTTAACCCGTTCGGGATTGGCCGTGGGCTTATCCATCTTATTTATGGCTACGATAATAGGCACCTTAGCGGCAGTGGCATGATTGATAGCTTCAATGGTCTGGGGCATTACGCCGTCGTCCGCCGCCACAACCAGTATGGCTATATCTGTAACCTGCGCACCCCGCGCGCGCATTGAGGTAAAGGCCTCATGGCCGGGAGTATCTAAAAAGGTTATCACCCTGCCGTTATGGCTGACCGTATACGCGCCTATATGCTGTGTAATTCCGCCCGCCTCGTGAGCAGTTACGTTAGTGGAGCGTATGGCGTCCAGCAAGGAAGTCTTGCCGTGGTCAACGTGGCCCATAATGGTAACGACAGGGGGACGTTCCTGTGTGTCGCCCTCCTCGTCCTGAGCGTCGTTGTCCGTCAATGTCTCTTCAAAGGTCTTGGCTATTTTCTGCTCTAAGTCTATACCGAAATCGGTAGCCACCAGCGCGGCGGTATCATAATCTATCTCATTATTGATAGTAGCCATTATGCCCAAAAGGAACAGCTTTTTAATAATAGCTGAAGCGGGCTTGCCCAATTTTTCGCTCAAATCCTTGATGCTTATCAGCTCGGTAGTCATAACGGCATGCTCTATCTTGATGGGTTCCATCTTCTGCTGAGCGCTTTCCTTGCGCTTGGGCTTGCGGCTGCGGATACGCTCATCCTCTTCAAATACAGCTCCGCGCTGACGGGGCGCCCCTTCTTTTTTATTCTGGCGTCTTTCCTCATGCTCTCTGGAATAGAGCTTTTTATTGGGATCGTAATTGCTTACCCTGCCCTTTTCAGTAGGCAAGGAGGCGTCAAAAGCAGGGATTTTAAGCGCGCCCTGGCCTCGTCCGCCCTGAGCCCTTCCCTGGGGCTGAGGACGCATTCCGCCCTGCGGGCGTCCCTGCGCGCGTCCCTGCGCCTGCTGCATATTGCCTTGTTGGTTCTGGCCCCGGCCTCCCTGCGGGCGAACACCCTGGGAAGGACGCATCCCCGGCTGAGACTGCTCTGAACGCTGCGCATTCTGCCTGCCCTGGGGATTGCCTGGCGCCTGCTGGCGCGTACCCTGGGCCTGAAGGCGTGTTTCATTCTGCGCAGGACGCTGGGCGGTCTCCGCTCCCTGAACCGAACGGCGCGCGGCCTCCGGTCCTTGATTAGAGCGCTGCGCCGCTTCCTGGCTCTGCTCCGGGCGCCGGGCACTTATATTCTGATTGTTCTCCTGAGCCGCTGCTTCAGCCCCCGCGCTTGGTTCAGGCGAATCCTGCGCCTCCAGCTTCGGGGCCGCTGCGGCGCTCTCCTCTTCTTCTGCTTTAACGGCCTGACTGCCTTCACCGGGCTTCGCAGCCGGTTCCTCTGCGGCATTGTCTGCGCTCTCCGCGCTTTGGGCCTCCGCTTTCTCTTCAATAACAGGCGGCTGCGCCTCCTTCGCCTCCCCGGCATTTCCTTCAAGCGCCGCTGTATCCGCCTGCTCCTTAGCAGCATCCATAACCGCCTGCTTCTCCTGTTCCTCTTTAAGCAGCCTTTCCTGCTCCCTGGCCGCCTCCAGGCGCTCCTGCTCGGCCCGTTCCCTCTCGGCCTGCATAAGCTTCTGACGAAGAAGCTCTTCATTATTGTTCATTAAAACCTGCAGAGATTGAATATCCCTCTGCGCATCAGCCAGCCTGGCGGTTATGCTCCCCGCGGCTTTCTGAATATCTTCGGCAAGCGCCTGATTTTTACTCATTATTCTAACGCACCCCCAAAATTGTTCAAGGAATTGATTCTTTTATTTATAGCGTCGGCAAAACCGGCGTCGTTTATCGATACTGCCTTGCAGGCCGGCTTGCCAACCGCCCCGCCTAAATCATCCGTATCCAGAAGCAGGCACTCTATGCCGTTCCGGGCCGCGGCGGCTGCATACTCCTTTTGCGTCTGCTCTGAACAGCAGGCGGCCAGCAAAAGCAATTCAGCCTTCTTTTTTTTAAGCGCCTCGCTTACTGCCATATAGCCGACTGAAGCCTTGCCTGCCGCGCGGGCCAGGCCTATAAGGGAAAGCAGCTTTTGGTCAGTTTTCATCAACCTTAACCAGCTCCTCCTTAATGGCGTCAAGCACTTGTTCATCTACAGGCGCTTCAAAGGCTCTGGACAGCGCCTTAGTTTTTATGCAGGCGTTAAGGCAGTCCGGATTGGGACATATATATGCTCCCCGGCCGGGCGCCTTGCCTGTTTTGTCCAGGCTTATTTGTCCCTGATTATTGCGCACTATCCTTACCAATTCCCGCTTGGGCTTCATTTCCCTGCATCCCAGGCACATGCGCATGGGAATCTTTTTAGTCTTCAAATAAATTTCCTCCGATAATATCAGGCTATTTCAAATCAGACTGAATATCAAGGCCGGCCGCAAGCTCCTGCTCCTCGCGGGCAAGCTGCGCCTCAAAGGCCATAGGGTCAAATTCTTCATCCGCCGCTTGATTCCCAAAAGGCTGGGCATCAAACTGCTCATGCCCCTCCATTTGGGCTTCAAAGGCTTGGGCGTCAAACTGCTCTTCCAGCTGGCTCTGGCATTTGATATCTATTTTCCAGCCGGTAAGGCGGGCGGTAAGACGGGCGTTCTGGCCCTCCTTGCCTATAGCGAGTGAAAGCTGGTTGTCAGGCACGACCACCCTCGCAACCTTTTCCTTCTCATTGGCGTTCACCATGATAACCTTGGCCGGGCTGAGAGCGTTGGCTATATATTCAGCCGGATCCGGGCTCCATTTGATAACGTCTATTTTCTCATCGTTAAGCTCGCTCACTATCTGGGAAACCCTGGCGCCCTTTGCTCCTACGCAGGCGCCTAACGGATCCACCGCCGGGTCTTCGGACACTACGGCTATCTTTGCGCGGCTGCCCGGTTCCCGCGCTATGGAAACTATGCGCACCACGCCGCTCTGAATTTCAGGGGATTCCAATTCAAACAGCCTTTTAATCAGCTGGGGATGCGAACGGGAAACGGTTATCTGAAGGCCTTTAAGGCCCCGGCGCACATCAACGACATAGACCTTTATGCGGTCTCCCACCTTATACACTTCGCCGGGAATCTGTTCCTTAGGAGGCAGCACGCCTTCCGTCCGTCCCAATTCCACAAAGACGTAGTCGTTTTCCACTCTATGGACAAAAGCGGTAAGCAGTTCGTTCTGCTTATCTGCATATTCGTCATATATCGCGCCCTTTTCAGCTTCGCGCAGGCGCTGGGTGATAACCTGTCGGGCGGTCTGCGCCCCTATGCGCCCGAAATCCTTGGGAGTATCCTCAAACTGTATGCGGTCTCCTATCTGATAGCGCGGATCTATTTCCTGAGCCTCCTCAAGAGAAAGCTCGGTTTCCAGATTATGAAGCCTTTCCACCACTGTCTTGACTATATAAATATGCACGTCGCCCGTTTCCCTGTCCATGCGGGCTATTATTTCTCCGTCAAAGCCCTTGGCCTTTTTATAGGCCGAGACCATAGCCAGCTCTATGGATTCTATAAGCATATCCGAGCTTATTCCCTTTTCCTTTTCCAGCGCCTCCAGCGCTTCTATAAGACCAGCGTTCATTTTTATCCTCCATATTCACGGGCCTATATACGGCCTTATTGTTTTTATATCTGCGCGGGCAAGCTCATATTTTTCCTTCCTGCCCTCTATTATAACCATACTTGCGCTAAAAGCAAGCAATGTGCCTGTAAATTTTTTCTTTTTTCCTTTAATAGGGGTATTTAATTCGGCCTGAACAGTTTTGCCGATATTCCTTTCATAATCCCGTTCTGTCTTAAAAGGCCTCTCACCGGGAGAAGAAACGCAGAGACAGTATTTTTCCCCGCAGACCGGGTCCTTTTCTTCCACAGCCGGCTCTATAGCCCTGCTCACGCGCTCGCAGTCGTCTATATTAACGCCCTGTTCGCTGTATATATAATATGTGAGGCACATAAGCCCGTCTTCCCGGCCGTAATCTACGCCCACCAGTTCAAAGCCCATACCTTCAATAATTTCACGGGCACAGTCCTCGGCATTTTTTATGATGTCGGGCAAAAAATCCCCCCTTCAAAAAACAAGAGTGGGATAAAACAGCCCACTCTCAGATAAGCATCTGAAACTAACGCTCGGCGGCGGGCACCGGCCCTTTTTGCCGTCTCAAGCAGATAATAACACAATTTATTTAATAAAGCAAGCGTTTAAAGCGCTTTCCTTAAATATTTTTCCCATATCATAAAATCAAACTCAATAGCCTATATATTAAGGCAACTCACGGCGCACTCAATTTACACTCCATTAGTTATTTGCAAGTCAATACCGTTTGAGCTGCTGTATCTGCAGCAATCTCTGTCAACTCTGTCTCTTTTGCCAAAATCCCCATCATAAGCCAAAATACCACCGATATACTGGTATATGCATAAAACAGGACTGATTCAAAAATATTGAATATAAGTATCATTCCAAGCATAACCATTAATAAAATTGCATAATTTGATATATACCTACGCGTAATAAAACATTTCAGCGCACTTAAAACAGATAATACCAAAAATGCTCCCATAATGACAAACCCGACCAGTCCTGTCCCGGTTAAAAGCGTAAGATAAGAATTGTGGGTTTCATATATTTGATTCTCAATATATGCTTGCGGGTATTTCTCCTGTGCATATTCCACTATATAATAATCCGGAAAATTATCTTTTATAATTTTCATATAATTACCGGGCGAATATCCAAATAAAATAGATTTTATGTTTGAAAAATCACACTGTAAGTAATTATTCCATATTTTAAAGCGATTGTTGGAGATGTCTCCTGAATTAATATCCTGACGATCTGGTTCTGTTATAATGTCGCTAGGCAAATCCTCGCCATCGTTTACTGCTAAATTTGCTGTTCCTATCCACACAGGAATTTTAACCATAACTTTATGAACGCCTAAATATATTGCAAAAAGCATTCCGGCGCATATAATTGAGACCCCCGCCGCACATATAAACCTTCTAAATTTCAATTTGCAAAAGTTTTTTTTATATGCAATGTTACGCATGCTAACAAAAGCACACAGTATGACTGCAAAAATCATACATACCAACGCACTGCGAGTACCAGTCAACACAACATATATAAACGAAAGCATAGTCTGTATTCCCATAAGTATCTTAAGCCATTTTTTATTTAAAATAGTTAAACAATATATCGCTCCAATCCCCATAAAACACATAAGCAAACTAGCGTGATTAATATTCCCAAAAATACCAAAAAGCCGGCCCTCCTGAAAGCCCTGTCTGTAAACTCCGCCATCCATCTGTACATTATATGATGTCTGGAAAAGAAATTGACATAAGGAAACAATAACCGCCATCATAAAAATAACAGAAACAACACCAAATATATAACCAAGATATATTTTTATTTGCTTTGAATCCATCCTTAGGTATAATGAATAAAGCAGAAACATCTGCACGACCTGCCAGACTATAACTTTGGCGTTATCAATCCAGCCATAATTAATATAAAGCAGCGAAGAAATACCCATTATCGCTACTACCGCTATCAAAAAAATACAATATTTGCTTTGAAAGACTGTCTTTTCTATAAAAACATCCGCAACTAAAAAAGCAAATCCCAATACTGCCAACGCAGGCGAAATTATATCTAGCCCGGTATTCAATAAAAAAACGCGCACAGGCACTATCTGCCACAAGGTTTGATAGAGTACCAAAGCAAATATATATATTTTAACGAACAACGCGGTCCATTTCTGCATTTTAGCTTTATCCATTACACAGCCTCCAAAATACATTATTCAGCAAACGGCATAAATACCATTTATTTTAAACTTTCAGCATAATTGATTGCGATTGCCTATATAAATATTATACTCGAATTATGATAATTTGAAAAGCATTTTGCGGCCAGTCCCTCCAATACTTTCAAAACTGCAAATTTGAGAGCATAAAAAAGTTTCTTAGCCAAGGCTAATTTAAGCTGCTTTTGTATTTTATATTCGGGGCGGGGGCGCGGCGTTCGC
>URYI01000059.1 GCA_900552055.1 uncultured Eubacteriales bacterium | reverse complement strand
CCCCAGCCGCAACAAAATATTCAGCAGCATAAACTCCGTGCATTTATAAATTTAACAACTGCTGTATCTGATTAAACTATGCATTCCTTTATTAAAAAGAAAGATTGCCGCCTTACTCATTGAAAATAAAGCGGCATTTATAATATATCCATCCTGATACTGCATAGAACATATATTGGTATTGGTGTTTTTAAAAATTGGATGCGTCTTATTTACCCCGCTGTCCACAATAACAACTTTCATTATTTCAGACCTCCACATAATATTGCGCTTGCATCTTCCACATTTGAGAATACAGGCCTTCCTTAGAAATTAATTCTTTATGATTACCGTATTGAACTATCTCGCCATTATCCAAAACCGCAATTTTATCACAGAATTGACAGCTGGACAGCCTGTGTGAAATATATATTGTCATCTTTCCCTTTGTTATATCATGAAATTTTGTGTAAATTTCAGCTTCTGCAATAGGGTCGAGAGCGGAAGTAGGTTCATCCAAAATGTCTATCAGAGCATCCTTGTAAATTAAACGCGCTATAGCCAGCTTCTGCCCTTCGCCTCCTGAAAATTCAATACCATTGCTGTCAAACTCTTTATTTATGTTTGTATGTATACCTTTAGGCAGGGAATCAATTTTTTCTCCAAGCCCGCTGCGTCTCAAACATTCCAAAATCTCCTCATCGTCAGGATTTTCGTTAAAAGAAATGTTTTCCTTAACAGAAAAGCTGAATAGTCTAAAATCCTGAAATACCGCGCCTATCAAGTCTATATATTCATTATATGAATAGCTGTTTATATTCACGCCATTTAACAATATAGCCCCTTCCGTCGGCTCATACAGCCGGCAGATAAGTTTTACGATGGTTGTTTTGCCTGCTCCATTGACGCCTACAAGTGAAAGGGATTCGCCTTCATGAAGCGCAAAGGTAATATTCTTCAATATATATCTGTCGGTATTGGGATATTTAAAATAAACATGGTCAAACTCAAGTTTTACATGCCTGTAATCCCTTTGCGGAATCACACCGCCGTCCGGCTTCTTTGATTTATCAGCTATTTCTATACAGTACCTGAAATCGCCTGCAAACAAACCAATTTGCATTATTTCCGCAGCCGCCCAAACAATAGAACTTATGCAGTTGGAAAAGGTAGATACCGACGTAGAATACATGGAAAAATCCCCTATGGGCAGCCCGTTAAATATCACCTGATAAGCCAGGATTAAATAAACCGCGCCCTCTTGAAGGATATTTGCTACAGTAGAGAAAATACCGTTGCGCCGTATTTCTTTATTATGCTACGTTGACGTTTCAAGATATATCTCTATATTATCGTCTGCTTTGCTAAAAATCCAGTTCTGCAGACTGTTTATTTTTATTTCTTTGCTAAATTCTACACTTTTCATTATATTAATACAATAATGTGACTTACGCATAATGGGTGCGTATCTCGGCCTCCACTTGTCCCAGGTTTTAAGATTAAGCCTGTCAGCCAGCATACGGCATGCCACTACTAAAGCTATAAATATAAATATTAAAGGCTGAATGGTAATTATAACTGCAGCCAGGCCGGCTGCGGTCAGGACTGAAGAAATAATGGTCGAAATCTGATCCAGAATCTTGGAAAAGTTTGTACCGTCCTGAGCGCGCTGCATAAAATCGCGGATCTGAGGCTGCTCGGCATCGCTGTAAGGCATGTTCATTATTATTTGGCCTAAACTGTTCCTTATCTTTCTGACCGTTATATCCATCTGATTAAGCGCAAGCGCATCCAGTACAGAGCTTAATATTCCGGCAATAAAGTTGGACAGAGCAAGCATTACGGTATAAAAAAATACTTTTTGCCAGTCGCCGCCTAAAGTTATCTCATTCAATATCAGCCTCACAAAAATTATGGGTATAAACGGCGTTGCCGCGTTCAGCGCTATCTGCGGTATTTTTATATAAAATATAGTCCTGTTGGTCCGATATGCAAATTTAAGCAGAAACGCACAGTTGGCCCAAAGACCTTTTTTCTTCTTGCTCATAATACGCCCTCCTCCTCAGCATTATAATACTGAGCCTGCTTATTAAACATATCTGCATAAACCCCATTGCGTTCCATAAGCACGTCATGGCTGCCATATTCGACAATTCTTCCTTCCTGAAAAACCGCTATTTCATCGCAGAAGCGCGTAGAAGCAAGGCGATGTGAAATGAAAATCGCCGTCTTATCCGATATAATATCATTAAACTTAGTATATATTTCATTTTCGGCCAAGGCGTCCAGCGCCGCCGTAGGTTCGTCCAGAATAACCAAATCAGCGTCTTTATAGTACGCTCTGGCAATTACCAGCTTCTGCCCCTCGCCTCCTGAAAATTCAATGCCCTCCTCATCAAAATCCTTATAAATGTTGGTTTGCAGGCCCTTAGGCAGCGCTGCCAGCTTGGATTCCAGGCCGGCGTTTCTAATGGCCCTGTTTAGTTTATCTTTGTCAAGATCCTGATTCAACACTATATTGTCCAGAAAGGAAAATGAAAACAGCTTATAATCCTGAAAAACAACCGCCAGCGCTTTTAGATACTGCTCCCGCTTTATAACAGAAATATCCACCCCATAATATTTTATCATTCCCAAAGTAGGACGGTAAAGCTTGCAAAGCAGTTTAATAAACGTGGTTTTCCCCGCTCCGTTAAAGCCTACTACCGAAAGCTTCTGGCCTTTATATATTTTAATAGAAATATCCTTCAGAACTGCCTTCTCAGTATTGGGATAGGTAAAGGATACATGGTCAAACTCAAACATGGGCAGTTCGGCGTTCTCCTCCGGCAAATCATAAATTTCATTTTCAACGCTTAAAGAGCGCGTTATTTCTTTATATTTATAATAATCATCTATATATTTTGACAGGTATTTAAATTCTACGCATCTTGCGGCAAGCTCATTAAAAGAGTTGGAAAGATTATATACAGCATTGATATATAAACTGAATTCGCCTACTGTTATCCTGCTTAAGACGGCCAGCCAAGCGACATAGCCGTAAGAAAAAAGCATTTGAACAAAATCTATCGTCTTGCTTATAATATTAAGCTTCATCTGCTTTGACAGAAATGTTTTATAACTTGAACTGAATTGAGATAATGATAAATTAAACTTATTGGTGAGTATATCGTTAGCTTTATTTACTCTTACTTCCTTGGCGTTGGCAAAATTAGTCATGGCGTCAAACAGATAATCAAATATTCTTGTATACTGCGTCATAACCGGCTGAAAACCGTAATCATTTTTCTGCAGCTTTTTATTAAGAAAATACCGTATGACAACCAGACCAAATAGCAGCAGCAGAACCGCCGGATGAAGCATTGCTATAATATAAGAAAAGCCAGCCAGCTTTAAAAAGCTTGTCAAAAAACCAAATATTATTAGAATAAAATCATTTACATGCACTTTGGACGAAACATAATTCTGAATATCACGTATTTTTTCATCCTCCTGTTTTTCATAGTCTAGTTCTAAAAAGCTGCGCATATAAAATAAAGCATTTTTTACATCGCTTCTGTTAACAGACATATTTACAAATACATTAAATAATGCTCTCAGGCCTCTCAGCAATGCAATACAGGCGATGAACAAACATATATAGAACAGAACCGTATTCCATTCCCTGCCTATTGTCAATTCGTCTATAATTAAAGCAGGAAATATAATATAAATAAACGGCTCGGCCGTATCCAGCACCAGGCGGATACTGGCGCCCGCAAAAGCTCTTTTGCTTATTTTCCATGAAAAACTGAACATAAATATAATTTTTTTTATTAATTTCACGGCAGAACCCACCCTTTTATTTAATACAGATAACAAAATCCCAGAAATATTCAATGGATAATTATTTAAAAACTTAATATAGTATGATGCATACGGAATAAATTGCAGCAGCCGGAAATTTTCTTTGTTATACTCTATCGGCGCAGAGTTTCACATCCCTCGTATACCTTGGAAACAGGCAAATTGCAAATTGCTGAGGGGTAAAGTGAGCAAAAACCAAAATATGCTGATTTACTGCTCGGCAAGGCGCTTAAACGGCGTACCGGAATACATGGAATCAAATCAACACAGCAGAGACATAAATTCAGCTATTTCTAACTGTGCTGTACCTCGTACACTTACGCTAATCATAAAGCGCCAGGCTTTCTATCCATTTTCCATCGGTATTTTTTTAGTCATTCTTATAAAATGCTACAAAGAATATAAAATAAAATATGCATATTGTAAATAAATTGTAAGTTGAAGGCTGTATTATTATTTTAATAATGAATAAATTACATTTCAACTGTATGTAGAATGGCGGTATAATATTCCATATGCCTATTACATCCAACCAGAACACAGCATTCAACCGCACGTTGAATGCCCATAATAGGTTATAACCATAATTTCAAAATAAAAAGTCAGGCAAACCGCTTTATATTCTCCAAAGGGCATTCCCAGGTGGCCAGAACCAGTTTGCCCTGCGGAAAGGTATCTGAAAACCAGGGACTGATTCCCGGCTCAAAGGTATTTTTTATAATATGCGCCTGCTGGGAAGGCATATTGCCCTGAAGCAGCATAAAGCGTTTTTCTCCCGTCTGCGGATTAACTGCCATATCTACTACTATGACCACATGGCCCGGACTGCCTCCCCTTATAAATACGTCGCCGACGGTCAATTCCTCCGCGCTTACCGGTGCCATTTCTTTCTCCAGCGAGAGCGTGCTGGAATAAGCATAAACTATCCTTAAATAGTTATTAAAACTTTCGCGCGAGGAATCAGGCTGTGCGCTTTGAAGCCATGTTACCTCCTCTCCGTTTACATTGGGCCTCATCCCCTTAGCCCAGGAGGCAAAATCACAGTAAAAGCCATTGACAAAATGAAAGCCTATTTCCTCATAGCGTTCCTGGCTGTATAAATACTCCGCATACAAATGCATTACCACATCGGCACACTGTTCTAAATCTATGCCGGGCAGAGTATGCTCTAAAACCGCTTCATGATAGGAATTTAATTTTATGCTGCCGTCGTAATAATGCACCAATGAACCATCGGGCAAAAGGGGCAATTCCTGCAAAAAACGGCCAAAGCTGCCCTGCGGAGCAAGCATACGCTCAAAGCCCTCCGGGACATTAAAGCGAGTTATAACAGTATCCCCTTCAGGATTTATAAGCCTCTCGTTAGGCCTTCTGAATATAATAAAAGCAGCTGCGGCTATTATTAAAACAACAGCTGTTATAATTATAAAGGGTTTCTTTCTCTTGCTCTTCATTTTCCGCCCCCTGATTTATATATTATTATTAAGTGCAAAAAAATAGAACGGCCGTTATCCTTATAAGGCCGCTCTATATGTGCCATTTTAAATATACTCAAGCCTTGCCCGCCGCAATTTTGACGCAGCTCTGGTGTAATTTACAGACTGAATTAGTCCCGTGCGTACGGCTGTTAAGGAAATGGATGCAGAAATGCCCCGTTAAATTATTCCCGGATACCTTATCAAAGCTGTGCCCGTAGCCGTTTATAGAAGCGGCGATAATTGTGCCGTTGACATTGACTGTTACAGGACGGCGGTCCCACGAATCCTTATTTCCGTAAAGAGAACGCCATTTAGCCGTATCCGAAGCAGTAACCGGCTCCACGTCCGCATGATTATAGCCGCCCGTTCTCTTAACTTTAAAGGTAGTACCCGTATAGAAATCGCACACTGTCACTACCATGCCTACGGTAAACTTGTATTTAACCGTCTTAAACCAGTCCAGATACTGTCCTGTCTTTCCTTTGCCCTGACCCGAAGTAGGCTTGGGCGTAGGTTTAGGAGTAGGCTTAGGCGTGGGCTTAGGAGTAGGAGTGGGGGTCGGAGTAGGGGTAGACCCCACCTTATCCGCATTTAAATCAACGGCTTCCATAGGCATCCTTATAGCCGAATTTTCATATAAGACAGAATTTGTTTTGGGTCCGACCGTACCAGTAGCAGAAATACCGTTATACTGCTGGAACAGCTTTACGGCATATTCGGTCAGTTCTCCGTAATAGCCTGTTACTTTATAGCTGTAATATCCCAAATCCTTAAGCCTTGCCTGAAGATTAAGCACTTCGCTGCCGCTGTCCCCCAGGGTCAGATTGCCGTATTCAGACGCCGTTTCATCAACGCCCGGAGTAAGCCCGGTATCAATTATAGCCGTCTGAGTATCAGCTGCGGCCGGAAAAGCCAAGAGCGAAGTTAATATCGCAGCAAGAAGCATTAATGATACAAGGGTTTTCTTCAAGAAAGTCACCTGCCTAATTGTTACAACTTTATTACGGTTCTAATTATAGCACAGATGCGGATATTTGTAAACCCCCAGTTATTAAACTGCTTGGCCCGGCATATTATTTATCAAAGGACGGCTAAACGGCGCTGAAAGCCAGCTCAAACAACGCCGTTAAATGCTCTTATAGGGAGAAAATATAAATGAAACGGAAAAAGACAGCTCAAACCATGTCCCCTGAAGCGGCGGAATATTTGGAGAACCTCTGGCAGGTCTGGCAGCAATGGCAGAGCGCCAAAAACATGTTTGAACAGGCAGTAGACCCGGACATGGTGGAATTTGCGATATACAATATGGAAGCCCGCAAAAAGCAGTTTAATTATATGGTTAAATATGCGCGGGAAAATCTGGATATCGACCCCCGCGCGCTGGCCATGATAGAACAGGGCATATTGATTTAAATTATGAAGGGACGTAATTAAGAATGGGGCTTGAACTGGATTGGACCGTTATTGGAATGCTCTTTTCCTCAATAGTGCTGATATACTTTTTCGGCCAGCTGCTTATGAAGCCGCTTAAGCCCGTCTTAAAAATAGCTGGCGTGCTTCTTCTGATCGCGGCCGCTGCGGGAGCTTTCAGCCTATTCTTCGGCAGCTGAGGAAAAAAACATGCCGCAGCCGTATGGCGGCAAAAATAAAGTACAGCCTTCAGGCATGGCCGTTAGTTCCACCCCCTCCGTATTAAGGAGCGGGGTTATTTTCACCTGCCTGCTAAAAACTCCCAGAACGCCCTTTTCAGAAGCGGTTTCATTCTCAAACGGCAAATTTTCCCGAAAGTTTAAAAAATTTTTATCCAGCATGCCTTCAAAGCAGGTATCATTTGGATTGATAAAGGCGAATATCTGTCCGCTTTTGTCTGTCCTTTTTATAAGCAGCGCGCCTTCCCCCATTATAGTAAATTCGCCGCCGGCAAAAAGCGCGCGGTACTCCTCCCGGATTTTGCCCAAAGCCCTATACCATGCGCGCAGTTCCTCATTTTCCCTGCCCCAGCAGTACGCAGCCCGATTAAAAGGGTCGGCATATCCCTCCATGCCCGCTTCATCTCCATAATAAATACAGGCTAAACCAGGCATCATATATATTATCACAGCGGCCGCCTTTTCCCTGCCCAATCCAAGAGTATAGCCGTCAGGCGAAAGCTTGTATTCAGCCTGCTGCTTTTTGGACAGAGCTTTTTCTTCGGGCGCCCCGCCTAGAAGGGTAATTATCCTTACGGTATCATGGGTAGAAAGAAAGTTCATTAATGAATAAAACGCCGGCCGCGGATAATTTTCCTTTAAAGAGTTAATCCGCATTGCAAACATGCGCGCATCCTCTTTCCCCGTCAAAAGCGCTATAACCGCCTCGCGCAGGGGATAATTCATAACGCCGTCCAGTTCATCTCCCAAAAGAAAGCCCCGCCGCCTTGAATAGCTTATCTTATTTGAAGCGTCCTCCCATACCTCGCCTAAAATATAAGCATCCTCTTTGCATTCCTTAGCCGAGACTCTTAATTGCTTAATAAATTCATCAGGCAATTCGTCAGCAACATCCAGCCTCCAGCCGGACGCGCCTGCCCTGAGCCACTTTCTCACTATCCCCTTTGCGCCCAAAATATATTCCCGGTATGAAGGCTCCATCTCATTCACGCAGGGCAGGGACCATACTCCCCACCAGCAGTCATATTTATCTGGATACTTTTCAAAAGAATACCAGCTATAGTACGGGGAATCCTCTGACTGATAAGCTCCTGTTTCGGGATATTCGCCCTCCCGGTTAAAATAGCGGCTGTTGCTGCCCGTATGGGAAAAAACCCCGTCCAGAATAATCCTTATGCCCAGAGCACGAGCTTTTTCGCAAAGCCGTGAGAATTCTTCATTTGTCCCCAGCAGTTCGTCCGTCTGCTCATAATCGCCAGTATCATATCTATGATTGGAATAGGCCTTAAAGATAGGGTTAAAATATATCACGTTTACGCCCAACTCTTTAAGATACATAAGCTTGCTTTCTATTCCCGAAAAATTCCCGCCGAAAAAATCGTCTGCGGGATAATAGCCTTTAGAAGGGTCAATTTCATACTGAGGAGCTTCCTCCCAGTTCAAATGCGCCTTGCGCCCCATAAAATCAATCTTCCCAGCCCGGAAAAATCTATCCGGGAAAATCTGGTACATAACCGCGCCGTGCGTCCAGGCAGGGGTAGCGTAAGCGGGGTTATATACAGTTATCTGAAAAGAGCGCATTTTATCCTCATGCTCCGATAATTCTCCCATGCCTCCCAGATTATAAGCATTATTTTGATAAAACAGCCGCTGTGAAGAGGTATCCAAAATAAAATAATACCAAAGCAGGCAGGAAAAATCAGGCGCAGAAAACTCCGCCTGATAAATAACGCTGTCCGCATTTTGGGCATAAAAATGCATTTCTATTAACTGCTCGTCTTTCTCCCAGAGCCGGAGCCATATTTTATTTATTTCCAGCCCTCTGCTGACTTTAAGCCTGACAGTTATTTTTGTGTTCCAAGGCGCCGCTCCAAAGGGGGACCTGTAAAAAACATCCTGCGAATTATGAATTACAGCCTGGAAAGCTTCCATATCTTCTGATTATACTCCTCTATGCTGCGGTCGCTGGTGAAATAATGCGAGCGGGACACATTGATAATGGCCTTTTTAATCCACTGCTCCCTGTCCTTATATACTTCTTCAAGCTGCGCCTGCTTTTCATAATAGCTGTCAAAATCCTTAAGGCAGAAATACGGGTCGGCGCCCTCGCCGTTGAGCAGATAATTCCTAAGTCCTGCTGTTTCATGAGTCATGCTGCCCAATGTTCCGTCAGTCAGAGCGTCTATCGCCCTCTTGAGCAGATGGTTCTCGCTGTAATATTTATTTGCGTCATACCCTCCGTACCTGAGTATCCCCTCCGCCTCATGCGCGCTCATGCCGAATATAAACATATTTTCACTGCCCAGCAGATCATACATTTCCACGTTCGCCCCGTCCATAGTGCCTATGGTCAGCGCGCCGTTCATCATAAGCTTCATATTGCCTGTGCCCGAAGCCTCTTTTCCCGCCAGGGATATCTGCTCGCTTACATCCGCCGCAGGTATTATAATCTGAGCGTTGGATACACCGTAGTTTTCCACAAATATTATCTTCAGCCTGTCTTTTGTCAGCGGGTTGCTTTCCAAAAGCCCTTTGACGGCATTAATAAGGGTTATTACCTGCTTAGCCCTAACATATCCTGGCGACGCCTTTGCGCCGAATATGAAGGTGCGCGGATATCTGTCCGCCTTATTATCCACTATATCAAAATATATGGCCAGTATGTTCAGCACATTGAGCAGCTGCCGTTTATATTCATGCATACGCTTAACCTGCACGTCAAAAATGGAATCGGGATTAATGTCGGTTTCTCCCTGCCTTTTGATATATTCTATAAACCTCAGCTTATTGCGCTTCTTTATCAGCTCAAATTTATCACGGAAATCCCTCTCCTCAATATGGGCTTCCAGCTGCGCTGTCTGGGGCATATCATTTATCCACGAATCATTTCCCAAGGCTTCGGAAATAAGTCCGAATAGTTCAGGATTAGCCTGGAGCAGCCAGCGCCTGGGAGTTATTCCGTTTGTAATATTGACTATTTGAGAAGGATTAAGCGCATTAAAATCCTTAAACAGCCGGTTCTTTAATATTTCGGTATGCAGTTTTGACACTCCGTTTACCTTATGACATACCGACATGCACAAATTGGCCATGCGCACCTGATTATAAGCTATTACAGCCATATCGGACACACGGGCCAGATCATTGAGCCTGCTCTGGGCATTGGCACAAAACCGCCTGTTCAATTCCTTTATTATCATATATATCCTGGGCAATAGATTTTGTATGAGATATTCAGGCCAGCATTCCAGCGCTTCGCTCATAACGGTATGATTGGTATAGGAAAATACCCTTGAACAGATATTGAAGGCCTCTTCCCAGGGCAGAAGCTCTATATCTACCAATATGCGCATAAGCTCGGCAATAGCTATCGCCGGATGGGTATCATTTATCTGAACAGCCGCATAATCGGGCAGCAGGCGTATATCCAGCCCCAGCTCCTTATGCCGCTTGACTATATACTGCAATGTAGCGCTTGTAAAAAAATACTGCTGCTGGAGCCTGAGGCTCTTGCCGGCATTATGGCTGTCGTCCGGATAAAGCACCCTGGAAATGGTCTCTGCCAGTTCCTTTTCGGCGCTGGCGCGTATATAATCTCCTTTTCCGAAATAGCTCATATCAATATAAACCGGGCTCCGGGCGCTCCAAATGCGCAGAGTGTTGGCCGTGTGTGATTTATAGCCGACTATAGGTATATCATAGGGCATGGCCAAAACTTTTGTGCAGCCCTCCAGCGAATGTCGCATATTCCCGAATTCATCGTAATATTCTTTAACACTGCCGTAAAAATCAATTTCAAATTGCTCTTCAGGCCGCGGAACCTCCCATATGCAGCCATCTGCCAGCCAGTTATCCGGCATTTCAATCTGCTGGCCGTCCACAATTCTCTGTCTGAACAGGCCGTAGTCATACCTTATGCCGCAGCCCATAGCCGGCAGGGA
>URYI01000058.1 GCA_900552055.1 uncultured Eubacteriales bacterium | reverse complement strand
TTTTAACGCGCGCGGCAGGGCCGGCCTGAATGGAGGCAAAGCTTATCAATAAGCATTTAGATGTTTTGCAATGCGTTTTAAACAGGTAAAACATCGCTGAACATTATAAGGTTTGAGGTTATCTTTTCCTCTTCTGTCAGGGGCTTAAATGTCCCGTTTGCATATAGTATATCCATAACCATTAGGGCGACATCCCGCCCTATAAAGCCTGCAACTCCTTCGTATATAATTAAATCCTGCATTTGTGCCGGATAATTCCGGGCTTTAAGCATGGCAATTTCAAGGGCTTTGTCCGCGAAGCTGTTTATCAGCTTTTCATCAAGGGAAGGTATTTTTGCAAAGAAATCCTCCGATTTATCTTTTACCATCATTATATTGACTTTGCCGTCTGCCGAAATAAATTCCCTCTGCCGGAGCCTGCTGAATTTATCTGCGCTTGCATCGTCATCCTTTATAGCGTGCGTTATATATTCATAGAGGTATTCATAGTCGGAGGTAAGAGTGTTTTCCCATTCGCCTTTTCGGGAGGAGTATCTTGAATCGATGGACCAGCCGTATACCGAGGGATATTTATGAGATTCCCTGTACATATTTCCGCATGAGAAATACGAGGAAGGGTTTAAGGTGGGCGTGTAATCCTTGTCCGACTGTTCGGATGGTATTTCTACATACGCTATAAAATATCCTCCGGCAGTTGTTCTAATGTTATACCTGGACAAATCGCGTTGGATGGGAATTCGGCATTTATTTGAAATTCCAAAGAATATAGCTGCGCTCTGGAGAAGCTCGTAATTGCCGCTGGGAATATAGACCTCCTTAATATCCTTAACCGCGTTTATTACGGCCGGAACATATTCTTCAGCAAGAATCTGGGCAATTTTTAATTTGCTTTTTATTGCATTCTCATATAACTCCAGGGAATAAGTTTCGGGTTTAAATTCTACATATGTGGTATAGCGGTCTGACTTTGTTTTGACAAGGAAGCCGTTTTCCTCAAGAAATTGAATTTTGTCTGTAAGATAAACGGGAGTTACGCCCAGCTCTTCGGCGATTTCCTCAATGTTTTTTGGGGAATGGTAGACGCTGTACACTATATTTAAGTTGAGTTTATCCCCTAGATAAAATTCAGGACCGCTGTTGCTTCCCGGATATCCGTCATGTCCAAAGTCTAAAGCTGTAACAGGATTTAAGCCTAATCTGCCTATTTTTCTTTCCATGTTAAAACACTCCTTTAATTCTATTCTCGCTTTATTAAGGTGCCATTTAACAGTTCCTTCCGGAAGCCCCATTTCTGAAGAAATACGGGAAATGGATTTGTTTTGGTAATAATAACGGTAAACAATCTGGCGGCGCTTTTCTGTTAAGAATGCTATCTCTGTCCGCAAATGATGGATTTCTTCATTATGCTCCGCAACGGAAAAATCTTCAAAGTACGGAATTTGTATATTGTTAAGGGAAATACCCTCGTGCTTTTTTTGCCGGGAAACATATTTAGAAAAGGCATATTGGCTGATGCGCCAAATATATCCGTCAATATTGGTTATTTCCTCAGCTTTTAATAGCGATATATATGTTTCTTTGATAATTTCCGCACAGAGTTCTTCTGCTTCTTGGTAGGAATAGCATTTTTTTATGGCAAAGCCGTATATTTTTTGAAGATATTCAGTTGTGATGCTGTCCGCAGTTTGTTTGTCCATTTTTATTACTCCAGCGCTGTTTGATAATATAGTGGATAAAAAAGTCGAAAGGTTGGCGGATTAAAAATATTTTTTTGTTTTTAGATATTAAATGCGGGGGGCGGCGCGGCGCCCTGCCGAAAGCGCAGCTTTCGGCAGGGCCGAGGGCTGTTTCCTGGGCGGCTCTTGCGGCCCGAAGGGCCGCCCTGGAAACAGCCCTCGCTGCGGCCGGTTCCGCCGGAACCGGCCGCAGGCCGCGCCGCCCCCCGCATAATATCATGTTATTATACATTATTTTTGCTGTAAATTAAATAGTTCATCCAAAATTATGCCCACAATTTTATAAATCTTCCCATAAGGCAAAATAATTTGTTGCTGTAGCGTTTAAGTCGTGATATAATGCCTTAGTATAAAAGCCTCCGCGCTCTTACTATTTAATTATCTATAGTATATTTTGACGGGAAGCAGGGCAAATCCAGGACCCAGGGGATTAAAGCATGAAATACAATGGCCAGCAGCTCAGGCATGAGCTGAAATATATAATCACATATCCGCAGTATTATCAGCTGCTGGCTCGTCTCAAAGTCTTTATGCGGAAAGACGGAGATTTTGAGGAGGGTTATCTGGTACGCAGCCTGTATTTTGACGATATGTATAACACTGCTTATTATCAAAAGGAGGCGGGCGTATTCAGACGCTGCAAATACCGGATACGTATATACAACAACTGTCATGACGGGGTTATCAAGCTGGAAAAAAAGAGCAAAATAAGCGAGTATATTAAAAAGACGGATGAAAATATAACGCCTGATGAATTTTACGCGCTCCTGGACGGGCGGCCCGAATTTATGCTGGAAGGCACGCCCATTATGCAGGACTGGTACGCCGCAATGCGCACTAAGCTGCTGTCTCCGGCAGTTGTGGTGGATTATCTCAGGGACGCTTATATCTGCCCTGAGGGCAATGTGCGCATAACCTTTGACAAAAACCTGCGGGCAGGCCTGGATTTTGATATACTTAATCCGGATCTTCCCACCGTCCGCGCAATGCAGGAGGGCGTGCTGGTTATGGAGGTCAAATTTGACGATTTCCTGCCCAAGCATATCAAAACCCTTATTCAGCCGGCCAGCTCCGACCATATGGCCGTTTCAAAATATATTCTGTGCCGCAAGGCCAAAGATTTGTACCAGAGAAAGGACTTTTTGCCATGAACAACAATAACGGTTCTATCAGTTTCGGGGATGTACTTAAAAACAGCTTTACAGATTCCTTTGCCGAGTTAAGCTGGAGCGAAATAGTAATAACCCTGCTTTTTGCCTTTGCAGTAGGTCTGCTTATATATTTTACCTATCTTAAATGCTACAAGGGAGTTATATACAGCCAGTCCTTTAACGCTTCCTTGGTGCTTATGTGTGTGATAACCGCTACAGTCATTATGGTTATAAGCTCTAACGTAGTGCTTTCCTTAGGTATGGTAGGTGCGTTGTCCATTGTGCGTTTCAGGGCGGCCATAAAAGATCCTATGGATATAGTGTTTCTCTTCTGGAGCATAGCCATGGGCATAATTATCGGCGCGCGCCAGTATATGTTCGGAGTAATAGCGGCGGTTGTGGCTGCCATAGCTTTCTTTATAATGCTCAAGCTCAGGGGGCGCAGGGAGATATATCTCTTTATTGTACGCTTTGAAAACGCCGTTCAGCCTGAAGTGGGCCGGGTGCTTTCCAAGATTGACGGAAAGGTGCGCAATAAGAGCCTTTCGGGCGGTATTACAGAGCTGACCATAGAATTGGTGCTGCACAACAATAACACCTCCTTTGTGGACCGTATGGCCCAGATAGACGGTGTGCACAGCGCAGTACTGGTTAATTATAACGGTGATTTTACTGAATAATTTTTAAAAGGCACGGCAGAAAAGCCGGGCATGGAGGGCGCGTTTAACGCACAAAGGGGGCGGCGCGGCGCCCGGCCTGCGGCCGGGCTGCGCTGCGGCAAAATTTTGCCGCAGCGCAGGCTTTTGGCTGAAAGCCAAAAGCCGCCGCGCCGCCCCCTTTTTGCGTTAAACGCGCCCTCCATGCATATAAATAAAGAGAAGAAAGGAGCTTGCTTAAAGGAAAAATGAGCTACATACAATTTGACGACGTAAAAAAAATCTATACCAGCGGCGACGTGTCCATAGCCGCAGTAGACGGCATTACCTTTGAAATAGAAAAAGGGGAGTTCTGCGTTATAGTAGGGCCCAGCGGCGCGGGCAAAACCACAGTTTTAAATATGCTGGGGGGTATGGACAGCGTAACTTCGGGCAGCATCACGCTGGACGGCCAGATTGTCAGCTCCTTTAATAAAAAGCAGCTTACCGCTTACCGCCGCTATGACGTAGGCTTTGTCTTTCAGTTTTATAATCTCGTCCAGAACCTTACCGCTCTGGAAAATGTGGAGCTGGCTTCCCAGATCTGCCGGGAGCCGATGCCGGCCGCCCAGGCGCTCAAGGCTGTGGGCCTGGAAGAAAGAATGAATAATTTCCCTGCCCAGCTTTCGGGAGGGGAGCAGCAGCGGGTAGCCATAGCCCGCGCGCTGGCCAAGAATCCTAAACTGCTCCTTTGTGACGAGCCTACCGGCGCGCTGGACTATCAGACGGGCAAAAATATCCTCTCTCTGCTGCATAATACCTGCCGGAACATGCAGATGACGGTTATTGTTATAACTCATAACCAGGCCATAACGCAGATGGCGGACAGGGTTATATCGGTAAAGAACGGGCAGGTTAAGGATATGCGCCTTAACGAGCATCCTCTTGACCCCGCGCTGATTGAGTGGTAAGGAGGTCTTTTATTATGAAAAAGATGAACCTCCTTATGTTCAGGGAAATCCGTTCTTCCTTCAGCCGCTTTTTGGCTATATGCGCCATATGCGCGCTGGGCGCCGGCTTTCTTTTCGGCCTTAAATCCACAACGCCCATGATGAAGGAAACAGGGGACAACTATTTTGACGACTGCTCCCTTATGGATTTCCGCCTTATCTCTACGGCCGGCATTACTCAGGAGGATATAGATTCGCTTAGGGAATTGGACTGCGTTGAAACTATAATGCCCGGCTATAACGCCGACGTGCTGGCGTCAAGCGCTTACGGGCAGAGCGTTGTGCGCGTTAATTCCATGGATTTTGAAAACGGAATAAACCTGCCTGTATTAAAAGAAGGGCGCTGGCCCCAGGGGGAAAATGAATGCGTGGCCGATTCGGGCACGGGCATGAACCAAAGTATCCGCGTAGGAGATAAAATTACTATTGCTCAGGAAAATGACGAGCAGAGCTTAAACGGCCTTAAGCCAACTGAATTTACCGTGACGGGCATTGTGGACTGGCCTTATTATCTCTCGGTGGAGCGCGGCTCAACCAGCATAGGGGACGGCGAGGTGGATTATTTTATACTGGTTCAGCCCCAGGCCTTTGATTCGGAATATTATCACGAGGCTTTTGTTACTGTTAAAGGAGCAAAAGAATTATTGTGCTATGAAGAAGAGTATGAAGCGCTTATGGATGAAACCCAAAGCCAGCTGGAACAGGCTTTTGAGCCATTGGCACAGCGGCGGTACGATGAGCTGTCTGAATTATACAGCCAGTATGAGCAGCTGCTTCAGCTCAATCCTGAAGCGGCGGCCCAATTTGGAGAAATCTCTCCGCCCGAAATGCCCCAGTGGTATGCCCTGAGCCGCCAAACCCTGGCGGGATATGTGGGCTTTGGCCAGGACGCGGACAGAGTGGACGCCATAGCGCAGGTGTTCCCGTGGTTCTTCTTTTTAGTGGCGGCGCTGGTCTGCCTGACCACTATGACCCGCATGGTGGAAGAGGAGCGCACCCAGATAGGAGTATTTAAAGCTCTGGGCTACGGCTCTGGGCGCATAGCGGCAAATTACCTCTTCTATGCGGCTTTTGCGTGCATCCTTGGCTGCGTTATCGGCTGCGTGCTGGGGGTAGTCGTGCTGCCCCGCGCTATCTGGAGCGCCTATGATATCCTCTATACCCTGCCCGAAATTGATATAGTATTCTATCCGCTTTACGCCGCCGTAGCCTGCGGCCTGAGCCTCATCTGCACGCTGGCCGCTTCTTTGGGAGCCTGCTATAACGAACTGAGGAGCACTCCCGCCAATCTTATCCGGCCCAAGGCTCCCCCCGCGGGCAAGCGCGTGTTTTTGGAGCGCATAGGCTTTATCTGGAAGCGCCTCTCTTTTACTAAAAAGGTGACGGCGCGCAATTTGCTCCGCTATAAAAAGCGCTTCTTTATGACCATTATCGGCATAGGGGGCTGCACCGCCCTGCTTCTGACAGGCTTTGGGCTGCGCGATTCCATAATGAGCATAGTGCCCAAGCAGTTTACCCAGATTCAGGCTTACCATTTTTCGCTGGGATTGGACGAAAGCTCTTCCTCCTCGGAGGACAGCGCCCTAAACCGGCAGCTGGGCGAATATGCGGAGGATTATATCTATATAATGCAGAGCAGCGTGGACGTTCAGTCGGACGAGGGAACCTTAAACGCATATCTGACGGCAGCCGAGGGGGACAGCCTTTCGGGCTTTATCCATCTGCGCGAGCGCCGCGGAGGCGAGAGCATAGCATTCCCGCCCGAAAACGGCGTAGTTATAACTGAAAAGCTGGCTTCCAAATTAGGACTCTCGGTAGGGGACAATTTTACCTTTACCCAGGGCGGCACGGCTATATATGAAACCTCGGTTGCGGGCATAGCTGAAAATTATGTCTATAATTATATTTACATGCCCTGCGCCGTTTATGAGGAACTCTTTAATAGCCAGCCACAGTTTAATATGGTGATGTGCACCCTTCCGGACGGGGAAGAAGTAACCGAGGAACTGGAACAAAACACCTCCGAAAAACTGCTTGAAATAGACAACGTGCAGTCGGTCAGCTTTATAACCAGGCTGGAGAGGGATTTTGACGACGTTATGAGCGGGCTTAATTCGGTGGTGGTAGTATTGATTATCTGTGCCAGCCTGCTGGCCTTTGTGGTCCTTTATAACCTCACCAACATAAACATAACAGAGCGCAAGCGGGAGATAGCCACCCTTAAGGTGCTGGGCTTCTATGAGAAGGAAGCCGCCTCCTATGTATTCCGCGAAAATATAATCCTCACCCTGATAGGCATAGTTCTGGGGCTGGTCTTCGGCATTTTCCTGCACCAGTTCGTAGTGGTAACGGCTGAAGTGGACATAGTTATGTTTGACAGGAATATTTCCGCTTTAAGCTATGTATGGTCGGCGCTCATGACGGTTATTTTCTCTTTCCTGGTGAGCCTGGCAATGAGAAAGCGCATTTCTTCAATAGATATGGTGGAATCCTTAAAGTCCATAGAATAAGCTCGGCTGGCGTTCCGGCGGCGCTTAAGGCTGGATTCCCGTTATCGCACGGCCCCTGCAATGAAAGAGCGCAGTTTCTAAAAGACGCGGCGTAATACTAAAAAAGCGCAGAAAAAGAGAAGCATGCGTTCCGGCGGCGCTTAAGACAGGATTCTCTTTATCGGGCAAGCCCGGTCATGAGACGGCGCATTTTAAAATAGATATGGTGAAAATTTAAAATACATAGAATAAGAAAGGGAGTTTGTTATGATGTTTACCCATGCCCGGCCCGTATGGGCGCACCATCAAAGAGAAAATCTGCCTGACGGGGATATGAATATTACCCTCTGTTTTAAGACGGTGCTTCCCGCCGGCGAATACAGGGCGCTTGTCGCCGCGGCTGACGTGTATCAGCTGTATATCGGGGGCAGGTTTACCGCCGCCGGCCCAGCGCGGGCGGCCCATTCCTTTGCCCGCTGCGACCGCCTGAATTTTGTCCTGGCCGAGGAATCCGCCGTTGTGTTTGTTGTTTCGGCCTATAATGTATATAACTACTGCTATATTAAGCAGCCGGGCTTTTTCTGCTGTGAAATTTTTGAGGGGGACAATTTAGCCGCGGCTACATGCGCGGGCGGGCTTTCTGAGGATAAAATTCAGGAAGGCGCAGTTAATAGGGGACCTGCAGACGGCGCCTTTGGGGAGACTGTTTTAAGCGGGCCAAATGCCGCTTTGGACGGGGGAGAGGCCGTATTCGGCGCGCGCGGTTTCTGCGCCCGCTTAATGGAGGAGCGCGTGCACAGGGTGGACCGTTATTCCTATCAGCGGCCCTATGTGGAAACCTATCATTACTCGTCTTTGCTGGAACAGTTTATGCGCTCGACCCAAAATGAGGAGGGCCTTGAATTGTTTGAGAGGGCTCTTCCCAAGCTGCTGGAAAGGGAGGCGTTTTACCCAGACTACGCCGCGCACGCTCCCGTCCGCTTCATAAATCAGGGCACTGGAGCAGTCAATCCTGAAAATGCGGATATGTCACAGGATTATTTTATGATACAGACTCCGGACATACCCTTTGAAAGCTTCGGGACGGATTTGGAGGAGCGCATCTGCGGCGAGATAAGGCGCATGAAGTTTAATATTGAAAAGGAGCTGAACGCGCCCTTCGGGGATTTTTCCCTTAAAGCAGGCAGCTTTTTAAGCTGCGAGATGGAGAGGAACTTAACGGGCTTTATCTGCTGCGATATAGAATGCCCGCGCAGGAGCGTGATAAGCTTTTTATTTGACGAGATACTTACCGACGGGGATATAGACCCGCTGCGCCTGGGCTGCGTGAACCATCTTAAGCTTACTCTTGAGGCGGGCCGGTACCGTTTCGTATCCATGGAGCCTTATACCTTTAAATACCTCAAAACGGCGGTATTTGAAGGAGAATGCGTAGTTAAGGACCTGCACATCAAGGAATATGCTTTTCCTGCGGCGGAGATAAAAAATTCGCTTGAGCTTTCGGGAAAAATGCAGGAAATTTACCAGGCGGGGATAGAGACCTTCAGGCAGAATACGCTGGACGTATATATGGACTGCCCCTCCCGCGAGCGGGGCGGCTGGCTGTGTGACAGCTTTTTCACCTCACGGGTGGAATTTCTGCTCACCGGCGCGTGTCGCGTAGAAAAGGCATTTCTGGAGAATTTTATCCTGCCTGAAGATTTTAGGGACGTGCCCCGCGGCATGCTGCCCATGTGCTATCCTTCCGACCATCTCAACAGGCGCTTTATCCCCAACTGGGCCATGTTTTTCGTGCTGGAGCTGCGCGAGTATCTTGAGAGGTCTGAGGATGCTGAATTAGTGCGCAGGGCGGCGCCCAGGCTGGAAGGGCTGCTGGAATATTTCAGGGGATTTGAAAACAGCGATGGCCTGCTTGAGAATCTGGACGGCTGGGTGTTTGTGGAGTGGTCGCGGGCCAATGACGACTGCCTTGTTAAGGGTATAAACTATCCCAGCAATATGCTTTATGCGCGCATGCTGGAGGACGCCTCCTATTTGCTTAACAAGCCTGAACTGATGCGCAAGTCCCTCAGGCTCAAGCGGGTCATCAGGGAGCGGGCGTATAACGGATTGTTCTTTAGGGATAACGCCGCGGTTGACGAATGCACCGAAGTGTGCCAGTATTATGCCTTTTTTACGCATGTGGCAGACAGAGAAAACTATCCGGAGCTTTATAATACGCTTAAAACCCAATTCGGCCCTGGCCGCAAAGAGAATAACCCTTATCCGGAGGTTGCCTTTGCCAACGCCTTTATAGGCAATTATCTGCGCCTGGAAATGCTTTCAGAGAACAATGAAAGAGAGCAGGTTTTAAGGGAGATAGAGGGGTATTTTGCGGATATGGCTGAAAAGACGGGCACTCTCTGGGAGCATGACAGCCCGCAGGCCAGCTGCAATCACGGCTTTGCTTCCCATGTGCTGTATTGGCTGTTTAAATTCTGCTGAGGCGGCTTAAGGCGCGCCTAAACCATTTTAGCGGGGAATGATTAATTTTCTGATTTTAAGGAGGTAGGACAGAATGAAGCGGGTTATACTGCGGGCTGTGCTCTGCCTGATGGTATGCGTCCTGTGCTTTACGGGCTGTGCAAATCAGGAAGAGGGCTTCGCTGACGAGAGGTTCATTAATTCCCAGATGGATTTGTATGTTGAAATGTTCCAGGCTTCCGTGCTTGAAAAACAAGGGGAAAACCTTCTTATATCCCCGCTGTCTGTTCAGGTGGCTCTGGCGCTTGCCGCCAACGGTGCGGCGGGGGAGACAAGGGCGGAAATGGAAGCTGTTCTGGGCGGGGATATGGCCCTTGAGGAGCTGAACCACTATCTCCGTTCGTATATTAACATTCTGCCCTCTAAAGAGGGATATAAGCTGAAACTGGCCAATTCCATCTGGATGCGCGATAATGGAGACATTGAGTTCAAGCGGGACTTTCTAAAGGTTAACGAGGACTATTACGGTGCTCAGTCCTATAAGGTTCCCTTTGACAGCCAGACAGTCGAGGATATAAATGACTGGGTCAAAAGACATACAGACGGCGTGATTGACAGCATTGTGGAACAGATAAATGCGGATACTATGATGTATCTTATCAGCGCTGTTTACTTTGACGCTGAGTGGCTGGAGCAATATCCCGAAGTAAATGTGCAGGAGGGAATTTTTACTGCGGTGTCGGGAGAAAAACGCACTGTTGAAATGATGCATTCCCTTGAAAACAAATATATCAGGGGCAGAAATGTTACAGGTATAATAAAAGATTATGCCGGGGGCCAATATAGCTTTGCTGTGCTGCTGCCCAGCCAGAATATTGATATCTATGATTATATTGCCCAACTGGACGGCCAAAGCCTGCTTGAAATCTTTAAAAATGTTCAGGACAGCCCTGTGCAGGCTTCTATGCCTAAATTCAGCTGTACCTTTGATATGAATATGAAGGATGTGCTTATGGAAATGGGAATGCAGTCGGCATTTTCAGATAAGGCTGATTTTTCCAATATGGCCGAAATCAATGCGGGAGAATTAAGTATAAATAACGTTCAGCATAAAACATATATATCGGTAGCCGAACAGGGCACCGTAGCGGGCGCGGTTTCTTCGGTTGAAATGACTTCAGGTTCGGCACCCCAGACCTCGCCGCTGGTTATCCAGTTTGACCGGCCCTTTGTCTTTATGATTATAGATAATTCCAGTTACCTGCCCCTTTTTATGGGCGTGCTGGCGGATACCCAAGGGTGAAGAGCAAACACCTCAGTTTAAAAGGAACTGTCTGACTCAAAACAGGCCAATTTTTTCATTTTCCGTATTATTATCAATGGGCGTACTCCCGGTACGCCTTTTTCGTTTACCTTGAAAATGAAGAAATTTTCTCGGTTTGAGCTCTCAGGGGCAGAAAGCATAAAATTTGTGCCGGGTAAAGCGCGCTTAAACGACATGTACCTGGCGTACATGGAGCCAAAGCAGCACAGCAGGACACAA
>URYI01000057.1 GCA_900552055.1 uncultured Eubacteriales bacterium | reverse complement strand
GACACTCAAACAGCCCTGTCCTGACCGTATATGCCCTTGTCAATTTAGGGTATATCAATATGAATATAAATTTGCCGTTTTCATTAAGCATATCATATTTCAAAAATTTCCACAAGCCTTTGACTTCTTTAAGGGCGCGCTTACCGCCTGCAAGCGGGCGGTGAAACTGTCTGACGGCAGGTATGCGCTTTCGGTTTTAGCCCTCCGTCTGACAGCGCAAAATGGGGAAACTGTCAAGGAAACGGCTTCGCATTGAAGTGACCCCAAAAGGCTGGACAAAAGTTATGCAGCAACGCTGTATTGGATAAGGGCTTAAGCCTCTATTTTTTAGATGTGTTCTTTTAGGCACCCCCTTGACAAGTCTCTTAGTGTACACTAATGCTGATCTTTTTATCAGATAGAAAATAAGTGTAAAATTTCGCTAAAATGGCGCGTGAACACATTAATTATATACTATGTGCCCGTTTTCCCGCTCCAATTTTTCCTTTGCCAAAATATTAAGCGTATCTAAAACTGATTTGTATTCTTTATCCGCGGTGAGAAAGGCATACGCCTGTCTGGCCAGCTCCAAAAGCTCCTTATTGGAAAAGGCGCTTGCAAACATTGCCGAAGGCAGGCCGCTTTGGCGGGTTCCGAAATATTCGCCCGGCCCCCGCAGCTCTAAATCCTTTTCTGCGATTTCAAAACCGTCTGAGGTTTGAATCATGGTTTGCAGACGCGGGTTTTGCCCGTCCGCATCCAGAAGGAAGCAATAGGATTTTGCACTGCCTCTGCCCACCCGGCCCCTTAACTGGTGCAGCTGAGCAAGACCAAAGCGGGCGGCATTTTCTATGACCATATTCACTGCGCTGGGGACGTTGACCCCTACCTCTATAACGGTAGTGGATACCAAGACTTTTATTTCGCCTGAAGCAAACTTTTCTATTACCGCATTCTTGTCTTTAGAGGACATTCTGCCGTGCAGCAGGCCGATGGGCACATTCTTTAAATATCCAGAGGCCAGCTTTTGATATAGTTCCTCAGCGGACATTACAGGAAGGGTATCTGATTCTTCTATAACCGGACATACGATATAGGTTTGCTTTCCCTGGGAGGCGCATTGGGCTATATATTCGTACATGGCCTTTTCTCTTTGGGGTGGAATTATATGCGTGCTGATTTTCTGCCTGCCCGGCGGCATTTCGTCCAGCACTGAAAAATCCAGGTCGCTGTAAAGCACCAGCGATAAGGTGCGGGGAATGGGCGTGGCCGACATAACCAGCGTATGCACCCCCTGGCTTTTGGCGCCCAGCAGAGCGCGGTGGGATACGCCGAAGCGGTGCTGTTCGTCGGTAACAATAAGTTTGCACAGCGAAAACTGCACATCCTCCTGGATTATTGCGTGCGTTCCTATCACAACTTTAATGCTTCCGTCCTTCAGACCGCCCTTAATTTTTTCCTTTTCACTTTTCTTCGTACTGCCGCAGAGCAGAGCGGCGCTGATTTGCGGGAACTGCGCCGTAAAATCCTGAAAATGCTGCCGGGCCAGCACTTCGGTAGGCGCCATTAATGCCGCTTGCCCGCCGTTATATACGCCCAGGAGCAGCGCATAAAAAGCTACGGCGGTTTTGCCAGAGCCGACGTCCCCCTGGAGCAGCCTGTTCATTACCCGGCCGGAGGAGGTATCCTCTTCAATTTGCCGTATGCATCTCTTTTGCGCGCCGGTAAGCTCAAAATGCAGGGAAGAATTAAAAGCCTTTGCCAGTTCGGGGGTACTTGACAGTATCTCGCCGCGCAGCCGGCCCTGGGAGCGTTTATGCTCGTTTATTATTGAAAGCATAAGCATTAATTCGTCAAATACCATGCGTCTCTTAGCCAGTGCAAGCTGAGTGAAAGAGAGGGGAAAATGAATGTTTTCCAATGCGTAATTAATTTCAGGCAGCATAAATTTCCGCCTGAATTGTTCGGGATAAATTTCAGGCTGATTAGCCAGGGCATCCAGCGCCTGCCGTATGGCGCTCCTAAGCGCCTTTTGATTTATCTGCGAGCCTTTGGGGATAGGGTAAACGGGGATAATCCCATGCATTGAATTTTTGCTTTCATGCTCAAATTTGGGATTGACAATGACCACTTTTTTTCCGCGTTTTGAAGCTCGGCCGAAAATACGGTACATTTCCCCCTTTTTAAGGTTCTTTGCAATGTAGGGGGCGTTGAACCATATTAAATCGGCGCATGCGCTGTCATCCGAGCATGCGCTGAAAACAGTCTTAGCGCGTCCGCAGTAAGGCGCGCTGGTTATGCGCGCAAAAATAAGCGCATAGCCGTTATCAGGCATATCCGCTATTTTTACAATTCTGCTCATATCCATGTAATCGGACGGAGCAAGCTTTATAAGCTCTTCTGGCGAATTTATATTCATTTTTTGCAGGGCTTGAAGCCGCTTGGGCCCCAGCCCTTTAAGGGAGGAAAGCTGCATAAATTACCTTCATTTGTATGTAACACGGAAAAACGGAGTATAAAATTATATAAGCTGTATTGAGGCCGCCATAATGCCGGTGCGTCCATGCTCGCGGCGGTGGGAAAAGAACAGGTCGGGACGCTCGCAGGTGCATAATGAGCAAAAGTCTATATTTTCTCTGAGCAGGCCGCAGGAGAGCATATCCTCCTTTATTTTGCCTCTTAAATCCACTCCCGCCCGTCCGTCAGGATAAAAAGTAAGATACTTTTGCGGGAACTGGGAATATACCGGCTGATGGGCCAGAAAGCATTCAGCGCATATAGAAGGTCCCGCCGCAGCCAAAATATCTTCCGGCCTGCAAGCAAATTCAGTCCGCATGCGTTCAATGGTATTGATTATTATTCCGGCTGCCGTGCCCCGCCAGCCGCTGTGAACGGCTGCAATGACCCCTTTGGCTTTGTCGGCCAGCAGTATCGTGCCGCAGTCGGCTGTGCGCACTAAAAGCGCTGTGTTTTTATCCCGCGTTATCATGGCGTCGTAATCTGTGGGAATATTGTTCCACCAGCGGCCGTTATTGCGCGCCTGTGAGTTTAATACAATTACCTTATCGCTGTGCTTCAGCTCAATAAAAACAAAGTTTTCCGGACTTATTCCCATAGCCAGTGCAAAGCGGCGGTGATTTTCTTTTACATTTTCCGCTGAATCCCTGCGTTTCCAGGCAAGGTTAAGGCTTTGGCATTCTTCGGTGCTTATACCGCCCGTCCGGCAGGAAAAGGCATGCTTAATGCCGGGAATATCCTCCAGCAGACGGGATTTAAGCAGAGTCAGCCCGTTAATCTGCTGAGTGTAAAAGCTGTCACTCATGTTTCTCCTTTCCCAGCAGCTTATTCATTTCGTCCATAAGCTTGTTAAGGTCGTTTAATTCCCTGTAAACAGAAGCAAAGCGGATATATGCCACAGGATCTAAATCCAAAAGTCCCTTCATAATCATTTCCCCAAGGTCAATAGAGCTTATTTCGTGCTCCGGGCTGTCGCTTGCCCGGCGTTCAATGTCCTGTACCAGCTTATCAATATCGTTAGCCGAAACCTTGCATTTTTCACACGCTTTTATAATTCCGCTGCGCACTTTCTCTATATCAAATAGCTGTCTTCGTCCATCTCTTTTTATAACCATCAGGGGCATGGTTTCCACTTTTTCATATGTAGTAAACCGGCGCTGGCACTTTATGCATTCGCGCCTGCGGCGGATTACAGTGCCTTCCTCAGTGGGCCGGCTGTCCAGCACCTTGCTTTCGGGATAACCGCAGTAAGTGCATTTCATAATATAACTCCCTTTCTTTATTTGTATGGCGGGGCTGGCCAGTATCCTCTGCCCGCTATAAAAATCAAATAATGCTTTTCCGCTCGCGGCATAATATAAAAATTACGGCCTGATTATCGGCAGCAGCGTTAATTTTAACCATATTATAATATATTTTTGTGCAAAAGTCCAGAGGCTTAAATTACTGCCGGCATGTACCCAAACTTAAAAGTCCGGACAAAGCCGGACTTTAAGCTGGTTTAATACGATTTTAGCTCTGCCTTACTCTGGCAAGCGTTTAAACACCGGCTTTGCAGCGGCGTTTTTTCTCAAAGCAGGCCTTAATTTACATAGATAAAATATCCGCCTATAAGGGTCATTCCCTGATATGAGCCTATTACCTGTCCAAAGATGCGGTAGGTATCGCCGGGCTGGATATTGCGCGAGCCATAGTATTCCACGGCGAGGTATTCAGGCGATTCATCCGTTCCCATGTTGACGGTAAAGATAGTGCTGGGGCTGTCCAGTATTTCCACGACGTCCACTCCGTCCAGCAGGTAATTGCGGCCTATATACCGCGAGGGATTGGATACAATCGCAGGGTCATATACCCAGACATCGCGGGTATACTGGTCCTCATTAGGCAGATACAGTACGGTATGAGCCAGAGTTGAGGTTTGCCCGTCTGCGTTTGTAGCCGTAAGGATTATCCTGTGATTGCCGTAATTGGGAAGCTGTACAGTAACGCGGTACGCGCCTGTCAGAGGATTGATTTCAGGGTTGGAAAGGGTATAATCTGCGCAGCTCAATGTTGCGCCTGTATCCACAACGCCCGAAATTTCAACGGTCGGGGAGCTGACCGAACGCGGAGTATTAGCCGAAATGGTAAAGTTGACATTCAGCGGCGAACGGTTTATGGTGATAGTCTGCGTCGCGGTGCTGTGATAGGGCGCAGTGGCCTGTATAGTTAATTCTTCAGAGGAACCCGGCCCAAGGGTGACGTTATATGTGGCTCTGCCCTGGCTGTTGACGCTGGAAGAAACGTCCCGGCCGTTCACCAGTACCGTAGATCCGGCATTTACTTTAAAAATTACAGAATAATTCTCCTCATATATCTCCTGGCTCTCCACTTCGGGGGAAATTAATTTAATCTGCGTGGCGGGTATAGTGAATACCAGCGGATTTTCGAGGGTAAGCTCGGTTTCCTGGCCGCTGGACTGGCGGTATCTGTAAGTCAGGGTTGCGCTGTAGGTGTTTTCAAGGGACGTAGCGGCGTCTACAAAATCCGAAAGATATAACGAGACGGCATACTGTCCGCTTTCGTCAAAGGAGTAATATTGATTTTTTACCGCCAGATAAACGCTGTCGCCCGGCTGGCCGTAAAATACGCATTCATAATAGTCGGCTCCGCTTTCGTCCTGCCTGAGGTTTACCGTCGGAGCCTGCGCGCTGACAGAGCCGCTTCCCTGGGTAGTGGATGTATTGCTGCCTGTATTGTTTATATCCGAGGGATTATCCCCGCCCCAGAAACGGTCGTACAGCATAAATCCTATAAAGACAACCGCGGCTATTATCAGCACCCATAAAAGCACGGTAACGGCCGTGCGCAGGGGGGACTGCCTTTTACGCTCGCTGTTGTCTGAAAAATAATCCTTTTCTTCTGAATCTGCTTCATAAACCACCTGCGGTATGCGGCGGGCTGATGTGCGCTCACGCAGCGGGGGTATGCTTATAGTTTTTTCCTCCGCTTCCTGGGGCGCTTCGTCAGAGAAAATGCCGGCAGTATCGTCAGCGTCCGCGGCTTCCTCGTCCTCCAACGGCATATCATCGGCAAATTCATCTTCAATATGCTGTTCGTCCTCCTGCTCTGTACTTACGGCCTGCTCTAAATCCAAATCTTCTTCAATAAGGCTGTAGCCGCAATTTTGGCATACTGTCGCGTTATTTTTATTATTAGACAGACAATTAGGACAAATCATGTGCTTCTCTCCTTTTGATGATATTTGGTTATAATTAAAATGATTCCATCTGTTCGCTTATTATATCATAACAGATAGCCTATTTCCAGTAATTTTTAACACAAAGCAAAATAGTAATAAATATTTAATAAAAATAACTATAAGTATAGTGTAATCTGTTGATAAAGCGTTATATTTGTGTTAAAATTCAGGTATATCTTTAGGAAAGGCGAGATTAAACATGGCCAGTATAGAGGAATGCCTCAGAAAAAAAGATACCAAGGCGGATGAAATAAAATATAAAATCTGGTTTGTAGTTATGGTAATAGCGGCTGCCGGAGCGTTTATCGGGGTTCTGACGCTGTTCTACAATACTATTCTGGGAGCTATTGACACCGTTATCTTTGGCGGTATAGCCATATTTGCTTATTTCCGCAAGGAGAATTCCATTCTGGAATATGACTATGCTTTTTATGAGGACGTTATAACCATAGCCCGCGTTTCCAACCAGCGCCGGCGCAAAGAGCTGATACGCGTAGAACTGCCCGAAATAGAATGCATAGCTCCGGTATATGACGATAGGTTCAAGCCGCTTAAGAATATAAGCGGCCTTAAGGTTATAAATGCCACCCTCAACGGTTCTGAGCATGCATATTTTATTGACTGCGTGTATAATAAATCGCGCACCTGCGTTCTATGGGAGCCTTCCGAAGCGCTTCTAAAAGCGGTTAGGAGCCAGAAGCCCAGGGCGGTGCGGCTATGATTTATCTGGACAACAGCGCTTCTACAAAAGCCTTTACTCAGGCGGCGGAAACAGTAAAAAAATATATGCTGGAGGATTATTTTAATCCTTCGGCATCGTATGCAGCCGCTCTTCCCGAAGAAAAGGAATTTTTAAAGTGCAGGGAAACCGTTAGCAGGCTGACGGGCGGCAGAACGGTTTATTTTACTTCAGGCGGCACAGAAGGCGCGAATACTGCGGTAATAGGCGCTGTTGAAGGAAGCTCTAAGAGCGGCGAAACAGAAGTAATAATTTCAGAAATAGAGCATCCGGCCGTTATGCAGGCGGCTTTTTCTCTGCGCAGAAGAGGGGTAAAGGTGCTGCTGGCGCCGGTTGAGCCTGCGGGCAATATAGACCCTGAGCGCGTTAAAGATATGGTGACGGCTAAAACAGCGTTGGTCAGCATTATGCATGTAAATAATGAAACGGGCGCAATAAATGATATTGACGCCATAGCCGCCGCAGTTAAAGAGAAAAATCCTGATTGTTTAGTGCATTCTGACGGAGTGCAGGGGCATATGCGGCTTGAAACGCCTCAGGGCGCCGACATTTATACAACAAGCGCTCATAAACTGCACGGCCCTAAGGGAATGGGTGCTATAGCCGTCGGAAAAAATGTGAAGCTTGCGCCCTTGATTTACGGAGGGGGCCAGCAGGATAATTTCAGGCCGGGCACGCTGAATATGCCCGGCATTGCGGGTTATGCAAGCGCTCTTGAAATATTTGCAAAAAGCCGGGCGCTTGAAAGAATAAGCAAAATAAAGCAGGAATATTTAAAACTGCTTTCTGAAATAGAGGGCGCATATATTATAGGAACACATACGGCTCCTCATATAATATGCGCGGCTTTTGAGGGCGTGCAGGCAGCCAGCCTGCAAAGCGCGCTGGAAGCGCGAGGAGTAATAGTAGGCAAGGGAAGCGCATGTTCTTCAAGGAAAAACAGAGTTAGCGAAGTGCTTTTGGCCATGAAGGTCCCTGCTAAATATGCAGGCGGCGCAATCCGAATAAGCATAGGCGCACTTAACACTATGGAGGAATGTTCCCAAGCTGCCGGGGCTTTAAAAGAATCTCTCAACTATCTGCGCCGGTTTAAAAGGAAATAAAGGAGTTTGTCAGCATGCATGTGATATTGGTAAAAGTAGGGGAAATACATTTAAAGGGCCAAAACCGCCCTTATTTTGAACGCAGGCTTATGGATAATATCCGAAATGCGTTATACGGGAGCGAGGCACAGGTAAGCATAGCCCAGAGCAGGATATATGTTAAAAATATATCAGATGATTTTTTGGACGAAGCTTTAGACAGGCTTACAAGAGTTTTTGGCATACATGCAGTTTCTCCTGCGCTGCAAGTGGAAAAAAATATGGAAGAAATAATGCGCACGGCGGTAAAAATGCTTATGGATGCCCGGATTGAAAAAGGCACCTTTAAGGTTAAAGCGCGCCGCGCGGACAAGCATTTTCCAATCCAATCTCCTGAAATTGCCGTAATGACAGGAGAATATATCTTGGAGCATACCCATTTGACTGTGGACGTAGTCAATCCGGAACACTTAGTGCAGATAGAGGTCAGGGAAAGCGCCGCATACGTTTATGTGCGGGAAATTCCCTGCGCCGGCGGGATGCCCGTCGGTACAGGGGGACGGGCGGCGCTGCTCCTTTCGGGAGGAATAGACAGTCCTGTGGCCGGATATATGATAGCACGGCGCGGCGTGGTGATAGACGCAGTGCATTTCCACAGCTTCCCGCATACGTCTGAGCGGGCCAAGGAAAAAGTTATCAGCCTGGCAGGGCTGCTGAGCAGATATTGCGGCGAAATACGGCTGAACGTCGTTCCTTTTACTAAAATTCAGGAAGAGATATATGAAAAGTGTCCCGATAAATATCTTACGGTAATTATGCGCCGCTATATGATGAAAATCGCAGAGCAGGCGGCGCGGCGCAGCGGCGCGGGCGCTTTAATAACGGGTGAAAGCATAGGGCAGGTAGCCAGCCAGACGCTTAACGCTCTTTACTGCACCGACGCGGCGGTTAATATGCCTGTATTCCGTCCTTTAATTGGCATGGATAAGCTTGAAATAATGGACATTGCCCGTAAAATAGGTACTTATGATACCTCCATACTGCCGTATGAGGATTGCTGTACAGTTTTCACCCCAAGGCATCCGGCGACAAAGCCAGGTTTAGAGAAGGTAATTGAGGCCGAACAGGTTCTGGAGGAAGAAAAGCTTATAAATGAAGCCCTTGAGGGAATGGAAATAATAAGGGCTGGGAGATAATAAAAACTTTTCTTTATTTATGTAAAAAATAAGATCTTTTTAATGCGTAAATACACAGCTAACTAATAGTATTAAATTCAGCCGTTTTTTAATTACTGACGGCTGAATTTTCTTTTGAGTACGTTTTTAAGACGTGTTATAAGCAGGATAAATTCATTTTTCTCAAATATTAAATTAATGCCGGCAAATAAGACGACAGCTGAAGCTCCGGTTGCCAGGGCATATAAAATCCAAGTCCAGAAGGAATCCATAACAGAGGGCACCAGATAAAGACCGGCTGCAATAAATATTCCCGCGGCAATTAAATTGCGCAGTATTCTGGAGAGGCTGCGTTTTAAGCTTTGGGTTACTAAATGACGGGAGTTATAGAAAATCATATCGGCGCTTCTCCAGGCATAGGATACCACTGAACCAAGCAGGACGCCGCTCATGCCAAGGGGATATACAAGCGCGAGAGCAACGAATAAATTCAAGGCGGATTCTATAATAGCCCGGCCGCGAGTTTCCCTGTAATGACCTGCCGCGACAATAATTGTACCCGCGGGTACGCGGATGGTCTGAAGATAGCCCAGCACAGTAAAAAGCACGGCAATAGTGGGCCGGTAATAGTCTGCCGCATCTGCAAAATCTCTGGCATATATGCTTATAAAGGGCAATAAGAGTATCGCCATGCAGCAGTAGCATACAGATTGAATAATAAAAAACATGTATTCATAGTTGGAAAAGCTTTTATAAAGAGCAGAATATTCTTTCTTGGATATAATTTCCCCAAAACCCGAAGTAAGGCCGGTGCTGAAGGAATTCATGAGGCTGTAGAGAGTATAGGCTATCATATTGTAGACACCGTAAACGCTTACTTCTTTAAGGGCGGAAGCTCCCAGACAGAGAGTTAATATAATGATATGAGTATTATTTACTATAAGCCCGGTAATCTGATGGATCAATACGCTCCAGCGCTGGGCAAAGGCTTTGCGGTCGGGTTCTGCTTTGAAATTCAAATAAGTATAGTTTTTACGGCAGTAAAAGAAAATTATTAAGAACCTGAGCGCGTACACGGCCGTTGCAACCAGCTTTACAAGCAGTGCGCTGGCATGAGCCTGAATAAGTATAACGCTGACAACGGCGTTAAGAATAGTACCAAGAGTCTGAACCGAAGTAATTATGTAGTTGTGCTGGTCGGCCATGAGCAAAACACGGTATTTGCCCAGCAGGAAATAGTCTACCATGCCGCTGCCCGAAAGAATAAGTATCATAAGGCGCACCATTGAATGGGGCAGGGTGGTGGTAGTCAGCAGGGGATAAAAAATTACAAGCGCAAGAACAAGGCCGACAAAGAAAAGTCCGGATTTGGCGTAAAACAGCTTTGCGCCTGAAAGCACTCCGTTAATTTTATCGTGGTTCTTATCCGCAAGCGGCTTATAGAGAGAAACTATGGCGGCCGAGCCTATTCCGGCTTCTACAAGGCCCATATAGGTTATAAACTGACTTATGGAAGAAATAAGGCCGTTTACTTCTGAGCCGTAGACGCCTATAAATAGCCGGGGGAGTATTATTCCCACGGCGGCGGTCACAAGCTGAAGTATGATGTTTGAAAGCATATTTCTAAAGGCCTTATCTGAGCGCATTTGATTACACCTATCTGCTGCTGTTATATATGCCCTGCCGGACAGCGTTACAGCTATTTTTCCCGTTATCCTCTTAAGATATTAATTTAAGCGCAATGGCATATAACAGTATTTAAAAAATAAAACGCGCATTCTGAAACGCGCGTTTCATTATTATCCATTATATCATTGTATAAAATATTTGTAAAGAAAGCTCACAAAGGAGCGGTTCAGCCCTTGTAGGTTTGTCAAACATATTGGACAGTGAACTCTAAAGGAGAAAGCCAATCGAGAGGCCTCATAGGGAAGTTGTTGGAGCGGCGGTTGTGGACGGCAAGCTGCTTTGCGAAGTCATCCAAGGAAAAGAAAGCGTGAGAAGAATAGAAGCGCTTCTGATCCTCGCGGTGGCTGCGCTCCACTTTGCCGTTGTGACGAGGTGTATAGGGACGAATCAGCTTGTGGCGGATACCCAGTTGGGTGGCAGTCGCCTCAAAGAGAGTGGGACGGTCCTGTTTGCCGGTAAAGAAACGGTTGGTGAACTCAATGCCGTTGTCGGTCTGAACGCACTCCACTCGGATACCCCGGCGGGCGTACCACTTGACCAGCTTTTTCAGAAAGTCGGCAGAGGAATAGGTGGACTGCTCGGGATAGGCTGCAAGGAAACGCAGACGAGTAAATTCATCCA
>URYI01000056.1 GCA_900552055.1 uncultured Eubacteriales bacterium | reverse complement strand
GGGCAGGCTCCACGCCTGCCAAACGCGCCGCGGCCCAGCTTAGGACAGCGCCGTAAATTCCCCGCCTTGAGCCGGCTCTTTCAGCATCTTCTGCCCTTAAAGCGGCCTTAAAGCAGAAAGCAGACGTTGAGCTGTAATTAACTCGCCTAAAAGCAGTTTTTAGTATATGTCACATATTTCCATCTATTTCAAAGTATTATGTAATTTAATAGAAATACAGTTGTAATAAAGCCTTGCACGCAAAAAAACAGAACTTTAAAGCCCGGACAGCACTTATGCGCAAAAAATTTTTTAAAAAATTTTCTGCGCCTCCGCTGTTATCGGTAAAAATAAAAGTCATCCTGCGGCAAAGCCCGCAGGATGAATAAGCTCAAAACACGGCAAATGCCAAAAATAATTCAAGCATCTCCCATTTTTACTATAATTATATCCTCTAATTCCTCTATATAGCCCTCCCGCGGATAGCCGGGCATATTCTCTGAATATTCAATAGCTTTCTGGGCCTGCTCCCAGCTCGGCTGTATAAGGAAGGTATATTCCTGATACTCAAACAGCTTGATAAGCTCAGGACAGGTTATATCGCCGCAGAAGGCCACGGCCGAAACAATGGGCGACTCTCCTATTTCATACTGGTCCTTGTCCTCGTCCCAGGACATTAAAAAGGAATCATAATCCCTGTTCACAAAGCAGACGGGCTTTTCATCTATGGAATAGCCTGAATTGAGCTGAGTGGCAATATTGTGTATAGCATAGACGTTTTTCTGATAGTTGGCCCAGTCCTTGTAATACCAGAGATTTACGTCCTTAAGCTGCCATATGAGCAGAAGCACCGCGGCGCACGCGCAGAACGCGCGCAGCACCCGCTTATTCCTGAATAGCTCGACAACCATTAAAACAATTACAGCTATAAACAGCCCAAAGGTCTGGCAGGTTCTATAATAAAGCTGCCCCTGGATGACAGGCATCGCCAGACAAAATGCGCCCATGCCGGCAAAGAGCAGGAATACAAAGACGCTCTTTTTCTTAATACTGTAATACAGCGCAGTGGGTACCGCCACAACAGCGGCCGCGGCAAATTCAGCCATGCCGAACAGCTTGAAATTAAGCAGCCTGTAAGCAATGGATTTTAATAAGTCAATAACCGGCCGGCCCCGGTTGAATAAACTCAAGCGGGTGTGGTTTAAGTTATTGGTGCACACCTGCAGCACAGTTACCACCAGATAATATATAACCAGCGCTGCAACCAGCATAAGCGCGAGCTTTAAGCCCGCCAGGCAAAGTTCTTTAGGCTTCTTATCAGTAAAAAGAGCCATCAGCAGCAGCGCAAAAAGCACCATTATAACAAATACGGCGTTAAAAGTTTCATAGCTGCTTATTGTCAAAAGGAGCATGCCCAGAGCAAAAAACAGTTCTCCCTTTCTGCGGCTCTGCAGGAAGGAAAAGCCCGAAATGACCGCCAGGACGCAGCATGCACTTGAAATTGCTACGGCCACCACGTCCAAATCATATATAAACTTAAACGCCATTAAGGGGCTGGAAATATATATGCCCGAAAAAATGATATGCTCAAAGGTGTTAAAGCGCCCGTTTGAGGCTGCGTCGGCCAAAGCGCTGAGCAGCAGCGCGGAAAACACAATTAGAACCGCGCTTATAAAATTATTTAAGAAGGGAATAACGTCCATAAGGCCGGTGAGGTAATACAGCACTATATGCAGCAGACGGCCCTGCTGAAGCATATTATTGCTGCTGTCCGGGCTTAAATCCATATAATGCCCTATGCCGAAATCATCTATGCCCATGGCAAAATGAGTGACCGTAAAGCCAAATGCCGCTATCCCTATAAGAATCAGGAACAGAATATAGGCCCTGTTCCTGAGCAGCTTCATAACGCTGGCACGCACCGTTTGAAGGGAAAAGCCGCTGTTTTCCCGAACTGCTGCGCAATCCTCCATAATAATTCCCCCTTAACCGTTTATATAAACAATAATAGAATGTGCAATTCGGCCGCAAAAAATAATTTGTCCGGGGATGATTATAGCATATAAGCCATGCTGATTGCAAGTTAATATCATCAATATTCCCCACCCTTCGACCCGCCGGGCAAAAACCTGCCGCCAAGCGCCGATATATCCCCACCCTCTTCCGCGCCCGGATAAAATTCAGGTGAAATTCTCAAGCGCCTCCGCCCGAACAATAACAATTTGAAAAAAATCGCTAAAGCCTTTGTTTTTTAGGGCAGTATGGTGTATAATATAAGAAATAATTTAAAGCGGGCCCCGGAGGATAAATAATGACCTATAAAACCAATGAGATTTTGCAGTATGTAAAGGAAAACGACGTCAAATTTATAAGACTGGCCTTCTGCGACCTTACGGGCCGGCAGAGGAACATCTCCATTATGCCTAACGAGCTGGAAAGGGCATTTGAAAAGGGAGTGGCTTTTGACGCTTCGGCTGTTCCGGGCTTTGAAAACGCGCCCGAAGGAGACCTTTTCCTCTGCCCTGAAGCCTCCACCCTCTCTATACTCCCCTGGCGCCCATCCCACGGGCGGGTAGCGCGCTTTATGTGCAGCATAAAATACCATTCGGGCAGACCCTTTGAGGGGGACTGCCGCGCTCTGCTCGCGCAGGCTGAAAATAAAGCCAGGGAGCTGGGCTATACCGTCAAGGCAGGCGCCGAATGCGAATTTTATCTCTTTAAGCTGGACGAAAAAGGGAATGCAACCAGCACCCCCTTTGACAATGCCGGATATATGGATGTAGCGCCGCTGGACAGGGGGGAAAACGTGCGCAGGGAAATCTGCCTGACCCTGGAAGACATGGGCATACAGCCCGAAAGCTCCCATCACGAAAAAGGTCCGGGGCAGAACGAGATAGACTTTAAATTCTCCGACGCTTTAATAACGGCGGACAGGCTGATAACCGTCAAATGGGTTATAAGCACCGTCGCCGCCCGCAACGGGCTGCACGCCAGCTTTGAACCCATGCCCCTGGAAAACGCGCCGGGCAGCGGGCTGCACTTTAACCTCTCCCTGTTTACCGGAGGCAAGAATATTTTTAAAACCGCTCAAAACGACCACTGCCCCGAAGCAGAGAGCTTTATGGCAGGCATTCTGGATAATATCGGCGACATAACCGCTTTCTTAAATGCCAGCCCCCTCTCATATAAGCGCCTCAACGCCCTGGCCGGGCCCGAATATCTCGGCTGGGGGCGCTCAGAGCGTTCCCGGCTGATACGCATACCCGCAGCTTCAGGCGAAAACGCCAGGCTGGAATTGCGTTCCCCCGACCCTTTATGCAATCCCTATATAGCCCTGGCTATGGTAATTTTCGCCGGACTGGACGGCATAAAGCGGGCGGCGCGGCCCGCGCCGAAGAATATCAACCTGCTGCCCCTTAATCCTGCCGGGGCCGCCAAGCGCGCCTCTAAAAGCAGGCTGGTAAATGAAAACATGCCGCCGCTGCTGCTGAAAAATTATCTTGCCCATATGACGGGCGGGGATATGGAGGGCTGACGTGGCGGAGCTGCTGATAATTTCGGGCAGCCAAAACAGCCTGCCCGTACTTAAAGAGCTGTTCAGGCAGACCTATTACGACAGGATAGAAGCCACGACTGATTCCTTTGAGGCCAGGCGCCTGCTCTCATGCGCTTTTGACCTGGTATTGATAAACGCTCCCCTTCAAAATGAAACGGGCATAGAACTGGCTCTGGACGCCGCAAGCACCGGTTCAGGAGTAATAATGCTGATTAAAAACGAGAGCAGCGACGAAATAGCCGAAAGAGTAGAGACGTCGGGCGTATTGGTGGTGCCCAAGCCCTTAAACCGCGCGCTGTTCTTTCAGGCGCTTCATCTTTTAAACGCCTCCAGGCACCAGATACTTCGCCTTAAAAGCGAAAATGAGCGCCTTCAGGAAAAAATTGCAGAAATAAGACTAGTTGACAGAGCTAAGTGCGCTCTGATACAATATGCTGATATGACTGAGCCCCAGGCTCACCGTTACATCGAAAAGCAGGCCATGGATTTGCGCCGGACGCGCTTTGAAATCGCCCAAAGTATTCTCAAGGCGTATGAAAAATAAAGCGTCGCCCAAAAGCAAAGCAAATTGAGCCATGAAAATCAATAAGGAGGACAAAATGCAGGAGCAGGCCGCCCGCAAGGGCTATTTAATACTGGAAAACGGCAGAATTTTTCAAGGCTATTATTTCGGGAAGGAAGCCGAGGCTATGGGAGAATTAGTCTTTACCACCGCCATGACCGGCTATTTAGAGACCCTTACCGACCCAAGCTATTACGGCCAGTTGGTAATCCAGACCTTTCCCCTCATAGGCAATTACGGCGTTATACCTTCGGATTTTGAAAGCGCCCGTCCCGTTTTAAAGGCATATATAGTAAGAGAGTGGTGTCAGCAGCCTTCAAATTTCCGTTCAGAGGGCCAGCTTGACGCTTTTTTAAAACAGGAGGGCATACCCGGCCTTTACGGCATAGATACCAGGGCCTTGACCCGCATAGTGCGCGAACAGGGAGTAATGAACGCCAAATTAAGCTTTACCCCCGAAGCGGACGAGGCGCTTTTAAATGAACTGAAAAACTTCTCCATAAAAAACGCGGTAAACAGCGTCAGCAATTTGTCCCAGCCCAGTTTAACCCAGCCCCAAAGCGGACCGCTGGTCGCGCTCTGGGATTTCGGCGCCAAGCTGAATATAGAAAGGGAATTAATCAAGCGCGGCTGCCGCGTGAAAGTAATGCCCGCCTCCAGCACCGCCGAGGATATTCTGGATATAAACCCGCAGGGAATAATGCTTTCAAACGGCCCTGGGGACCCGGCAGAAAATACGGGCATAATTAAAGAGCTGCGCAAGCTGCTTAACAGCGGTCTGCCAATTTTCGGCATATGCCTTGGGCACCAGCTGCTCGCCCTGGCCGCAGGCGCAAAAACGGCCAAGCTCAAATACGGCCACCGGGGCGCCAACCAGCCCTGCACCCAAACGGACACGGGCAGGGTATATATAACCAGCCAGAACCACGGCTATGCCGTTGTAGGCGAGAGCCTCCCGTCAAACGCCCGTGTTTCATTTATTAACGCAAACGACGGCACCTGCGAGGGCGTGGATTACCTTGATATGCCCGCCTTTTCAGTGCAGTTCCATCCCGAAGCTTCGGCCGGGCCCAAAGATACGGCCTTTCTCTTTGACAGGTTCGTATCCATGCTTAAATAGCCGGCGCGCGCAGAATCGCCGCGAGTTGCAATACGCATTAAAAGCCGGCCTCTTCTGCCGGAAAAATTATTCAGGCAGAATGAGGGCCGGGACGCAATAAGGGCGCTCGGACAAATACACCTCGGCCCTGCGGGCTGAAAATACAACATAAAATAATATAACAAAGGGGATTTACATAATGCCGCTTAATAAAAGCATAAAAAAAGTCATGGTAATAGGCTCCGGCCCGATTGTTATAGGGCAGGCCGCCGAATTTGACTACGCGGGCACCCAGGCCTGCCGCGCGCTTAAGGAGGACGGCCTGGAGGTAGTCCTGGTTAATTCCAATCCGGCCACCATAATGACGGACAGCGCTATGGCCGATCGCATATATATCGAGCCTTTAACCCTGCCCGTAATAAAGCGCATAATAGAAAAGGAGCGCCCCGACAGCCTGCTTTCCACCTTAGGCGGCCAGACGGGACTGACCCTCTCCATGCAGTTAGCCAAAGACGGCTTTTTGGAGCAGATGGGCGTGCGCCTGCTGGGCGCTAACCCCGAAACCATAGACAAGGCTGAGGACCGCCAGATGTTCAAGGACACCATGCAGAGCATTAATCAGCCCTGCATTCCTTCCAAGGTAGTGACCACCCTTGAGGACGCGCTCGCCTTTGCCGGTGAAATAGGCTATCCCCTTATCATCCGCCCCGCTTTTACTCTGGGCGGAAGCGGCGGCGGCATAGTCAATAACGATGAAGAAATGCGGGACGTGGCCGTAAACGGCCTGCGCCTCTCTCCCATCGGCCAGATACTGGTGGAAAAATGCATTGCCGGCTGGAAGGAAATTGAATTTGAAGTCATGCGGGACGGCGCAGGCAATGTTATAACCATATGCAGCATGGAAAATTTAGACCCCGTAGGAATACATACCGGCGATTCAATAGTAGTGGCGCCCGCCGTAACCTTAGCCGATAAGGAATACCAGATGCTGCGCACGGCGGCGCTGGACATTATCTCCGCCTTAAAGGTGGAAGGGGGCTGCAACTGCCAGTTTGCCCTCAATCCGGACAGCTTTGAATATGCCGTAATAGAGGTCAATCCCCGCGTATCCCGTTCCAGCGCGCTGGCCTCCAAGGCCACAGGTTACCCAATAGCCAAGGTGGCCGCCAAGATAGCCATAGGCTATAATCTCAATGAAATTGCCAACGCCATAACGGGCAAGAGCGCCTGCTTTGAGCCTGCGCTGGATTACGTCGTAGTTAAACTGCCCAAATGGCCCTTTGATAAATTCGTATACGCCAAGCGCCAGTTAGGCACCCAAATGCAGGCCACGGGCGAAGTTATGGCCATAGGGGCTACATTTGAAGAGGCCCTGCTCAAAGCGGTAAGGGGCGCCGAAATAGGGCTTAAGAGCCTGTACGCCCCAAAATATGACCTGCCGCGGGAGGAAGCGCTCTCCCGCCTGCATGAAACCACCGACGAACGCCTGTTTCTTGTGGCTGACGCGCTCAGAAAAGGCGTGTCCCCTCAAGAGGTGCACGACATAACCAAAATAGACCTATGGTTCCTCTATAAAATCCAGAACATCATAGATATGGAAAATACCCTTAAGAAGGGCTTGGACAGAGAAACCTACCTGCGCGCTAAGCGCATGGGCTTTTTGGACAGCGTCATAGAGGAATTTTCAGGGCAAAAGGTGGAAAATCCCGCTGTTGCGGTATTTAAGATGGTAGATACCTGCGCTGCGGAATTCAGCGCCGAGACCCCCTATTTCTACTCCTCCTTTGAAGAAGAAAACGAAGCGGAGGAATTTATCCGAGAGCTGCCGGAGCGCAAGCGGACGGTAGTGGTATTCGGCTCAGGCCCCATCAGGATAGGCCAGGGCATAGAATTTGACTACGCCTCGGTGCACTGTGTCTGGGCGCTTAAAAATGCCGGCTTCGAGGTGGTTATAGTCAATAATAACCCCGAAACGGTCTCCACTGACTTTGACACTGCCGATCGTCTTTATTTTGAACCCCTCACCCCGGAGGACGTGCGCAACGTGCTGGAAACAGAAAAGCCCTGGGGCGTAGTGGTGGCCTTCGGCGGCCAAACCGCCATAAAGCTGACCAAGTTCCTCTCTGAGAGGGGAGAAAACATCCTGGGCACCAGCGCGGACAGCATAGACCGGGCCGAGGACCGCGAACGCTTTGACGCGCTGCTGGAGGAGCTTAAGATAGAGCGGCCCAAGGGCCATTCGGTAACTGACGCCCAAGGCGCTCTGGCTGCTGCAAACGAAATAGGCTATCCTGTGCTGCTGCGCCCCTCCTACGTTCTGGGCGGCCAGAATATGATAATTGCCTTTAACGATTCGGACGTTAAGGAATATATGCAGATAATCCTTGCCCAGGGCATAGAGAACCCGGTACTGATAGATAAATACCTTATGGGACTGGAAATAGAGGTAGACGGCATCTGCGACGGGGAGGACGTGCTCATCCCCGGCATAATGGAGCATATAGAGCGGGCGGGCGTGCATTCAGGCGATTCAATAAGCGTATATCCCGCCTACAATCTCAGCGACCGCATGGTCAGCCATATAGTGGACTGCACCCGCCGTCTGGCCCTGGCTCTTAACACTAAAGGGCTTATAAACATCCAGTACGTCATATATAATGACCAACTCTATGTAATAGAAGTCAATCCGCGCTCCTCCCGTACGGTACCGTATATAAGCAAGGTAACGGGCGTGCCCATGGTGGCTCTGGCCACGCGCGCCATGCTGGGCGAAAAGCTCTGCGACATGGGCTACGGCACGGGCCTCTATCCCCAGGGCGCATATTTTGCAGTTAAGGTACCCATATTCTCCTTTGAAAAGCTGGCCAATGTAGACAGCCATCTCGGACCCGAAATGAAATCTACGGGCGAAGTGCTGGGTCTGGCGGGAACCTTGGAGGAAGCGCTTTATAAAGGGCTTATTGCGGCGGGCTATAAGCTGCGCAAGGCGGTAAGCTCCTCTAAGAAGGGCGTGTTCCTCTCGGTGCGCGATTCAGATAAGCCCGAAATTGCGTCGGTAGCCAAAAAATTCTATGATTTAGGCTTTAAATTATACGCCACGGCGGGCACGGCTGAAATCATAAAGGCGTCAGGCATGGAGGCCGAGATAGTAAGCAAGATACACGAAAGCGACAATAACACCCTCACCCTTATTGAGAGCGGCAAAATAGACTATCTTATCTCCACCAGCGCCAAGGGCAGGCTGCCCAACAGGGACAGCGTTAAAATAAGGCGCAAGGCGGTAGAGCGCAGCATACCCTGCCTGACCTCTATTGACACCGCCCACGCTGTAGCCGACAGCATAAAGAGCCGGTATTCTGAATTGAACTGCGAACTGGTGGACATAAACCATATGCGCACCCGGCGCACACAGCTTAAATTCACCAAGATGCACGGCTGCGGTAACGACTACATCTATTTCAACGCCTTTGAGCAGCATATAGACAATCCCGAAGGACTGTCCATACGCCTTGCCGACAGGCATTTCGGCGTAGGCGGAGACGGAGTGGTATTAATCTGCCCCTCTTCCAAGGCGGACGCCAAAATGCGTATGTTCAATCTGGACGGCAGCGAAGGCAAGATGTGCGGCAATGCGTCCCGCTGCGTGGCCAAATATATGTATGACAACCGAATGATAAATAAAGAAGTTATGACTCTTGAAACCCTTTCAGGCATAAAGAGCATTAGAGTATATACACAGAACGGCGTAGTGACCTCTGCGCGCGTCAACATGGGCAAGGCAATCCTCAGGCCGGAGGAAGTGCCTGTCAAGCTGGAAGGAGACAGCATTATAGGCAGGCAGGTTAATATCGCCGGTGAAAACTACAGCATAACCTGCGTCTCCATGGGCAACCCCCACTGCGTGACCTTTGTGGACAACGTAGATTTCTTCCCCCTGGAAAAGATAGGGCCGCAGTTTGAGCACAGCGAGCTGTTCCCCGAAAGGGTCAACGCTGAATTTGTCAAGGTAATTGACCGCAGCACCATCAAAATGCGCGTCTGGGAGCGGGGCAGCGGGGAAACCTGGGCCTGCGGCACAGGCGCCTGCGCGGCGGCTGTAGCGGCCGTAGAAAACGGTTTCTGCGATAAAAATACCGATATTACCGTTAAGCTGCTGGGCGGCGACCTTAAGATAAGATATACAGATACCGGCGAAGTATATATGACAGGCAACGCCGTAAAAGTGTTTGACGGCACGGTTATCGTCTAAAACAGCTCTCATGCCCGGAAGAACAGGCGGCCTAAAAATCAAAACCCAAATACCCGCGCAAAGCGGCCCGCGTAATTACAGCCCCTGCTCCATATAAAAACGCCCCGGCGGAGCACGCAGCAACGCAGGGCCGCGGGCGGGGCTATATAAAATGCCCATAAGGCGCGCACGTTTTGTGCGCGCATTATGGGCCGGGCGCGGACTCAAAATCAGTTAAGAACAGATAAATGAATTCCGCGTACTAAACAGTTAGATTTAAATATCTTGGGGAGCGCCCTCCTTTAAAGGGCGGGGCGGACCCCGGCATTAAAATTTTTTACCCCGAAAGGAGATACATAATGAAAATCAACAAGCACTACCTGGATGTAAAAGACAGTTACCTCTTTGCCGAGACGGGCAGAAAAATAGCCGAATATAAAGCGGCGCACCCCCAAGCAAATGTTATAAAGCTCAGCATAGGCGACGTTACCCTTCCGCTGTGCCAGGCAGTTATTGAGGCTCTGTCTCAGGCAGTACAGGATATGGGCCGCGCTGAAACCTTCCACGGCTATGGTCCCGACGCTCAGGCCTACGGCTACGAATTTCTAAAGGATGGCATTAAAGGCTATTATAAACAAAGAGGAGTAACCCTTTCGGACGCGGAAATTTACATCAGCGACGGAGCCAAGAGCGATTTGGGCAACATTCTTGATTTATTCGACCGCTCAAATACCGCTCTCATTCCCGACCCGGTATATCCGGCATATGTGGATGTCAATATAATGGACGGCAGAAAGGTAAATTACATAGACGCAAACGGCGAAAACGGCTTTCTTCCCCTGCCGGACGAAAATACTCAGGGAGACATAATATATCTCTGCTCCCCTAACAATCCTACGGGAGCTGTATACAACCGTCAGCAGCTTAAAGCATGGGTAGACTACGCCAACGCCCGAAATGCAATAATCCTTTTTGACGCCGCATACGAAGCCTTTGTAGAGGGGGATTTGCCCCGTTCCATCTATGAAATAGAGGGCGCGCGCCAATGCGCTATAGAAATCTGTTCGCTCTCCAAGACCGCAGGCTTTACCGGTACCCGCTGCGGCTATACCATTGTGCCGCTGGAACTGGAGCGGGAAAATGTCAGCATAAATAAACTGTGGCTGCGCCGCCAAACCACCAAATTCAACGGCGTTTCCTATATTGTGCAAAAAGGCGCCGCTGCTGTCTTTTCTCCTGAGGGCCAGAGCCAGATTGCTGAAAATCTGGGATACTACAAGCAGAACGCACGCATAATAGCCGATTGTCTGCGCTCAAAGGGCATATGGTTTACCGGCGGGGAAAATTCCCCTTATATCTGGATGCGCTGCCCCAATAATATGGGCTCCTGGGAATTCTTTGACTATCTCCTGGAAAACGCCCAGATTGCCGGTACTCCCGGCGAGGGCTTCGGCAAAAACGGCGAAGGTTATTTCCGCCTTACTGCTTTTGGCAGCCGCGAAAATACTCTTGAAGCTGTAGAACGCCTTAAAAAGCTGCTTTAAAATAAATTTGAGAACAATTTAAATGGCTCTGTCTTTTAAGGCAGAGCCATTTTGTCTTTTCCTCTAAATATTTAATTTCTGCTTTTATTGAAGAGCATGAAAAGGGCAGGGGCGGGGGGCGGCGGCGCGCAGGCGCAA
>URYI01000055.1 GCA_900552055.1 uncultured Eubacteriales bacterium | reverse complement strand
CAAGCCTGTAGCGGACTTTCACCGCCAAGTTATTACGCGTGCCGAGCACACTAAATATAGAGCACACGCGCCGCAATGGCGCGTGTGCTCTAGTTAATTAAAAGCACTTTTTATTATTTTTTTAGGACTTTTTAGTCGTCTGCTTCCCATTCTATTATACTGCCTGTGGCCGCGTCTATAGTAAATTCATATTCAACCCGGTCCAGCCTAGCCTCTCCTTCATACACCGCTCTTCCATCGTCATTGTCAAATTCCATTTCTACTATGGTACAGCCGGGCAGCCTGTCATTGACTATACTCATTGCCTGCTCTCTTGTTATATTTGCCTGCTGGACAGTTCCCTCGTTCTTAAGCTTAGTTATCTCGCCGGATGAAGCAGATATTTCAAAATCATATTTTGTATTTTCATGGATAATTTCGCCCTCGTATTTCCCATCGTCGATATCCGAGTCAAATTCAATAATATTGCCGTTTGGGAAGCGTTCAAGGATTATCTCCCGCGCTCTGTCCGCGCTTATATAATTCCCCGACTGGCCGGAATTGACCTTTTCAGTTTCCCATTTGACAGTCTCGCCGCTCACAGCGTTGATTTCTATATCATATTCCACCGAATCAGCGTAAGCTTCCGCCTCGTAAACCCGCCTGCCGTCGTCGTAATCCAATTTTATCTTAATAATAACAGCGCCGCTGGGCAGCTTGCTGAGTATCAGTTCCCGCGCCTGAGCCTCAGTCATTATTTCTCCGCTTGTCTGGCCTCCGCTCTGCGTTTTAGTCTCCCATTTGACAGTTTCACCCGTAACTGCGTCTATCTCTATATCATATATTGTTGAACCGGCATATGCGTCCGCCTCATAAACAGCCCTGCCGTCGTCGGTATCCAGCTTGATGCTGCTGATAACTGCGCCGCTGGGCAGCTTGCCCAGAATATTGCTTTGGGCCTCCTCCTGACTTAAATATTCCTCCGAAGGATTGACAACAGACGAGCCTCCATCAGGATTGCCATAACCATCCTGCTTCCACTTAACTATCTCCCCCGTCAGGGCGTCCACCTCAAAGTCATATTCAACGCCGTTTAAATAGGCCTCGCCCTCATATACCATACGCCCGTTTTCCCAGTCCAGTTCAAATTCGGCGATGGTGCAGCCTGGAAGCTTTTCATTGATAAGCTGCTGTGCCTTTTCAATGCTGATATATTCGCCTGTGCTGGCGCTGCCTGAGACATCTACGCTGGCAATCTGCTTGGACTGAGCCAAGATATTCAAATCGTTAATGCTTAACTTTGCCAGTTCCTCGGCGTTCTGGGAAGGGTCAGCCGCCAGGATGGCTTCTATAAGAGTAGCCTTGCCCTCAGAAACTCCCAAATCCTGGGCCAGCTGATTGAGCGTATCCGAGCTGTCCACATTAAGGGATACTACTGCTCCGTCCACCTGAGTTCCCTGAAGCGCGTTCTCTATATAGCTGAGCAGTTCCTGCTTAAGCAGCTCGCTCCGCTCCTGACTGCCGCTTTTAACCGAAACCAGCACTGAATTCTGGTTTTCGCTTATATAGCCGCTGGTATACATAGAGCCGATAAGAGCGTTTACCGCTACCTTTAAATCAGTGCCGGCCAGATCCATACCGTCCAGTATGCCCTTGGCGTCCTCGTTAACCGCGTTCACCGAAAGCACTTTTTCATTCTTGTTTATGCTTATTTCCAGGCTGGGATTGACATCCAGCCCTATTACTGAATCAACAGCGTTTAAATTGTTTATGAAAAACGCGCCGCCTATTACTAAAACCAAAACTGCCGCGGCAGCCGCACACATCTGCCAAACTTTGGGCCGTCTTTTCTTTATTTTTTCACTTTGGACTGCGCCGCTGCATTTTTCAATAGCTCCGTCTATAACATCAGGGGTTATTTCCTCAACATCTTTTTTCAGCCGCTGTTCCACATATTGATTGTCCATGCTTGCTTTCCTCCTCATTTATAAGATGGGCCCTCAGTTTTTTGATTGCCCGGTGATAGTGGGATAATTCTGTAGACAAGGGTATTTTCAGCAACGCAGCGCACTCATGGTGCTTAAAGCCCGAAAGCGCATGCAGCATTACCGCCTGGCGCTGAACATCTGTCAGCAGGGTCATGGCTCCTTTAAGCGCCTCATGCTCGCCCAAATCTGAATAGTACGCTTCCTCGCTGCCCTGGTTAACGTCCATCTGCTCAAACCGCCCGTTCTCCCTAAGCTTCATAAGAGAGAGATTGCGGGTGATGGTCAGTATCCAGGCCATAGGCTTGCCCCGGCTCACATACTGCGGAGCATTTTCGTATACCTTGACATACAACTCCTGCATTACGTCCTGCGCGTCGTGCTGGTTCTTCAGAATAGACAGCGCGAATCCGTAAACGGCGGAAGAGGTCTTTTCATACAATTCCCGCAGCGCTTCGGTATCGCCCAGGGCTATCTGACTAATCAGGCCGTCGCTGATATCAGGCGATTTTCTCTTTTCCTGGTTTGTCGATATCGAACATAAAAACATAATCAAAATCTCCTGTCATTATAATAATGCTCAGGGCATATATTTTATTGCAGAACAAAATGAAATTTTTTACTTAGCAATTTTAGCACTATTCCTTAATTTGCGTCAATATTATTAATCTTTCCGCCCGATGTCGAAACAGGCGTTCTAAAAATATTCATTAAATATTAATGGTTTAGTTGTTGAATTATTTTAAGGGGCGGATATAATAGAATTGTAAACGATATACGGACAGTAACCCCCTGTCCAGTTTACACAATCCTCCTACTAATATACCCCCTAAGAAAGAAACCGCCTTTACAGGCGGTTTCTTTCATTTTATTCTGTTCTAATATGTTTTTCTCAATGCTTATTCTTTAATTTGAACATATTTAATCCATTCCATATTATTTGATAAACGGATTTTTGTACACGCGGCATATCCCCTCCGCATAATATGTATCAGGGGTGTAAAGCCCCTAAAAAGCGGGGGTACTAAAATGATAACTATAAGCTTATGTATGATAGTCAAAAACGAAGAGGACGTACTTGCGCGCTGCCTGGACAGCGTTAAAGGCCTGGTGGATGAAATAGTCATAGTTGATACCGGCAGTTCGGATTCAACCAGGGAAATCGCCTTAAAATACACTGATAAAGTTTATGATTTCCCATGGATAGACGACTTTTCAGCAGCCCGCAATTTCTCCTTTTCCAAGGGTTCAATGCAATATCTTATGTGGCTGGACGCGGATGACATACTGCTTGAAAAAGATAAAAATATGCTTCTCGCCCTTAAGGAAACCCTGCCGGAAAATACCGACGTAGTTATGATGCGGTATAATACCTCCCTGGACGAAAGCGGCAAGCCGTTGTTCTCCTTTTACCGGGAACGCCTGCTGCGCAGAGAGACGGGCTTCGTCTGGAAGGGCGCAGTCCATGAAGCCATTGAAACCTTTGGCAAAAAATATTACTCCGAAGCGGCTGTAACCCATGCCAAGCTCAGACCCAGCGAACCGGGCCGCAATCTGCGCATATATGAAAAGCTGATTACGCAGGGCGCCGTCCTGACGGGCAGAGATTTATTCTATTATGCGCGGGAGCTTTATTATAACGAACGGGATGAAGAAGCTCAGAAGGCCTTTATGGATTTTCTTGAGCAAAATGGCGGCTATATTGAAAATAAAATTGAGGCCTGCCGTTTTCTGGCCTTCTGCCGCTACAGGCTGAAAAAAGATTCTGAGGCGCTTGAGGCTCTGCTGGGCAGCCTGAAATATGACAGGCCGAGAGCTGAACTGTGCTGCGATATAGGAAAGCACTATTTGGACAGAAATGCACCCGCAAATGCTCTGCCCTGGTTTGAGCTGGCGCTTACAATAAAGCGCAACGATGCTTCAGGAGCCTTTATTCTGCCCGACTGCTACGATTATATCCCATTCATGCAGCTTTGCGTGTGCTATGACAAATTGGGCAATACGGCTGCGGCGGAAGAATGCAACCGCAGGGCCGGGCTATTAAAGCCCAATTCCCCCGCTTATCAGCACAACAAGCGCTATTTTGACTCCAAACGGTCAAAAAAGCAATAAGCTAGCCAGAGACTTAGAGTCTCCGCTATATAGAAATTTATATTAAAGGAGATTATAAAATGAATGTAAACATTTGTCCAAGGTGCGGAAGGCCCAGAAGCGGTTCAGGATGTTCCGGCCCAACATGCAACTGCTCCGCTACCACCGTTCTGCCCTCCAGCAATTTCCCGGTGAATTCCACCTGCGGAAATAGCTGCGGGAACAGCTGCGGCTGCAGCAACAGCGGAACCTGCTGCATACCCGGACCAACCGGTCCGACTGGCCCGACTGGCCCTGCCGGAGGCCCCACCGGCCCAACTGGACCAACTGGACCTACCGGCCCGACAGGCGCGCCAGGTTCTAACGGCCAAATGGGTCCGACCGGACCAACCGGCCCTGCCGGAAGCAACGGCCAGCTTGGGCCCACTGGCGCTACAGGCGCAACCGGGCCGACTGGACCCACCGGCGCTACGGGCGCAGCCGGAGCCAGCATAACCGGAGCAACAGGCGCTACCGGTGCTACCGGAGCCACTGGCGCTACCGGCCCAACTGGGCCGACTGGACCCACCGGGCCAACAGGCGCTACAGGGCCAACCGGCCCAACAGGAGCCGGACTGGAAACAGTGACCGCTTTTGATCCCGGCCAGCCATACAGCCTGGGCGACCTGGTATATTATAACGGCGGCCTTTATTCAGTATTGACCAACGACCCGACCGGAACCCCCGGAACCTCCCCTGACTTTGACCTGGTTTCGGTAATGGGTCCCACCGGCGCTACTGGTCCGACTGGCCCAACGGGCCCAACTGGAGCTACGGGCGCTACCGGCGCTACCGGACCCACAGGCGCCAGCATAACCGGGCCTAACGGCGCTACAGGTGCTACGGGCCCAACAGGCGCAACTGGCGCTACGGGCGCAACCGGCCCCACCGGCGTTACGGGAGCTACAGGAGCAACCGGAGCAAGCATAACCGGGCCAACTGGTCCAACAGGTCCGACTGGCCCAACAGGAGCGACAGGTGAAACTGGCGCGACCGGCGCCACAGGTGAAACCGGACCCACGGGAGAAACCGGGCCAACCGGTGCCACAGGTGAAACCGGGCCGACTGGCCCCACCGGACCCACGGGACCAACAGGTCCTACTGGCCCGACAGGCCCAACGGGCGATGCAGGCGCTACGGGTGCGACCGGCGCCAGTATAACCGGCCCAACCGGAGCGACAGGCGCTACAGGCGCAACAGGTGCTACAGGAGAAACCGGACCAACCGGCCCAACTGGTGACGCAGGCCCCGCAGGCGCAAGCGTAACCGGCCCAACCGGACCCACGGGCGCAACCGGCCCAACCGGCGAAACAGGCCCCACCGGCCCGACGGGTGCAGCGCCTGAATTAAACGCTCTGTATGCAACCAACGTGCCTTCTCAGTCCCCCGCTTCAGACGGCGCCCCCCTGACCTTTGACACCAATCAGGTAGAAGAAGGAACGGCGGTAACCCACACGGCAAGCAGCAGTGATTTCACCATTACCGAAGCCGGAATTTACACCATTTCCTATTCGGTAATAGGCACAAACGCTTCAGCTACAGGCGAAGCAAGCGTACAGCTCCGTGAAGACGGAACTGAAATCCCCGGCAGCACTAAGTCAGGCACCATAGCGGCTAACGGCAACACTACGTCATTGGCCGCAACGGTAATGATAGACGCCGCAGGTACGGAGACCATAACCCTTAATATGATAGGCACAGGCTTCTCCTTTACCAACGCATCTATGCTGATTAAAAAGGAAAACTGATTTAACGCCTAACCGAATGCCCCCGGAAATTTGCCGGGGGCTTTACATATTTCCATTTCAAATGCAGTACAATTTAAAAGACCTTCTCTTAATTTTGATCACACTTCATTCGCAATCTAATTAAAGCTTCAGATTGAGCAAAAAACTCAGTTAAATACATTCTAAAGTGTTTCTATTGAACATATAATCACAAAGAAACTATATATGTACAGCAACTCAATTAAGGAGGAAAACCAATGGAACGCTTTGACTTGTACAAAGATATAGCACAGAGAACCAACGGGGATATATATATCGGCGTGGTGGGCCCTGTGCGCACAGGCAAATCCACCTTTATCAAACGGTTTATGGATTTGCTGGTACTGCCTAATATCTCCAACGAATATACCAAAGAGCGCGCCATAGATGAGCTTCCGCAAAGCGGCTCAGGGCGCACAATAATGACCACACAGCCCAAGTTTGTCCCAAATGAGGCTGTAACAGTAAATCTGGATGAAAACACTCAGTTTAACGTCCGGCTGGTGGACTGCGTTGGATATCTTATAGACGGCGTACTGGGACATATGGAAGATGATACCCCCAGAATGGTGCGCACGCCCTGGTCGGATACCGAAATACCCTTTGAAAAAGCGGCCGAGATGGGCACCCAGAAGGTTATAAACGAGCATTCAACCATAGGGCTGGTAGTGACAACCGACGGCAGCATAAACGGCCTTCCCCGTTCAGGATACATTGAAGCGGAAGAAAGAGTAGTTGAAGAGCTGCGGCAAATAGGCAAGCCGTTTATAATAGTCCTGAACACTACCGACTTATATTCGGTGGAGACTCAAAAACTGCAGCTTGCTCTGGAGGAAAAATACGATGTTCCCGTAATTCCTCTGGACGTACTTAATATGTCCCTTGAGGATTTGCAGTCGGTATTGGAAAGAGTCTTGTTTGAATTTCCCCTGCGCCGCATAAACATTTCACTGCCCCGCTGGGTACAGGCGCTCTCTCCCGAACACTATCTTATAGACGAGCTTTTAACAGGACTGCGCGAGCGCGCCGCAGAGCAGCATAAAATGCGCGACTACCCCGATCTGCTGGGGCTGTTTGACGAATCAGAAAACATAAAGGGCTTTAATGTTGACAAAGTTGAATTAGGCACGGGCAGCATAGAATACGGCGTAGAGGTCGCACCCGAATTGTTCTATAAAGTTCTGGGCGACGAATGCGGCTGTGAAATTAAGGGAGATTTCCATCTTATCAGCCTTATGCGGGATTTAGTAGAAGCAAAGCGGGAATACGACCGCGTTGCTGAAGCCCTCAAATGCGCCGAGGCTACCGGATACGGAGTAGTGGCGCCTTCTATGGATGAAATGGTCCTGGAAGAACCCGAAATGGTCAAGCAGGGTTCGCGTTTCGGCGTTAAGCTTAAGGCCAGCGCGCCCTCGCTGCATATTATCAAAGTAGACGTAAAGACAGAAGTCAATCCCATTGTCGGCAGCGAAAAGCAGAGCGAGGAAATGGTTAAATACCTGCTTGCAGAATTTGAAAACGATACCGCACGCATTTGGGACAGCAACCTGTTTGGAAAAAGCCTTCATGAATTGGTACAGGAAGGGCTTTCAGGGAAATTGCTCCGAATGCCCGAAGGCGCGCAGAGAAAAATGCAAATGGCTCTGCAGCGCATTATAAACGAAGGCAGCGGAGGACTTATCTGCATACTTCTTTAATTTTCCGAGGGGGGTGCGCCGCGTTTGGCCAGGAATGGCCGGACGCGGCGCTTTGGCATATCAAAATACAAAACTGGCAATGCATTGTCTACAGCAAACGCACTGCCAGTTATAACATACTCCTTAATTTGTCCCAAACAGCTAAGGGGCTTTAATGCAAGCCGGTTACTTTTTATGGCACATACCGGCCGAGGGGCAATTCTCACAGCCGCAGCCGCATGAATGCTTGCCCTTTTTTCTGTCTCTGACCATTTTTACTATTATTAAAGCTACTACGCCGGCCAAAACTATTCCAATAAGGATTGTAGACCAATATTGCTTTAAAAATTCCAGCATGCCTTTAAAACCTCCCTTTTATTTAATCTTTACCTTGGTTTTGAGGGTGGTGCTTTCCCTGTAGGGCCTGAAAAGCATATACAGTATGAAGCCCAGTACTATAAGCGCCGCTATAAGGCCTATTACACTGACGTTTCCGGTAAAGATGGAGCCAATCTGATATACTATCAAAGATACCGCATAGGCAAACACGCACTGATAGCCTATAGCAAAGAGCGTCCATTTGCCGTTGTTCATCTCGCGCTTGATAGCGCCCATAGCCGCAAAGCAGGGTGCGCAGAGCAAATTGAAGATGAGGAAGGAATACGCCGAAAGGGGAGTAAACAGCTCGCGCATATTCGCCCATATCTGCCAGCCGCTCTCGGCAACCTCTTCAAAGCCGCCCAGCAGCACGCCGAAGGTGCTTACGACATTCTCCTTGGCGATAAGTCCGGTAACCGTGGCCACAGCCGACTGCCAGTTGCCCCAGCCCAGAGGCACAAACAGCCACTGGATACCCCTTCCTATTGTAGCAAGCACAGAGTTATTTAAATCAGATACCATGCAGAAGGTGCCGTTTTCCACGCCAAATGCCTGCAGGAACCAGAGCACAATCGCTGAAAGGAGGATAACCGTTCCGGCTTTCTTAATAAAGGACCAGCCGCGTTCCCACATGGAGCGGAGAATGCTGCCTACCGTGGGCCAGTGATATGCAGGAAGCTCCATAACAAAAGGCGCCGGATCGCCTGCAAACATCCTGGTCTTTTTAAGCATTATACCCGATATTATTATTGCCGCTATGCCTATAAAATATGCGCTGGGCGCGACCCACCAAGCCCCGCCGAACAGCGCGCCCGCTATTAAAGCTATAATGGGCAGCTTAGCGCCGCAGGGGATAAAGGTTGTAGTCATTATAGTCATTCTGCGGTCCCTGTCATTTTCTATAGTACGCGAAGCCATGATACCGGGAATACCGCAGCCCGTACCTATAAGCATGGGTATGAAGGATTTGCCCGAAAGGCCGAATTTCCGGAATATACGGTCCATAACAAAGGCTACCCTGGCCATATAGCCGCAGCCTTCAAGGAAAGCAAGGAATATAAAGAGCACGAACATCTGAGGCACGAAGCCCAATACAGCGCCCACACCCCCTACTATACCGTCCAGGATCAGCCCTGAGAGCCAGTCGGCGCAATTAATGGCCTCCAGCCCGTTTCCAATGAGCACCGGAATGCCGGGCACCCAAACGCCGTAATTGGCCGGGTCGGGCTCTTCTATTTCGAGTGCGGCCATATAATCCTCATAGGTCACTCCGAAAGACTCGGTAACTTCCCCGTTTTCCTCGTCCAGTATTTCAGCCGTAGCTGTTAAATGGGTCGCTGTTGCCGGGTCAAGTCCCGCTTCTTCGGCAGCCGCTTCAAAAGCTTCGATAGTCGCGCCGGGAATGACATATTCTTCGCTCGCCTCGTTATATTCGGCGCTGCCTATCCCCAGAAGGTGCCAGCCCTCACCGAAGAGACCGTCATTAGTCCAGTCCGTTACCCAGGTGCCGACCGTTGTTACCGATATGTAATAGACTATAAACATGACGACCGCAAAAATGGGAAGGGCCAGCCAGCGGTTTGTCACAACTTTGTCTATTTTATCCGAAGTGGACAATTTATCCTTATTCTTTTTCTTATAGCAGCTCTTTATAATAGAAGCTATATAAACATAGCGCTCATTTGTTATAATGCTTTCAGCATCATCGTCCAATTCTTCTTCCGCCGCTTTTATATCAGCCTCTATATGAGCAAGCACGTCGGGATTCAGCTTAAGCTGCTCCAGCACCTTTTCATCACGTTCAAATATTTTTATAGCATACCATCTCTGCTGTTCGGCAGGAAGATTGTGTACAGCAGCTTCCTCAATATGCGCTATGGCATGTTCAACAGCGCCGTTAAAACTGTGCTGAGGAACAGTTTTAGTTCCGTGCGCGGCCTTTACTGCAGCTTCTGCCGCCTCGATTACGCCCGTACCCTTAAGCGCGGAAATCTCCACAACTTTACAGCCCAGCTGTCTTGACAGTTCTTCAATATTAATTGAATCCCCGTTTTTCTTTACCACGTCCATCATATTGACAGCCACAACTACAGGAATGCCCAATTCAGTAAGCTGGGTAGTCAAATAGAGATTGCGCTCTAAATTGGTACCGTCCACTATGTTAAGTATGGCATCGGGACGCTCGTTTATAAGATAATTTCTGGCAACCACCTCTTCCAGAGTATAGGGAGAAAGAGAATATATTCCCGGAAGGTCCATAATAACAACATCGTTATGCTTTTTTAATTTTCCCTCTTTTTTCTCCACCGTAACGCCCGGCCAGTTGCCAACAAATTGATTCGCTCCGGTCAGCGCGTTAAACAATGTAGTTTTACCGCTGTTCGGATTGCCGGCTAGAGCAATTTTGATATCCATTTTCCTGCTTCCTTTCCTTTTAATTAGTTTTCCCTAACCAATGAGCCGAAATAAAGGCTACTCCACCTCTATTAATTGGGCGTCATCCTTCCTGATAGACAGTTCATAGCCTCGTACAGTAACTTCAATCGGGTCGCCCAGCGGAGCCACTTTGCGCACATACACCTGAGTCCCCTTTGTCAGCCCCATATCCATAATTCTGCGCTTGACCGCGCCTTCGCCGTGAAGCTTGACTACCGTTGCTGATTCGCCGATCTTAACCTGCTTCAGCGTCCTCATGCCCTTCCCTCCTTAAAATAATATTAAACCATTATTTTGCCGGCCATTTCCCGGCTGATGGCGATTCGGGAATCCTTTATATTTACAATGAGATTCCCGCCAATGGTTGAAATGATGGTAACGCCGGCGCCCGGTACAAAGCCAAGGTCCTCAAGGTGCGCACGAACTTCCGGATTTCCCCCAACCTTTTTGATCATATTTTCTTCTCCTACCGTCGCCAATGTCAGCGGCATCATTTCACTCCCCGCCTTTCGTGTTTTTTAGAACAGCGCAAACCAACATAAGTTAGCGTTTTCTAACCGAACTATATGTTAGCACTGCCTAACTATTTTGTCAACGAATTTTTATAAATAATTCACAAATATTTGACGGATTTTAATTGGCATTTCTGCTTTTCCAAAATGATAAAGACGGCTTTTCCGCCATCCTATAATATATTAGCTTGTTTTTATATCATGCGCTGCGGCTCCAGGGCGGGCGGGTGGGTGTCATATAAAGGGGAGGGCTGCG
>URYI01000054.1 GCA_900552055.1 uncultured Eubacteriales bacterium | reverse complement strand
CGGAACGGCTGTAAAAAGAGTTGATAAATACCGCGGAGTATGGTATAATATCCAAGCATTTAATGTAAAGAAAAACTTTGGAGTGATATACGGATGTCGAAAATGATGTCGATGATGGGTTATCTGCTTGCGCCTTTGGCAAACGATAGCGTCTATACCTTATACAGAATAATTTGTCTTGTTTTATTGCTTTTGATGCTCGTCTGCGCGGTGTTCGCGGTGGTTGTGATCTTGTTCCAGCCGGGCAACTCCACGGGAATCGACGCATTGGGCGGTTCCAGCGAAACGTTTTTCGGCAAAAATAAGTCCAAATCTTTCGAGAGCAAAATGAAGAAATGGACGGTCATCTCCCTAATCGCGCTCGCGGTCATGGCGATCGTCTTCTTTATCTTGCAGTTGGACGGCATTTGGGGCGTTTAGGATCAAAAAAACGACAGGACGGCTATTTTGTGTAAGTAGCCGTCTTTTTTATTGGCATTTTCAGGAGAATTTATGACTAATTTTATCTTAGAATTTTTAGAAGCCTATAAAAGCCTCGATGAACTATGCAAACAGATTTTTAATTCCGAAAAAGGAATAAGCACTTATATTGAGGAGATGGAAAATACTTTGCACGGATATAACACTATCCCTTGCTGGAAAGAGGACTTCCTTAAATTGAAAAATCTTAGATGGGTTCGCAACAAACTGGTTCATGAAACCTCTTCTTTTGAACACAGTCTTTTTTCATACGATGATATTTTGTGGCTTCAAACATTTCGTTTGCGCATATTAAAATGCACGGATCCCCTCGCACTATTACATCAGAGCTGCATTAAATCAGCAAAAGCATATGCCAAACCCCATGAACAAAAAACACCTGCAAGCTATAGCGCCGACAACAAAAATAAAACCATTGCTGAATCCCGCACATATACAAGCTCGCAGTCAAATCGTCCCCGCCGAATATTAAAAGCGGCAACTATAATACTATTGGCAGCATTAGTCGCTGTTTTAATTTTAAAAAGTCTTATAAAATAATAAAAAATTTTGCAGTGATTAATAAAGGCAAAGGAATATCAATATTCCTTGCAGACTGTCGATAAACCTGAAATTAATATTTGCGGGGCATTTAGCCGCATTTTGTTCCGCTCCACAGGTACCGCGGAAAAAACTCATTGTAAGCGAAAAGGTGCTTTATAAGCGGTTTCCAAATAGTACCGTGCGGTATTGGCGCAAATAGAGCACAGTCCCAAAAACTTTGATTTCTGAGCGAACTGCATTCCAGGCTAAAAGCACGTCGACTTTTTCGACACGCTCAAAGGAATATCAATATTCCTTACAATAAACCCCCTCCATTTTCAGCTATTATGCTATAGGCTCAAATATAAGAATAGCCTCGCCCTTCTATAAATTATCCGATTCCAAAAATTTTGCAGGAAGCGGCCTGCCTTCCACGGCCTCCAAGGCCTGCCGGATGGACTGCCTGCAAGAACCATTAACTTAGAGGTTCCGTGCGCAATCAATTTCCCATTGCCGTCCTTGACTTCAGCCTCGCATAAATATATATTCCGTCCGCTCTTTATCCGCCTTCCTTCTGCAAGGATACACCCGCCTTTCAGCATTGCCAGATTATTGACGCATAAATCCATAGAAGTATACCCAGCATCCTCTTCCATATCGCAATATGCCGCCCAATAAGCAGCGGTATCAATAACTGAGGCATATGCGCCTCCGTGTATTCCGCCAAAAGGATTGAGATGTTTTTTATCTAGTTCCATCATAACTTTAGAATATCCCGGCCCAAGCTCACATACCTTCATATCCAAAAGCTGAAAATAATTACTTTGGTTGATCAATTCAAGCAGTTCCTTAATATGCTCCGGATTTATTTCCTTCATTTTTCCTCCTTGGCATCTTTAAAATATCACTTCAACAGCCCAATAAAAAGCATTGGCCGAAATTTCTTTACGCCCCTTGTCCAAATATCTCAAGATTTAAAAATATTCTCGTGTGCTTTTAAGCTCTCAATCTGAAAGTGCGGGGCGCAAGCTTATATATTAACAAGCAGGCAACAGCAGAATATGCAATGCAGAAAATTATGCATAACCCGCCGAATATCAGTATGGGCATTCTGAGCTGCATTAAAAAGAAGCAGACCAGATATGTGGCCGACATGATAAGCTTATATGTGCCGCCCTTCATTTCGGTTCCGGCGCTGTACGGCTGAAGCAGATAATAAAGGGTCAGATAGTGGACCGAAAAGAATATGCTCATGCATATTATGGATATAAACAGCACTGCATACTGCAAAAGCTCTCCGCCGCCCGAAGCAAACAGAATAATATCCAGCCCCGCGCCTATAATTAAGGCAGGCAGCAAATTGATTTTAATTATTTCCCTTAAGCGTATCCTGAAAAGCTTTAACACCATATCGGGCTTTTTAAAAAAGGAATAGGTAAGCAGGCTGCTGTCGCAGTTCATGAACAGCGCCTGGGTAAAGCCCGTGCCCCTGTTGATTGCATACATTATAAACACAAAATAAGGCAGAGAATTCCCCAAAAGCTCATTTATTTCGGGCAGACTCTGGGGCGCCAGATAAAATACCAACAGAACGCCTAAAATGAGAATCAGACAAACGGCTGAAATCTTTTTAACCGAGCTCCAGAGAATCTTGCGGTGCCTTTTAATAAATAATTCGTTAAGATATTCAAAGCCGCTCCGCTTGCTGGTAATGCCGGTATCCGCGCTTATAGCCTTGCGGCTCTGCGCCCTGGCAATCTGGGTCGAAGATGTATCCATCTGGTTAAAAAGCTGGGCCAAAAGCTGCTGATTGACTTCCCGGTAATATTTAAAAGAAAAGATCTTCCTTGCAGCTATCCCGCCCAACGGAATAAACGCCAGTAAAACCGCAGCCGAAACAGGCACAGGCAACGCAAGGCCAACGGCAGGCAGCCCGTAGGCGCAGGCAAGCAGGGCCCCGATTAACAGCCATACATAACCGCCCAGTTTATTTTCGTTGTATGGGCGGCCGCTGCGCTCATAATCCCATAAGGACAAAGCAGCGGCAGTCATCTTCAGCCCGGCCACTGAAAAAGGAAGGAGCAGGCAGAGCCAAACAGGAAGACTATTTTCCAGGCCGAAGATAACCGTAAAAGGCATAAAGCCTATAACCAGCCGGAGCATCGCATAAATATAATTCACCAGCGTATATTCACGCGCGTCCATTCTCATAAGAATCACGGCATAATATTTATCCCGCGTAGGATTAAATAAGTAGGTGTTCATTAACGCGCCTGCAACCGTCAAAAAAAGCAGGATATTAAGAAATATCCGGCTGTCCTGCCCCGTCTCATAGAAAGCCGCCAGCCCCGCAACCATAGATATAAAATATATGAATTTGCCTAAAAACGCCGATGCAACCTCCCATAATATCCAAAGGACGTTAGCAAAAATCTTCAGGCCGCGGACGCTGTACAGGCTTTCGGGCAAAAGGCGCTTTAATAAAGGTATTTGTTTCAAAGAATAAAGAATGCCGTTTACCTTATATGTGTTTTTTAAGGAAAAAGAGATGCGCAGGGTTTTATTCATGCCAAATATATTCCTTCCTTATTTATCGTCAGTGTAAAAGCAATGAATAAGTCCGAATTTTTCAGGAATCTATGCATGCTCTTCCTCCCTCAGCGCATGAATTATCTTTTCTTTAAATTCTCCGTTGTCCAGATTGGCTTTATCCACTTTTTCCAGTTCGCCGTGATTGAGAAGCACAATTTCATCGCAAAGGTCAAGGGCCAGATCCAGAATATGCGTGGAAAAGATAGTTATACAGCCCTCCTTAAGGGAGCGCAGCAGCTGCTTCATCTCCTCGGCCACAACAACATCCAGGGAGGTAAGGGGTTCGTCCAGCAGCAGGATATTAGGCTGGGCCATAATATTTATAAGCATCTGCATTTTATTTTTCATGCCGTGGGAATAATCCTTTAAAAGCTTGTCCCGGTCTTCCCTATTTATGCTTACCAGCTCAAAATAATCGTCTATAGGCTTGGGTTGGGAAATGCTCTTTTGGTTTATATCCAGAAAGAACTTCAGAAATTCCCGCCCGGTTAAAAATTCAGGCACAACTGGAGTCGAAAGCACATAACCTATATCCTCCGCCCTAACCTCTCTGCGCCCGGCGCTATCCTCCAGATAAGAACTTCCTCCGTCCGCCCTGATGTCCCGGTTCAGGCAGTTGAAGAGGGTAGTCTTTCCCGCGCCGTTGCGGCCCAAAAGCCCGTAAATTTTCCCGCTTTCAAAGGTAAAGCTGATATCTTTCAAAACCTCTTTCTTTTCAAAGCTCTTGGACAGATGCTCTATAATAAATTTCATATAATCTCCCTCAATGACGGTGCCAAACCCATATAAGGCGTTATGCTCCGCATAGCTTAAGCATTAAATTTCCCCGGCCTGACCTGATAATTGTACCCGGTTGAATATCAGCCGCGGCCGCCCGCAGCAAAACCGCGTCTGCGCAGCACCCGCGCCCTATGATGCAAAAATGCAGTTCGGTATTTATTATACATAGGTCGTCTAAAGCGGTCAAGCGCCCTGCTGATACAGCACCCGGCTAAAGCCCCCAATCGCCGTTCTTCCTGTGAAAACGCCCAAATGCCGCGGCCCCGCTCTGCTAAGTAGAAATATTTTCATCTATATGTTATAGTAATATAACTAATATAAATATGAACATAAAAGAACTGGCCGAAAAACTTGGCACTACCGGCAATAATTTAAGCAATAAGCTTGCGCGGGACAACCTCTCCGAAAAGGATTTGCACGCCATAGCCGAAGCATTGAACTGCGACTATGACGGCGTATTTACCTTTAGGGACAGCGGTAAAAAAATATAACCGGCAATTAAAACCCTGCACGGCCCAATCAATGGGCTTGCGTTAATAGTAAACGGCCAGATGCAATTAAAAGGCTCCGACGGAAGCGGAGCAGCCAAGAGTATTTAAATCCATTAATTAAATTTTACCCCCAGCAGGCATATGCCTGCGGATCAATGTCTTGACAGTAAATCTCTCGCACATAATTTATCTTTTCAGCATAAGCATATTCCTGCGGATCAATGCCCTGACAGCAAATCTCTCGCACATAATTTACCTTTTCAGCGTAAGCATATTCCTGCGGATCAATGTCTTGAAAGAAAGCCGTCAGCCGCTGGAGCATAGCTTTGGTTAAAAATATCCTTTTCCCTCAGCCGCCTGCCTGAACCAAGTCTTGTGAAGCTATGCTGTCCGCTTTCTCCTGAGATATAACGCCGCATGCGACCATTCTCTCCAGCACCTGATTAGTCCGCTGAACTGCCAATTCGGGGCTGGTATCGGGCGAATAGGCCGAAGGTGCATTGGGCAGGCCCGCCAGCATGACCGCCTCATATTCAGTCAGTTCGGACGGCTCCTTTCCGAAATAGCCCTGAGCCGCATCATAAATACCGTAATAGCCGCTTCCGAAATATATCGTATTGACATACAGTTCAAAAATATCCTCTTTAGAATACTCCTTTTCCAGCGCTACCGCGGCAAATACCTCCGCAAATTTCCGTTCCAGCTTTTTCTCCTGGGTAAAATATTGGTTCTTCATGAGCTGCTGAGTGATTGTACTGCCCCCTTCGGCAAAGGAAAACGTGGTTATATCCTTCCAGACAGCCCGCATAATGGCTAAAAAGTCTATGCCGCCGTGCGTCCAGAAGCGTTTATCTTCAACCGATATAACTGCGTCCACATATATTTCAGGCAGCTCCTCGAACTCAATAAAATTATCCATGCTGCGTATGCTTTCCACCTTTTCCTCAATGGGAGTTTCTTCTACGGCGCTCGCATACATCTTATAGCCCTTGATGGCAAAATACGCCCCTGCAACAGCCAGCAGGAACAAAACCGCCAGAATTACTATCACTACTATTTTTAAAACAGTACCTGTTCTTTTCTTCATTAACATCACCTTCAAGATACGGTCCAATTCCTTTGCGCCCTTCAGGCCTGAAATATCACGGCGCATATTTAAGCGCCCAGCCTGCCGCGCAGGATTTATCTCTATATTTCTATTATACCAAAAACCTTTTTAACGCGCCAGCGAATCAGCTTACATTTACCCGTCCATTTCTTACAGTTTGGTAAGGATTAAATGCAGCTTAAACAGCAGACGCAGAAATAGCGCCTATTTCCCGTAAAATAATACCGCGTTGAAATATTACGCGCATTATGCTAAAATACAGGCAGCGTTAGTATGAGTGTGATAATGCGACTTTTAAAAGCTGAATTTGCTTCCACGCTTGTTGATTGCGTGCCATGCGCGCCCGGCACATATCGTCCGGGCGCCTTGCAGACAGGCAAATAAGCGTATTCTGGTTTCGCAGGTTCAGTTCTCGGTAATTTGCGCATTTTCAGGGCAAAAAGGCACACACAAAGCTATGCCGGCTAAGGATAACACCGAAAACAGGCAAAAAAGCGAAACGCATTATACCTTGGACACTAACGCCGCAAATGTCAAACGGGTATGGGGGCATAGGTAAAATGGTCGTTAAAATTTATTCTAAAAACGCCGCTTATCAAAAATTCGAGGTGCTTAAAACCAACCGCAACAAGAGATACAGATATAATGAATTTTTTGCTGAAGGCGTGCGCAATATAAACCAGGCGGTAAAAAACGGCTGGGAGATAAATTCCTTTATATACAGCGGAGAGGCAGCCCTTTCAGACTGGGCCAAAGATATGCTCAAAAATGTCCGCACACAGACCAATTATGAGCTGACCTCTGCTTTAATGGCCGAGCTCAGCTCTAAAGAGGATACCTCCGAACTGCTTGCAGTAATAAAAATGCGGGAAGACAATCTAAAAAGCATACCTCTTGGAGAAAATCCCCTGATAGTGCTGCTGGACAAGCCCTCCAATAAGGGAAATCTGGGGACTATCCTGCGTTCCTGCGACTCCTTCGGCGTAAACGGAGTTATAATAACCGGCCATGCGGTAGATTTATATGAGCCGGACGTAATCTCCGCTTCTATGGGTTCTTTTTTTAATGTAAACTGCGTCCGGGTAAATGATAATACTACCCTTTTTAATTATATTCAATATCTCAGGAGCAAATATGAAAACATGCAGATTATAGGTACCACTGCCCACAAACAGCACAGCATCTATAATTTAAATCTGCGTTCCCCCTCTTTAATAATGATAGGCAACGAAACCTTTGGCCTGAACAGCTCCTTTAAAGCCGCCTGCGACCTGTTGGCCACCATCCCCATGAGCGAGCATTCCAGCGCCTCCTCCCTTAATATTGGCTGCGCGGCTACGGTCTTTTTATACGAAGCGGCCAGGCAGAGGTCAAAAAAAGATTTTTGTTGAATTAAAACACTGCACGAAACTCGTTATATGGCAATGCATAAGTCCTGAAAGGGTATATCACAGGCAAACGCATTCCGACTCACGGAATAAGACTGATAACCGCATTCCTTTTACAGGCTGCAAATAAAGCGGCCTGTTTTTCCAACGGCACTTTTCCTGCCCGTAATCCAATCAGGATATTCCTTAAAACCGATCTTGTCTGCCGCAATATCTTCCTGCAACTGATTTCTGATGTATTTACCTATCCCTTTTTATTGCAGTCAACCGTATCGCATAATATCCCCGGCGTTCCAGAATGGCTGTGCATTTGTACTTTGACATACCCGTCAAATATAATCATACTGTTTTTTCTTTTAAGCGCCCCGTAAACTGCGCTGCATCTATGCTTGGCGGTATGCCGCATGCGTATGCGATTCTGATTCGCCTCCGTTTCCTTAACTCTCCCCCTTTCGCCCTCATGTCTTTCCTGGTACGCCTGCCTTGCGTCCTCATTAATTTTTCCATACATATCCGTCCTGCAATATTTCGGAACAAATACTATATGGCGCCGGCATCTCCTTTGGGAATGCGGCGAACTCTGTTTATCCTTCATCGTCATCCCCCTTACTTTGGCGCAGTTAATGAGCCTGCTTCAATTCCAGCAAAAGAGAGTTCCCTTGCAGCTTAAGATTTCTATCCTCTTCAGCACAGCTGGCGGATTGCCTGCGCTAAAGCTTTATTTAAACAGCGCGCCGGGACACTGTTAATTACAAGTCCCGGCGCGCTGTTTTAATTTTGAGGATATAAAATTTTATTTTTTAAGCGCCGTCAGCTTAACAGGCTCCCTAAGTCCTGCGGGCAGGAGCATGTAGCCGGTATAGTCAAAGTTCTCGCCCTGGGTCACGAAATTTTCCGGGCCGTAAGAAAAGGCTGTAGCCGGCTTCATATGCAGGGGGCCGAAGGTGTTTCTGCGGGTAAGGTAAAGGCGCAGAGAAAGCGGTCCCTGAGCGTCTATATCCGTATAATAGGGCGCAAAGGCTATAAGGGAATTGTTTTCGCCGCTGTTCGCCTGAAGGCATGCGCCGTCAAAGAGCGCGCTGACTCTCGTCCTGCCCTTTATTGCTTCAGGCATGATATATTCTATCACGCCGCCGTAGAAGGGCAGACCCTGAGAGCAGATATCCCCGGCCGCAAGAGTTTTGGGCAGCTGTTCTATAATCCGGCGCAGTCCGTCAATGCGGACGCCGAACTGTCCGAGAATATACAGCGCCTCAAGATTAACTCCTCCGTTAAAATTGGTGGTCAGAACCACTTGGTTTATTCCAGGCTTTATTACGCCGGCAGGAATGTCCGCTGTTTTGATGCAGGGGTCAATAAACCAATCGCCGCCGGCATGCACTTCATGGCCGTTGATTTTCACCTCAAATAATTCGGGGGTCTCAAGCGCAAGCTTCATATCCGTGACGTATTCGCATTCAAATTCAAAGCGCATGGTAAGGCGGCAGACGTTTTCCTCCTTAATATTGCGGGACTCTTTATACCACGGCTGAAGCATCTCGCCCGAACGCCGTTCTATCTTAAAGCGGTCCCTTAAATAAATATCCGCCTTAAGTATCTCCTGCACAGGCATAAATTCCTCGTCATCCACTTTTATGCTCACCTGGTCAAGCACGCATACGTTCGGTTCCTCCAGCTTATAGGCAAATTCTGAAATAGTTCTTTCTTCGCCCAAGGAATAATTTTCAGGCAGAGCAGCCTGGCTGGAAGCGCAGCGGCAGAGAATTATTTCTTCTCCCGGCGCAAAGGTTTTCTCCAGCTTCATCCCGCCGGGCAGCCGGGTTATTTCGCCCGTACGCGCGTCCCAGCGCTCAAGGACGCCCTCTCCCTCAATTTCAATATCAACAGGCCCCACCGGATTTACCCGGTCGTTATTGATAAGATATACAAATAATCTGTCCCCTATCAAGGTTACGCGGGAGAGAATTGCTTTGACATTTTCGCCCTCTTTTTTAACAGTCGCCGGGGGCACGGGCAGTCTGGACATAAGCTCCTTTTCATCAAAGGGTATGCGCTCGCCCTGAAGCTTCTCCATCCTGTCGCTCTTAAGCGCGTTTTCCAGGCCGGGCATATCCCCCATGAGTATAAGCTTGCCTCCCTGAGCGGAGAATTTTTCCAGAAGCTCAAAGGTGGAAGAGCGCAGGGTCAGGCAGGGAGGCACTATAACCGTATCATATTTCCCTGCGCCCACGCTGAGAACGCCATCTTTCACACTCGCCAGCCTGGACATCATCTCCTCGTCGCCGTAATCAAAATCAATCTTATTTTCAATAAGCATATAGAAAAGCGCTTTGTATTCTCCCTCCAGCTTGCACACTTTTTCGTCCACGGCATTGAGGAAGAAGGCCCAGCCCGGATGTATGCGGGTATAAACGCTCTCCACCGGATTGACTACCAGCGTGCGGCAAAGAGCTTTGCCCATGCTTAAAACATTTATGCGGGAGAAATAATCCTCCACCGCGCCAAACTGATCCCACCACGCGCTCTGATAAAATATGCTGGCCGGGTAATCACGCTTGGATTCGCCCTGCATGGTGTAAAAGCTCAGATGCTGACAGCGCATATTTATGCCCAGAAGCGCCTGCCAGTCCCCCATCGCCTTATAGGAGGCAAAATTGGTCTGCCAGCCGGTGCAGCCGTAAAGCTCGCTGAGCAGCCAGGGCTTTTCCAGCTGGCGCGCTGCTGAAGAAAGCTGCTTGACTATCTGATAATCCCGGTTCTCCTCCCAAAGCACGTCCACGCCTGGGCAGTCCATATATTCATAGCAGCGCATTACCGAACCCTGCATAACCGCCTGAGCCGTAAGGCAGTCCTCGTGCAGCACATGTCCTGTAAACAGCAGGCCGTTTTCATGGCAGTAATCCCTTATCTTGCCCATAAAATTCTCCAGGAACAGCTTCTGCAAAAGCAGCATGTAATGCCATTTTACCTGCTCCGCCCGTCCCGAAGCGTCAAAAGCGTATATTTCGGGCAGATAATCCTCCAATTTATAGCCGTATTCATTTTCAAAATGCTTAAACAGGTTCTTAGGATGAGGAATAAGGTGCGCGCCGTCGGGATTGGAAATGGCGAAGCCGTTCATAACGCCGCCGTGATGGGGCTCGTCTGTAAATATGCCTTTTATGGTACCGTCCTTTATGTACTCCCCGCATTTTTCCACATACCGCTTATGGGTCAGCTCGATAAAACGCTCAACCGTCTCAGGATTGGCGTTATCCGCATAGGGATTGCCGTTATAAAAGGAGCCGGAATTCATTATTTCCGAAGTAAAATACCATATTTCACAGTTTTCAGGAACAGCCGCATCCTTATATATACGCTCCTTGCGTACAATTTTATCCTCTTTAAATTCCAGGATAAACGCGCAGATTACGCCCTCCTGCCATTTAAAATCTCCCTGGGCCTTATTGAGGCGGAGATAATGAATGCCCAATTCGCGGTTTTCAGTTACCATGCCGCCCGCTGTACCGCTGGGATAACGGTCCTCGTCATAGAGCCATATCTCCATGCCGTCCTTTTTGCCCTTAGCCGCGCAGCGGTTTATAAGCTCGAACCATTCATCTGAAAGGTATTCTGTCCTCAGGCCGGTGCGGCTGTGGCAAAATGCGCCGCCCATGCCCATTTTCTCAAAGACCTCCAGCTGACGCTCCAGTTCTTGCCCCTCCAGCTTTCCGTTCCAGCACCAGAAGGGCTTGCCCCGGTATGCCGCCGGGGGATTTTTAAATTCCCTGATAAGCTTATCCATACTAACCTCCAATATTTGTTTAGTTTTTATTTACCCTACCCTCAGTTTACAAGGAACTATAAGCCTCAAAATGATAATATCTTCATTTTCTGCGTTATCCTCAATCAGCGCACTCCCAGTACGCCTTCTTCGTCTGCCTTGAAAATGAAGAAATTCTCTCCGTTTG
>URYI01000053.1 GCA_900552055.1 uncultured Eubacteriales bacterium | reverse complement strand
ACCCATTCAAAGTCATGGGCTTCCTCACCCAGTTTGTCACCGCAAACGGTGCATTCGTGCCAATGGTTGTTCTCGTCACTCTTCCATTCGCTTACCGCGATGTGCTCTTGGATTGCGATAACAAGAGGCTGACTTTCAATGGCATCGGTTGTGTTCTTGCCGTCTGCTGCAGTTACTTTTACTGTGTAGCTGCCGTTTTCAGAAACGGTCAGCGTGCTCTGGGTCTGTCCTTCTAAGAGCTGGCCGTCCTTGTACCACTGATAGGTATAAGTGATATTTTCCGCGCTGTGCGAAGGCTGAGCAGTCAAAACAGCGGTTTCGCCGATATGCGGAGTCAAAGTATCCGCCGTTACGGTAACTTCAGGAGCGTTTAACGTCCAAACAGCTTCCAGTCTAGTGGTTTTGGTAACCGTATCCGTGCTGAAATCCCAAAGGGTTTCGCTGCCCTGAACGCGCCAGCCGGCAAGAGTGTATCCTGCTTTAGTAGGAGTGGGCACGTTTGCCGGATCAATCTTGCCCCCCGTTACAACGCCGTGCCTGTTATCGCTATATTCGGTGCCGTCTTCATCGTAGAAATACACTATTTCCGCTTCGGCCCATACCAGAGTTTGGCCGTCAACAACCAAAGTTTCAAATATCGCTCCTGATACAAAATGCTTTGTATTAGGGGTCAGTCCCTCGGCGTATTCTACGGCTACTTTGCCGGCAGTGTTGTCGCTTCTGTTAATTTCAATGGGGCTGGCCGGGTTAAATTCGCCGGTAACATCTATCTGGGACAGGCCGAACAAATTCTGGAATAATATGTCGCCCGAAATATCAGGAGAGCCGCTCAGCTCCAGCTTGGGATAATCTTCCCCTTCCATATCATACGCTGTCAGGCTTATGGCGCTGCCCAATACTTCGTTTGTGGAAACATTGTCCGAAATGGTGCCGCCCGAAATGCGGATTATGGGCTGTGTGTCAACAAAATAGGCAAAGATTCCGCCGCCGGTAATGTCAGTAGAGGTGTTATTGATTATTGAGCCGCTGCGCATTTCAAAGACTGTGTCAGAACCGGTCAAACCTGTAGCGTAAACGCCGCCGCCGCAGTAATCAGCCGTATTGCCGTTTATGGAAGCGCCGTCCAGGATAACCGTTCCGCCCGTAATGGCAATACCGCCGCCGTAAGGCGAGCTGTTGTTTTTAATTTCTCCGCCTTTAATAGTTATCGTGTTGCGCTCGCTTAAAATGCCGCCGCCCCACATGAGAGAGCTGTTTGAAGAAATCTCGCCGCCGCTGATAATGGATGTGCCTGCGTTATAAAGTCCGCCCCCTCCTATAATGGTGTTTGAGCTGTGATTGTCCTTTATAATTCCGCCGCTCATGTTCAAATAAGCATTGTTGTTTATATAAACGGCAGTAGCGCGGTTGTTTATTATCTGCGCGCCCTCCTGGATATTAAGGGTGCCGCCGTTTGTAATAAACAGTAAATAGCTGGAATAATTTAGACCTTCGACTTTGTTTCCGTCGATAGTGGCATCCGCAATAGTCAATACTGCGTCCGCGCCGTCAACAGAAATAAGCTGGCCTGTATAATTCTCAGCTCGCTTAATGGTTACGCCGCTTATGCGTACATTGCCTTTAACTGTCGCCGTGCCGCTGACATATATGGTTCCGTCCTGCGCAGCAAGGAGCAGTGCCCGCTCCAGGGTTTTAACTGCGTGGTCGCTGTCCGCGCCGCTGTTCTGGTCGTCTCCGTTTGCGCCGTCAAGGTATACGTTCTGCAGTCCGTTGACGCTGAAGGAGCCGTCCCCGTTGTCTGTGGCGCTGAGTCCGGGAAGCACATATTTTTCGGCGATTGCTTCAGAGTAAGTTCCGCCCGAAATAAAGCCTTCTTTGTTTTCGCTGTCTACTTGTCCGTTGAATTCGCCGCCGTCCAGGGAGATATTTACCTGCGCTACGGCGTCTTCGTCATTTTTCTGGGGGTTGGCCTGTATAAAGGCCGCGCCGCCGGTAAAAACGCCGCTCTCTACGGTTACAGACAGGGGCAGCTTAGTGGTGTGCTGAGCAACGGCCAGGCCTACGTTAAAGCTGGTGGACCCGTTCCCGTTGGGAGCGCCCTGGTACTCGCCGCTGCCGCCGGTAACAGTGCTGTTGATAATGAGCAGTTCGCCGGCGCGTATCTCAATGCCCGTGCCGCCTTCGTTGCTGCTGGTAATGGTGGAGTTTTTAATAACCGTTTGGGTGTAGCCCGCCAGATACATGCCGTTGCCGTACTCGCAGGTGAGTTCGGCGCCGTCCAGGGTTATTATGGGCGCTCCCTGGGTATTGGTTATCTGCCCGTTTACATATAAGGCGTGGCCGCCTGCGCCGTCGGTATCCCTTACACTTTTAAGAGTGCCGTAAACATTGGCGACCATGCCGTAGTTGGCGCCGTTATTCTGGTTTATAAAGAGACCTGACCAGCCCTGAAGGGTTACGTCCGCTCCCACGGTTACTACCGAATAGTTCTGAGCGTCCTCATCTGAAGAGCCATACATCATGACAGGCGCATAATAGGGATATTCTTCAGACAGCATGCCCTCGCCCTCAAGATTAAGGGCTCCTCCTATTACGTTAAAGCGGCCGTTGGAAGCAAAGGAGATATCAAATCCGTTTAAATTAAGGGTTATCTCCTTGTTGGTGATGTTGATGCGGGGAGTGTTTGTCACGCTCTTGACCATCGTGATTTCACTGCCCACTCCATCCTGGCCTGCCGCCGCGACGGCGTCCGCCAGAGAGGAATACTGATTTTCCCCAATTACGGCAACAGTGTTTTCATTCAGTTCAATGTCGGGAGTTTCGTTCTGCGCCAGGACCAGGCCCGGAACAAGGGAAAGCACCAGAGCAAAGGAAAGAATCAGCGCCGTAAGCTTTGCCGGTTTGCCTTTTTTCATCTTCACAATCTTCCTTTCTTTAGTATCATTGAATTTGTATTGCCGTTTTAAGGCTTTTGCCTGTCAAAAGCAGCCCATACTCTAATTGCAGCCTTGAGCAAAATTTTAAGGATGGTTTGCGCTGAAGAGTACAATAACGGCAATTATAAGTTAACGTGCTCATAATAGCATAAAATCAGTTGTTTTTCAAGTAAAATTTTAGATAATCTGCAAGCATTTTTTTAACAGGAAATTTTAAAGGAATGAACGGAAAATGTCTTAATAGACGCTGCTTTGGAAGGGATGATAAATGTTAAAAAAGCTTTAAGGCACGGCAAATCAATATAAAGGATAATACGGAGGGAGGCCTGCGGGAATTTATCGGATTTTACGGGGCAGAGCAGAGGAGAAATTGAGAGTTATCCTGCTCAAAATAGCGGAAATACTGCAAGCGGCCGGAAGCTGAAAAAGCCGAACAGGAGCATCGGCATGCAGCGGGGAGTGCGGTCAGGTTTTAGCGGTAATAGAATCAATCCAGCGGATATAAGACGACATAAGCTGAATCAAAAAGCCCTGGAATAGCGGGAATAGCGGAGGCGGATAAGAAGTCTTAAACATCAACATACCGCATTTTCATGCTTTTTATATATATTCACGCCGCGTATTCGCTCTGTAATATCAATCCAGAGGAACCGGCATAGCCCATGCTTCAGCAAAAGGCCGGTATTGTAGGGGGTTTTAGAGAGGTTATAAGAAGTCTTTAACATCAATTCAACGCACCTGCCCCCATTCTTTTGCAAAAATTACGGGCCGCGCGATGTTGCACCCCCGCCTCTAATATTCAGCGCCGCTGCGGCATTCTGCTCAAAAATAAAAAAGAGATTTTGTAAGCGCTGAAACAAGCGGGCCGGAATTTACAGTAAGGAAATGCCGGGAACAAGCGCGGACAGCTGCGGCAGGGCCGTTCTTACCCTTGCGCGGCTTTCCTTACGCCGGGCAGCTGCGCCGCCGGCGGCTGCGCCAATGCTCCCCGCTGTTTCTCGAACCGTCGTTCAAGCGGGGATGCCGCCGGCTGAATTAATTTCCTCTGCCATTTTTCTCAAACCGCCGTGCGGGCGGGGCAATGCGTTTAGAACGGCGGTTCTGGGCAGACTAAAGGCCCGCTATTTCAGCGGGCCTGAGAGCCGTACAGCTTTAAGGGCGCAGCAGTGTTCAGCGTATATTGTAGTATATGGCCGAACTGCTTACGGCAAGGCCGATAATAAAGAGCAGCATAAATAGCGCCGCACTTACTATAACCCCTATCAGCGCGCCTTTTCCTGCCGATTTTGCTTTTCCAGGCTCGCTGTCCATCCATACCAGATAAAGGATAAGCCCTACAATAGGGAAGAAAAAGGAAAGCACAGCTATTCCCGGAGAAGGCCGGGTTTTGTCCTGTACCGGCGAAGCGCCGGCCTGCACGCTTGTACCGCAGCGGGGACAGAATAACGAGCCGTCGGGCAGCTGCTGACCGCAGTTTCTGCAAAACATTTTTAAAAACCTCCCGTTTTTTGTACCGCCCTGATTGTTCCTGCCGGCGCCTTTTCAGGCGAACCGGCTAAAGAGCGCTTATCTGTATTATAGTATAATGCCGTAAAGATATCAAGCCCGAAATTTTAACAGCCTGCCAAAACGCAGAAGCGGGCGGAACGGTCAGTCCAGCTTAACCAGCCTGTACTGGTATTCCGAAGCGGGCTCGCCGCAGTGCTCTACGTTGAAAATAAGCTCGTATTTATCCCTGCTGGAGTCGTAGGCGCACTGCCAGTAATCGTTCCCGAAAACAGACTGGTCCACTCTTTCCCATCCGTTAGGAGTAAGCTGCTCCAGGGCGTAGCTGCGGTATGATTCCAGGCCGGTGAAAACCAGGGGAACATAGCTGAAGCCCCCTTCTATAATTATATGCGCCGACTGCCCGAAATCCGCTTCCACTGTTATGGGATAGCTGCGCGTAAGGGTTCCCGTCAGCACGCGGCAACGGTACCTTCCGGCAAGAGAGGCACGGTGGGCCAGCCTGAAAGTGTTGAATTCCTCAGACGGCACCCCTCTAAGCACCTTGCTGGGTCCGTAGTAATATTCCTTTTTCACAGGGAAGTTTATATATTCCACAGTGCCATTTATGACGCTGCCCGCCTTTATGACGCTGCCCGCTTCCTTATTTACCGTCAGCTCGGCGGCGGCGCACGCTACGTTGAAATCATGTGTGATCCGCAGATTGACCGCAGGCTTGTCATATTCAGCGCCGTTTATTACGGCCGAATAGTCCAATAGATTTATGAACCTGTTGGCCACGGGGCCGTCCTTGCAGGCGTTGGTCTTTTGTATCTGCGCCTTGAAAAAGCCTATAAACAGACCTCTGCCCGGCACGGCGATGCGCTGCATCTCATTTCCTGTAAGCATATATTCGTTTTTGTCTGAAAGGAGCGGCTCAAATTCCCCTTCAAAAGCAGTGTCCCCTATTTTAAAGGAGATGGGGCCGCAGTCATTGCCTATGGCCATAGTGCGGTAGGAATTGTCATTGTAGCCGTCCGCGCCTAATTGGTAAAGGGCCAGACGGGTAAAATTAGTATCCTTTAAAAAGGTGTATTTAAAAGAATGCAGGGCGCGGGAACAGTCGTCCGTCCTGGGCAGGAAGGCGGTCAGCTCCAGCTTTATGCTTTCGTCCGCCGTAACGGCCGTATAAACTACCTCGCATAAATTAGGCCCCTGCTTTTTAAAATATGTGCGCACCCGTTTGAGGGGAACGCGCTGCCCTTCCTTTTCATATACCAGGAAGTTGCCCCCGCCGTTGCAGCCCGTCCAATTATAGCGGGGCAGATCAGGGTCGTTTAATTTATATACCAGCAGGGGACGTATGTCGTCTATAAACGCGCGGCCGTGCGCGGTTTCGGGGTCGTAGCAGAAGGCTTCGCCAAAGGAGCCTATGGCGCTGGATTCCCATTGCTGGTAGTTTCCTCCCCAGCCTGCCAGGCAGAGCTGCGCGTGGCTGGAGGCAAAAGCGCCTCCCCAGCCGGCAAAGGTGCAGTTATAGAGATAATTTGCATTAGAATGCGCTTTTAAATTGAACAGAGCGTAGGCGTGCAGCCACGGCCCTTCCCAGAAGCGCTTGGGATGGTTGTCAGGCGCGTAAAAATATCCGGCCGCAGGGTCGTTCCTAAGCTTGTGCCAGTTTTTGGAGAGCTGAACGGCTATGCCTGTGGGGAAGCCCTCCTCATCCCTTATAAAAGGGCACAGACCGCTTATGGGGAAATTCACCTTTTCCTTTATAAAGCATACCGGCAAAAGCAAGTCAAAATCCGAATTATTTTCAAGAGTCAGTTTTACCTGCTCGTACCGTTTGCGCGCTTCTTGGTCGTTGAACTGCTCCTGGCCTTCGGGCGTTAATTGGGAAACGTCCACGCAGAAATAGCCGCGCTCGTCATAAACGGTGTTTAAAATGCGGCCGGTATGCTGGTCCACTGCGCTTATCTGCGCGGACTTCTGAGCCTTGAGCGCGCGCGCCGCCTTAAGAGAGGGCGCGTATAAAAAGGAAAATCCATTAAAGGTCCCAGGCTTCAAAGATATGGGGGCTTCAAATATTATTTTTCCATCATTAATTGAAAGGCTTGCTGAAGTAATAAAATAGTATTCCTCATTATTGGTCCGCAGTACGGTTATTCCCTCCGACTGGCTAAGCAGGGAGCATTCCCCCAAATCCAGCGTAAAGCGCGTGTTTATTTTTTCTCCGGTTTGGCGCATGGACTCTTCGTCCGGCACATACAGCCAAAGGCTTACTGCCAAAAAACGGGGAAAGGCGGCGAGTTCCAGCCTGCCCTTGAGGGGGGAATGGTTAAAACGGTAGTACATTACATCCATGCGCTGAACGCTTACGCCCGATTCAAGTATCCGGGAGACCGCCTGCGCATCCTGGTCTATAAATTCCAGTCCCTGGGCGGGGACATATTGGCCGTTTATGCATATGGAAAATTCGCTTGAGCACTTGGGCAGGGATAAAACGGCGGAGTTGTCCGCCTCCAGAACCTCTTGGGCGGCCGGGGGACTGTTTATTAATCCCAGGCGGTTTATGCCTCCCGTAACAGTTTGGACGGATAAGCCGTAGGAACCCGTCTGGAAGAGCATTTCCCTGTCCCCTTTATTAAAGCCGTCCTTCCACCACATATATGTATAATCGCTGTACTCTCTGTTCATAAAAAGCCTCCGCAATGAATTAATAAAGCTGTTTTAATGATGATATAATAAAACCCTCTAAAAGGGAACGCACGAAAGTAACTATTGATAGAATAGAATTAACTTTTTTTATTAGCCTGCCGCCTTTTATATATTAAAAAACTGTGCGGCGCATAAAGGACTTGCAAAATATCCGCTTATAATGTATAATAAGAAAAAAGGTCCCGGCTGCAAAAGACAAACCTTTTCGGGAGAATATCGGAGCTTAATATATGTTAATTTCCATTATAGTGCCCTGTTATAATGAACAGGAGGCGCTTCCCCATTTTTATAAAGCCATCTGCGCTGAAGCAGAGAAGCTGGCGCCCAGAGAGCTGGAGTTTATATTTGTGGACGACGGCTCCCGTGACGGCACGGCCCGGCTGCTTAAGGAACTGGCCCAAAAGGACAGCAGAATAAGATCTCTTATCTTTTCCCGCAATTTCGGCAAGGAGGCCGCCATGTACGCAGGGCTGGAACATGCTGGCGGGGATTACGTCGGCATAATGGACGCGGATTTGCAGGATCCGCCTGAAATGCTGGAAGAAATGGCACGCATTCTGGACGAAGGGGAATATGACTGCGCCGCAACCAGGCGGGTGACGCGCAAGGGGGAGCCGCCGGTGCGCTCTTTTTTCGCGCGCTGCTTTTACCGGCTGATGCGCAGGATTTCCAAGGTGGAAATAGTGGACGGCGCGAGGGATTTCAGGCTTATGAACCGGAAAATGACAGACGCTATCCTGGAACTGCGCGAATACAACAGGTTTTCAAAGGGTATTTTCGGCTGGGTGGGCTTTAAAACCAAGTGGCTGGAATATGAAAATACCAAGCGGGTGGCGGGAGAAACCAAATGGTCATTTTGGAAGCTGTTCAAATATTCCTTTGACGGAATAGCGGCGTTCAGCACAGTTCCCCTGGCTGCCGCTTCCTTTTTAGGGATACTGCTTTGCATATTATCCTTTTTGGGAATAGTCTTTGTAGCTGTGCGCCAGCTTATATTTCAGAACTCCGCCTTCGGCTGGGCCAGCATGGTATGCATAATACTGTTTGTGAGCGGGTTACAGCTATTATGCATCGGACTGCTCAGCCAGTATCTGGCCAAGACCTATCTGGAGGTAAAACAGCGGCCAATATATATACTTAAAGAGGACAGCCGGGAAAAAGGAACTGAAAATAAGGATAAATAAGCTTAAAAAACCTTGAGCATTTAAAAAACGGGGGCGCCCCGCCCTTTTAAGGAGAGCGCGCCCATGGCATTTTAAGCGGCGTCAGGCACAGCCGTATTTTCCGGCATTTCCCTCGGCTTTAGTTTTGCGCGCTCGCGCCGCGGGAGCTTACGCTCCCGGCGGCTCAGATATATAACCCCCACGGCCGCCCGATACGGGCGGCCTCCCGCGCCCCGCGGCGTCCCGGCGCTTTGATAAAGGAGAAACATATGATAACAGCGAAAGTTTCCAGGCGGATAAAGACCACACTGCTTATCCTTGCGGCCTTTTTTATTCCTTTTCTTATAATGGTCTTTGTTTATTCTGCCTGTGGAATGGCGCCCTGGGGGGATAAATCTGTATTAATAATGGATATGTCCGACCAGTACGTTGCCTTTTTTGCCGAGCTGCGCAGTATTTTTGAAGGGGAAAGCAGCATATTTTTCTCCTGGCACAAGGCTTTTGGATGTAATTTTATCGGGGTGTTCGCCTATTATCTGGCCAGCCCCTTTTCGTTTATTACCCTGCTTTTTCCGGAAAACCAGCTCCCAGAGGCGTTAATGTGGCTGACCTGCATAAAGATAGGGCTTGCAGGGATGTCCTTTGCGCTTTTTTTACGGCTGGCTTTTAATAAAAGACCCTGGGCCATACTGCTTTTTGCATGCTGCTATGCGCTTATGTCCTATTCAAGCGTATATTCCCTGAGTATAATGTGGCTGGACGGACTGATATTTCTGCCCATGATAATGCTGGGCATAGAGCGCCTGCTGAAAATAAAGCTGGAAGATAAAAAAGCCTTGGCGCAGCACTGCAATTTGAATAAGGGGGAATTGCAGGGACAAGCCGGGCCAGAAAAATTTTTAATGGCAGGTCGCGCGCAGGATAACGCCGGCCGGGAAGAAAAAGATGCGGAAAGCAGTCTGCCGGCGGAGAGGGCCAAGTCGCAGGCGGCGCGGGCCGAGGTAGATTATGCGCAATCAGGGGCCGGCGCAGGGGAGGCCCGGACGCAGGGCGCCGTACAAAGCGTGCGGGCCGAGGCGAGCGCAGGAACCGCCCAGGCTGCTGAGGCGGGTAAAGCGGGACGCAAAGGGACGGCCGGGCGCCTTAATTCCGTTATATTCAGCTTTCCCTGGCTGCTGACTTTATTTTTGGCGGTAATGTTTATAGCTAATTATTATATCGCCTATATGATAGGGATTTTTTCGGTGCTGTACTTTCTGCTCCGCTTTTTCGCACAAAAGCCCCCGCGGCTGTTTTTAAAATATTTCTGGAGGTTCTGTGCGGGCGCGCTGCTGGCCGCATTTTTAGCCGCCTGGCTGCTGCTGCCCACTGCGGCCGACCTGCTTTCGGGCAGATTGGCCGCGACCGGCTCTTCGCCTGCGTCAGGCACATATTTCGGGCTGATTGAGCTGCTGGAAAAATTACTGCCCCAAAAGTACGACAGCATTACCAATAATGGCCTGCCCTCAATATACTGCGGCCTGTGCGCGCTGCTGGGAACGGTTATATTTTTTGTTACCGACAGAATATCCCTTAAGGAAAAGCTGATATCTCTGGGCATAATGGTTTTTATGCTGGCCAGCTTTATATTTAAGGGGCTGGATTATATTTGGCACGGCTTTGCATATCCCACCTGGTTCCCGTTCAGGAACGCCTTTTTATTCTCGGCGTTTCTGGTGTATACGGCATACAGGGGAGTCGCCGCCCTGCCCGTTCCCGCTTTTGCGGCGCGCAGGGGAGCGCGCGCGTGCGCCTGCGGGCTGGCAGGGATTGTTATTGCCGTACAGTGTTTTGGGCTGTATGCTAACGGTAAAGCAATGATAGAAGGGCTGGATAAGCAATTCGGATATAAAAGCCTGGAATCTTATGCGCAGTTTTATGAAGAGCTTAAGCCTCTTGTAGACAGGGCTGAAGCGGACGAGGGCTTTTACCGTATTGAAAAGACCTTTGAGCGCAGCAAAAATGACGCTATGACCTTGGGCTATAACGGCATAACCCATTATTCCTCTGCCTATAACGGGCAGATAAATGAATTTACCCGGAACCTGGGCTTTGCTCAGACGCATTTCTGGAATTCCTATTACGGCTCCACCCCCATAACAGACAGCCTGTTCAGCGTTAAATATATAATGTTCAGGAGCAGTGTGCCCGGCTTTTACAGAGAGGCGGCCCGCAGCGGCGAGACTGTTTTATATCAAAATCCGTTTGCGCTGCCCGTAGGTTTTATGGCGGAGGGAACGGAGATAACCGGAAGAGGCTTTGAGGCGCAGAGCTCTATGCTCTCTTCTCTTTCGGGGCTGGAGGAAGAATATTTTATACACTGCGAAGTAACGGGCGGACAGGGGGAATATACCATTACTCCCGCTATGAGCGGGCCCTGCTATATGCTTATTAATAATGCGCCCTACGGCTGGGGGGAAATATATCTGGACGGCCAATTCAAGGGCAATTATTTTACAAGCGAGACGTGCTGCATACTCTACCTGGGCGAATTGGAAGCGGGCCAGAGCAGTATTTTAAGCATACGGGCAAACTTAAGTTACCCGCAGCCCGAAGTATGCACGCTGGATATGGATAATATGCTTAAAGCGCTGGATATTTTGGCGCAGGGCGGTCTGGCGGTTGAAAGTTACCGGGCGGATTATATAGCGGGAAGGGTAGACGCCGGCCAGGGCGGCCTGTTTTTTGCAAGCATACCTTACGATGCGGGTTTCAGCGTCAGGATAGACGGGCAGGAGGTCGAAACCTTTGCGGGCTTTGAGACTTTTTTATGCTTTGAGGTGCCTGAAGGAATGCATGAAATAGAGATAAAATATACTGCTCCCGGAGCAGCAGCAGGCGCCGGTATGAGCTTTGCAGGCGGGGCGGCATGCTTGCTGGCAGGGGGGACGGCTGTTTGCCAAACCAGACGGCGCAGGAATAAGAAAAATGTAAGCGGGCGCTGAAAGTTAAGCTTATAGGTCTGTGAGCCTAAGAGAAGGAGAAAAGTAAAAACTTTAGGGGCGGGTATAAGTGATTCAGGGGGGCGGCGCGGACTTCTGGCGCCCCGAAGGGGGCGCCAGAAGGGGCGTCAGCCAAAAGCTCCGCAAAGCT
>URYI01000052.1 GCA_900552055.1 uncultured Eubacteriales bacterium | reverse complement strand
CGGGTTCATAATTTTGGAAAGCAATGCTTTCCAAAATTATGAACCCGCCGGCACATGGCGCCTATTAAAGGCGCCATGTGCCGTGCGCCGCCCCCATGCTGACAACTTTCTGTTCGCATTATTTTTTATTAGGGTTCAAGTTTTCTGCCCATACTTTTGGGGAAATACCTATTATTTTTTTAAACATTCTTGAAAAATAGTAATAGTCGGAAAATCCTGATAACTTAGCGATTTCTTTAATTATAAGTCCGGTTTCTCTGCTGGTACGCAGTAGTTGCTGGGCAAAGCTAATGCGCTTCTTTAGCAAAAACTGTAAGGGGGTATCGCCTGTATATTCTTTAAAAAGCCGGCGGAAATAATCGTTGTTGAGCGCGTAATTCTCTGCCATATGCTCAGTGCTGAAATTTGGATTAGAAATATTTGCTATTATTTCCTTAACTGCTGCCGATACATATGCATTATGGGCTGTTTCATCCATGAAGGAAATAATATATTGATTTAATGTATCAAATAAACTGCTCACAATATTTTCCCAGTTTTTTCGTTTCAGATGATATTCAAGATACATTTGTTTCAGAATATTTAGAAAATCGCCGCTGCCGCTGTCTTGTATCTTAAAAAAAGATGTTCCGGGTACTGGGGGTTCATGAAATGTATAGTGATAATTTTTAAATCCGCTTTCTGCGTAGTCGGTATGAGGGATTTCGGGAGCTATAAAAAAAATATCTCCTTTTTTAAAGGGATACCTACGGCCTTGTATTTCAACGATACCTGTGCCGTCGGTATAATATACCGCCTCCCACAGTTCATGTGTGTGTACTGCAACGCGGTATGTGTTATTAAAAAGCCGTCCCACATATTGGGGTTCAATGCTTTTTATATATTCTTTAATATGTTCATTTCGTCCCATTTTAAATTCTTCTTTCTTAAATTTATAGATTCTTGCTTCTGAGTGCTTCAGCTAAAGTAAAAGGCAGAAATTTGTTTGTTAAGGGGGCGGCCCGCAGCTTTGGCCGCGATGCGGCCAAAGCCGGGCGTTTGGGCGCAGCCCAAACGCCCGGACCCGGCCTTCGGCCGGGCTGCGGGCCGCCCCCCTGCCTCTCAAGCGTTTCTGCCTTTTTACTTTAGCTGAAGCACTCTTGCCGTAATCTAATATTTACATTCCCGTACAGCATTTAATATTTGCGCCCTTAAACATAAAAAGAGCGCAATAGCTTGCAAAACCGATTTATTCCTTTAACTCATTCAGTTTGTATTTTATTATAAAAAGTCTGTTTTGTCCATCTTAATATCTGTTTTGTATATATACTCTTAATCGCATATGCGTTATACTAAAAAATGAGTTATAAGAGCTTGCATGCAAATATCAATAAGAAAGAAGATGATCATATGCAAAAGGATATAATCAAAAGGCATTTGGAGGAAAGCGGCGGGATATTGAATTTAATTCCTGTATTTGTACCGCGCCGGTTCGGTTCGGCAGGACATAGGTTAAGACTGCATCCGGATGATTATTATGCGTTGGGTACCAAGAGAGGCTCAATAAAGGAACGCTGGTTTTCTTCAGTTATCTGCCCAATGAACGGCAGCGAAGCTAAGGAGGACGAGGGACTGAGCTATGTTAATATCACGGGCAGGCTGGAGGATAAAATTTCTCTTAGGGAGTTTGTCAATACGCTGAAAGCCGAGCTTATAGGAAGCCCGCTATATGACAAATACGGCAACTGGCCAATGTATTCAAAGTTTTTCGATTATGAAGGCCCTTTGTTCCACCATCTGCACCTTACATTTGAAGCGGCGGCCAGGGTGGGGAAATTAGGAAAGCCCGAAGCTTACTATTTTCCTCCTCAGTATAATAATTATATGGGGAAATTCCCGCATACCTATTTCGGGTTTGACCCAGATGTGTCAAAGCGGGAGGTTAAGGAGCGCTTAGAGGGCTATACTGACCGGGATACGCGCATTACCGAACTGTCCAGGGCTTACCGCGTCCAGCTGGGCACGGGATGGTATACACCGCCGGGAGTAGTGCATGCTCCGGGTTCGGTTCTGACCTACGAGCCTCAATGGAATTCGGATGTCAATTCGGTATTTGAAAATATCTGTGATAATGAAATCTATGATTACAGCTTTTTGACAGAAAACTGTCCTGAGGATAAATGGGCGGATCTGGACTATGTATTGGATTTGCTGGACTGGGATAAGAATATAGACCCGCATTACCGCAGGACTTATTTCCGTCCGCCTGTGACTATAACTGAAAATGAGCAGTATACCGAAAAGTGGATTGCTTACGGAAACGATTATATCGCGGCCAAGGAATTAACTGTACAGCCAGGCGCCAAAGTTACCATATATGACGATACTCCTTACGGCTGCATACTTGTGCAGGGCTATGGCAAAATAGGAAAGCATAACTGCGCCTGCGCAACCATGCTGCGCTTTGGCCAGTTCAGCCAGGATGAATTCTTTGTCTCTTACGATGCCGCTAAAAACGGCGTGACCATAGAAAATCACAGCAGCTGTGAGCCTCTGGTAATGCTTAAGCATTTTCCCAGCAATCCGTCTGTTCCTAAAGCAGAATAAAAAGGCAGCCGGCACCCAAAGCAGGCCTGCCCTTGAGCAGTTAAGAGAGTAAATCTTTTAATATAAGGAGACAAAAATGAATTGCAGACTCGGATTATATGAAAAATCCATGCCGGACAGCCTGAGCTGGCGGGAAAAGCTGGTTTCGGGCCAGGAAGCGGGCTTTGACTGGCTGGAAATGAGCATAGACGAATCAGACGCGCGCTTGTCCAGACTGGAATGGGATAAATTTGAGAGAAAAGAACTGGTCAATTTGTGCCGGGAAGTGGGTTTTTATATAAATACCATATGCCTGAGCGGGCACCGCAAATATCCAATAGGCAGCGCCCAGCCGCCTATTGAGGCGCGCGGCATGCAGATAATGGAGCAGGCGATAGAATTAGCCTATGATTTGGGGGTAAGGATAATCCAGCTAGCGGGATACGATGTATATTACAATGAGGAATCCACCCCCGGCACTAAGGAGCGCTTTCTTGAAAATTTATGGAAGAGCGCCCGCATGGCTGCCTCCAGAGGGGTTATTCTGGCACTGGAAACAATGGAAAACGACTTTATGAATACCATTGAAAAGGCCATGTATTATGTAAATACTATTAATTTGCCCTATATTCAGGTATATCCCGATATAGGCAATGTTACTAACGCTACTCAGCATGTGGCCAGGGATATTCGTTCTGGCAAAGGGCATATAGCGGCGGCGCACTTAAAGGAGACCAAGCCGGGAATATTCCGCAATCTGCATTTTGGTGAAGGTAGAGTGGATTTTAAGATGGCAGCTAATGTGCTTAAGGCGCAGGATGTGGCCATGTTTACGGCAGAATTCTGGTATGACGGGGGCAGCAACTGGAAAGAAATTCTTAAAAGCAGTCACGATTTCCTTCGTCCTTATCTCAAATAACCGCGTTGGAGGAATTAAGTATGGCTCAGTATTTTTTGGGCGTGGATAACGGCGGAACGGTTACTAAGGCCGCGCTTTTTGACCAGAACGGCAGGGAAATGGCTTCTGCTTCTGAAAATACCCCTGTGCTGACCCCACAGAAGGGCTATTTTGAGCGGGATATGCTTCAGCTTTGGCAGATTACGGCTCATACTATAAGCCGGGCGGTTGTTAAAGCGGGGGTGGACAGCGCGGATATAGCCGGAGTGGGATGCACTGGCCACGGCAAAGGGCTGTATCTCTGGGGCAAGGAAGATGGACCCATTTATAACGCTGTTGCTTCTACTGACCACCGTGCTATGGAGATAGTGGAACGCTGGAGAAAAGACGGCACCGCCCTTAAAGCCAGGGAAAAGACTCTGCAAAACGTCATAGAGTGCCAGCCGGCGGCTCTATTAGCCTGGCTTAAGGAAAAGGAGCCGGAAGTATATTCAAATATAAAATGGGTATTTGAGGCCAAGGATTATATACGCTTTATGCTGACCAATCAGGCAAACGCTGAAGAAACTGATTATTCCGGCACCAGCCTTATGAATCTTGTTACGCGCTCTTTTGACATTGAGCTGCTAAAGCTTTGGGGGCTGGAAGAAATGATGGACTGCCTGCCCAAGCTGAAGCGCTCTTATGAAAACTGCGGATATATTACTGCTGAAGCCGCTGAAATAACCGGCCTGGAAGAAGGAACGCCCGTATGCGGCGGCATGTTTGATATAGACGCCTGTGCCATAGCCATGGACGTGAGCAGTCCTGAAAAGTTATGTGCAATAACCGGGATATGGAGCATAAACGAATATATTTCGGAAAAACCCGTGCCTGCTGACGGCAGCACGCTGAATTCCCTTTTTTGTATTCCGGGCTATTATTTAATAGAGGAGAGCAGCCCTACTTCCGCGGGCAATCTGGAATGGGTGATAGATAATTTCTTTAAAGAGGAGCGGGACGCTGCGAGCGTATGCGGCGAGCCGGTGTATGATTATATAAACCAGGCGGTAAAGAGCGCTCCTGTTTCGGATATCATATTTCTGCCCTTTTTATATGGTACAAATTATCCCGGCTGCAACGGCGCATGCTTTGCAGGCATAACTGGGGACGCTTCAAGAGCGGATATTGTAAGGGCGGTTTATGAAGGAGTGGCTTTTTCCCATCTGAGCCATATCGAAAAGCTTTTAGACAGAAGGGAACGGCCTGAGGCGGTGCGTATTGCCGGCGGGGTGGTAAATTCGGAAGTGTGGCTCCAGATATTTGCCGATATAATCGGTATTCCGCTGGAAGTTGTAAATACAAAGGAGCTGGGGGCGTTGGGCTGCGCAATGGCGGCGGCGGTATGCGCCGGGCAATATAAAGATTATGCTGATGCGGCCGGGCATATGGTAAAAGTTAAAGCCGTCATACAGCCGGAATTGCAAATGCATAAAATATATATGGAAAAATACAGGCGTTATAAAGCGCTGGCGAATTTTTACAGCCAGATAAAATAGCGCGGAAAGGATGTATAGTTATGCTTGAACAGCTAAAGCAAAAGGTATATGAAGCTAATATGCTGCTGCCCCATTACGGGCTGGTGACTTTTACCTGGGGAAACGCTTCGGCTATAGACAGGGAGCGCGGTTTGGTGGTTATTAAGCCTTCGGGAGTGGATTACGAGAGCATGGGCCCTGACGATATGGTGGTAATGCGCCTGGACGGGACTAAAGCCGAGGGGAATCTGCGCCCCTCCTCGGATACGCCCACCCATCTTGAATTATACAGAAATTTTGGGGACATAGGAGGAATAGTGCATACCCATTCGCGCTGGGCGGCCATATGGGTCCAGGCGGGGATGGATATACCCGCTTACGGCACTACTCACGGCGATTATTTTTACGGCGCGGTTCCGTGTACCCGGAAGATGACCAATGACGAAATACGCGGGGAGTATGAGCTGAATACGGGTAAGGTAATTGTGGAAACCTTTGAGGGAATGAATCCTTCTAATATGCCCGGAGTGCTGGTAAACAGCCACGGCCCGTTCACATGGGGTAAGGATGCCGAAGAAGCCGTGCATAATGCGGTGGTATTGGAGGAAATAGCCATGATGGCTTATTATACCAGGAGCCTGGGCAAGCTTGAACCTATGCAGCAGGAGCTGCTGGACAGGCATTTTCTGCGCAAGCACGGCAAAAACGCCTATTACGGGCAGGGCAAATAGGCGTTTTAGCGGTTATTATTAGATTGCAGATCTTCATATTTTCATATTTGTGCTGACTACTCTTAGAGAGTAAGGAGCATTTAGGGGCCAGACTGAAAAAAGGGGTCGAGGGGGGCGGCGTTTAGGCAGAGCTTCGCTCTGCCCCTGCCGGGCCGGAGGCCCGTCAGGCGGCCGGGGTACCCGGCCGTAAACGCCGCCCCCCTTGGCCCTTTTTTCAGTCTGGCCCTGAGCCTGATATGTCTCTTTATGGCCGCAGGCGCTTGGGTAAATAGAGGGCTGTTTTATTTGCACATGCTATAATTAAATATTTTATTTATTATCATGTCTGCGGCGGAGCGGATGTATTAAATCCAGATGCAGCTCGTAGAATCTGCATAGATGTCCCCAGGTTTCCTTGTTCAATTCTCCGCATACCTCGGTATTGCTCCGGGCCTGAAGCCTTTTGAGGGCCTCTATTGTTTTATCATCCATTTTGCCTGTTATGTCTACATCAGATAAATTGCGGTAAAGCCCCGCAAGATTTTTGAGCATAATCTGGGCTGCGTAAACCGCATCGCCGCTGTCCCCTGCCGAAAATGTGCTCAGGCGGGGAAAAAAGTAAGCGGGTGCGGCTTTGGCCTTCACATTTTCAGATGCATGCATTTCGCTCACTATTGCGTTCCATGTCTGGGTATTTACTACTCCCGTTACCGGCATTCCCATAAGCCTCTGAAATTCTTCCACGGCCGCTTTGGTGCGTTCCCCGAAAATTCCGTCGCTGACAAGATAGGGAATGGTAACATATGTATGGCTCAGCCTGCGCAGAAAGGACTGCAAGTCGCCGACCGCTCTTTTGTATTCCGCTTCCTTTAGCTGTGCCGCCTGCTGTTCGCTCATTAGATTATCTCCTCCTGTTCGTCCATCATCAGGCTTACCCCCGGAGCCTGTTCCGCCCGCCTGAGATTGCTGGCAACTATATCGGTGTAAATCTCGGTAATTTTGTTCCAGGTTTCAGGTCCAACGATACCGTCGGGGTTGAGACCGAAAAGGTTCTGAAAGGCTATTACTGCTGCACGGGTGTAAGTGTCAAATACGTCGTCCGGAATAAGCTTTGGTATTTCGGGGAATACCGTGGAAATTTGCAGCAGATATGTGTTCAGCGCTTCTATCTCCCGCCCGGTCATGCCTAATCTAAGTATGAAGCCTGGATAGGGCGCGGCGTCAAAGCCGCCGTACGAGCGCGGGATGGTGAGTATTATTCCGACATATTCATTATACAAACTCTCAAATACCGGCAGGGTCAGCACTCCCGTCTGGGGCAGGCCCTTGAATCGCTGGAAGGAGATCAGGGAATTCTGCGTCTCCTGGTCAAAAACGCCCTTCAACGGCGCGGGCTGTACGGCCTGTATGAATTCGGATACCGTATTGAGAAAATACTGCATGACTCTTACGTCGTTCCCTGCGTTTCCGAGGGACAATTCCCTTTTAAACTGCTGGGATTCACCCGAAAAGGAAAGGCCTATGGAATCCAATTCTGCCAGGCGCAGCACGTTGGCGGTAACAAAGCCTAATTTATACCATGTAGCTTTGCCCACTATCCCGTCTGGCGTTAACTCGAAAATTTCCTGGAATTTTTTTACCGCCTCCTGGGTTTTTTCCCCGAATATGCCGTCTGCAACCACTTTATTTATTCCCGGATAACTATTGCTTACCACATTTAAGCGCCGCTGAATGAGGGTGACGTTGTCCCCGCGGTCCCCCAGCCTAAAGGCTGTGCCGGGATAGGAGGGGACGCCGCGGTAAATAGGGGCGTCGTATACAATTTCCAGGTTGTCGCCGTAATAATATGTAAGTATCTGGTAGGGCGTATATCCTCTTTTTGCCAGGTCTACGGTGCCCCATTGGGAGAGGCCGGCGCAGGTTACTGAAACCCCGTTGCAGTATTGGGCGAAGAAGGGCTGGAGCTGGCCCGGCCGGCGCAGATAGTTATTGAATATTTCGTCCACTATGGTGTTTATATTTTCAAAGGTGTCCCGCCCCTCTACGAAAAACTGGTCAAAGGCGGTAGAGCTTGTTATATCAAAATCATAGCCTTGGCTGGGGTACCATTCGGTATAAATCCTGTTCAGGGCAAAGGAAATCTGGCAGTAGATGTTGGCTCTTATGGCTGATTCGGGCCAGGTAGGATATATTTCGCTTGATGCGACATTCTTTATGTAATCGGGAAAACTGACGGTGACATTGCGGGCATCCCGCTCTGGCCGGCCTAGATGAACGGTTATATCTACCGGAACATAGGGTACTATGGGCATTGATTATTCAGCTCCTTCCTCATATAAGCTGTGCTCACTGGCGTCATAAACTATGGTGAGCCGTTCATTCTGCTGGCTTTCAGGCAACGGGATAAGAAATACGTTTTGCAGAGAGGTTATACCGGGGAATATCTGCACGTTTTTATATATATTTGTATAGTATCCTGGGAAGTAGACGGTTGCGTCGCATATTGAATAGGGGCGCGCCAGTTCGCTGGGCTGCTGGGAAAGCTCTGACGAGGGCGCCATAATGGTCATTGTAATGCTTTTGCCTTCCGCATCGGTGGTTAGATTGTAAATAAGGTCATCCCCGATGGAAATTACTATGGAAGCTCCGGGAATGGGTATTGCACCCTGGGCCGTAGAAACCTGAATCAGCAAATATCCCGGCTGGTCGGGCGCTTGAGGGGCCAGCGCGGGCTGTGCGATTGGCTGCTGCTGCACAAAGTACTGAGGTCTGCCTCTGAATCGCAAATATCATCACCTCTTTTAATTTTTGGGCAGGGTCTGCCGCTGATATTTATATATGCGCCGGCCGGGGCTTATGTGACGCTTTATCAGAGTGTTTTAAGAAAATATTATCCCAGGTTTATAAGGAACTGCACGATAGTGATACATGCAATTTGCGGCCTGCCGCATTGCTTTTATTTTGCGCACGTCCAGTACGCGCCGTTCAAACTCCTTGCAGTACGCAAATTTCATGCGGCTTGACTCTGAGAGCTCAGACCGAGGGAAGTTCTTCATTTTAAAGGCAAAAGAAGGGGGCTGGGCGTACTCCGATTGAGGATAACGCAGAAAATTAAGTAATTACCCTTTATAAGGTGTATAGCTTATTTTCAACCGAGGGTATATGCGTCCAAAACAGTTGAATTTGCGGAGCTTGACTTGTATACTACTGGGAAGTATAATAAAATGGACATTAAAGAATTTTTTAATTACGGTATAGAAGGCATGCAGACAGATAAATTTAAATATGAAATAATTAAAGAATGTAAGCAGACAGGCGCAAGAATAGGGCGTTTTACCACTCCCCACGGTGTAATTGAAACGCCGGTTTTCATGCCTGTAGGTACGCAGGCGACCGTCAAGGCTATGTCTCCTGAAGAGCTTAAGGAAATAGGCGCGCAGATAATCCTCTCCAATACCTATCATCTCTTTCTGAGGCCCGGACATGAGCTTATACGCAGCGCGGGCGGACTGCACAAATTTATGCATTGGGACAGACCTATTTTGACGGATAGCGGCGGGTTCCAGGTTTTTTCCCTGGCGGCTCTGCGCAAGATAAGGGAAGAGGGGGTCACTTTTCAGTCTCATATAGACGGCTCTGCCCGTTTTCTTTCTCCCGAAGTGTCTATAGAGGTACAAACTGCGCTGGGCTCGGATATTATGATGGCCTTTGACGTCTGCTCTCCGTATCCGGCTGATTATAATCAAATTGCCAATGCCATGGAGAGGACGCTGCGCTGGCTGGAAAGGTGCAAAAAGGCGTGGGTCAGAGAGGACCAGGCGCTTTTTGGAATAGTCCAGGGCGGAATGTACGAGGATCTGCGCATTGAAAGCGCAAAGGCGACGGCCGATATGGATTTGCCCGGCATAGCCATAGGCGGCCTGAGCGTGGGAGAACCAAAGGAAATAATGTATAAAATGCTGGAGGCCATTATGCCATATCTGCCCAAAGACCGGCCCCGTTATCTTATGGGAGTGGGTTCGCCCGATTGCCTGGTGGAGGGCTTTATGCGGGGCGTGGATATGATGGACTGCGTGCTGCCCACTCGTATTGCGCGCAATGGCACCTTTATGACCAGCCAAGGTCGGCTGGTTATAAGAAACGCGCAGTATGCCCAGGATTTTACTCCTATAGATCCGGAATGTGATTGTTATACCTGCCGGAATTACACGCGGGCGTATATCCGCCATCTGTTTAAGGCGGGAGAAATTTTGGGTGCGCGGCTTGCCAGCCTGCACAACCTCTATTTTTTAATTAATTTGACGAAAAAGATTAAAGAGGCTATATATGAGGACCGGCTGGCGGATTTCAGAAATGAATTTTTTGTTAAATACGGCTATGACGTGTGATTTTAGTTGCGTAAAAGCGTAAAATCAATTATTATTATTTTAATATACTGAAAGGTGAGGTAGAGTATGAATATGTTCGGATTGCTGTCTGGTACGACAGGTACGACCGCCGCAAGCCCGTATCAGGGGCTTATAACCATGGTGGTTATAATGGCGATTCTTATTGCGCTTATGTGGTTCAGCGGGAGGAAGCAGAGAAAGTATAATAAGATGATGGCCGAGCGCCGCAAGAATCTTAAGACGGGCGACAGAGTTATGATGAGCTGCGGTATTTACGGCACTGTAAGCGAAGTTAAGGACGACATTGTAACCATTGAGATAGGCGCGTCCAAAACCCCTCTTGTGTTTAATACGCAGTATGTAGCGGTGGTTGAATATGACGACGATGCTGAAGATTTGAGCAAAAAGGAAGCGGAAATGAACGCGGACAAGCAGTAAGCGGCTGTTAAGTTTCAAGGGCGGTTTTTTTAGACTGTCCTTTTTTATTTTGCCGCACGGCATATATAGGGAGAAAAAGAGCATGAAACAGTTTTTTTGTTATGAGGAGCCTCAGGAGGCGTGTGAGAAAGATGATTTGCCTTCTTTGACCCGCCCTTTTTGGATGGGCAATATAATGTATAATGAGTCGGTGTGTTTTATAAATATTGGCGGACATATAAGAGGCAGACTGCTTTTTAAACCTGAACGGATAATAAGTCTCCGGAGCAATGATTTAAAGATTGAGTACATTAGGGGTAAAGACTGGCGCTGGGATGAATATACCCAGACTTTAGAACTTCTGCCGGGTTCGGGCATACCTTATTTTGAGCCTGCCGAGCTGCGGGGAGAGGGGCTGGTGCCTGTGCCGGGAGCGCCTAATGGCTTTGATGAATTAAAGCGCGCTCAGATAGGGCAGAGCCTGTACTGCGAAGGTCCCTTTTTCTGGGACAAGGCTTTAAATATCACTTACGCTTATGACCCGCGGGAATGGAAGGGGTATAACGAAAGCTATAAGCCGGCGCTTTTGCCTAAAACCATAAAGCGGCTTACCGATAGGAAGCATATTAAATTTGTGGTTTACGGGGACAGTTCGCATACTGGCGCCGATACCAGCAGCTGGTATAACCGCGAGCCTTTTATGCCTTCCTATCCTGAATTAGTCCGGCAGGAGCTGCAAAGGCTGTACGGCGCGGAGATAACTCTGGTCAATAATGCGGTAGGGGGCACGGCCAGTACCTGGGGGGTAGAAAATTTTAAGGAAAGAGTTTTGGACGAAAAGCCTGATTTGCTGCTTCTGGGCTTTGGCAATAATGACTGCGGCGCAGGCTTCAGCATCAAGGATATTATCGGGCGGCTGGAATATATGATAGAGACTGTCCGGGAAAAGTGCCCAGATTGCGAGGTTATATTAATGGGTCCGATATTGGCCAATCATTTTTCGGGGCATGTTACCTATACGCCTGATCTGGTTGCGCCTCAAAAGAACCTGGAGCGGGAAGGCGTGGCGTACTGTGATATTTTTAAGTGCTGGAGCGATATAGCGGCCTGCAAGGATTATGCGGCAATATGCGGCAATGGCGTGACTCATCCTAATGATTGGACTACCCGGTTGTATTCTGCTAATACGCTTGCGCTGCTGGTGGATTACGATAAGAACTGCTATTGAGGCTAAAACGCTTTTCAGGGGGGCGGCGC
>URYI01000051.1 GCA_900552055.1 uncultured Eubacteriales bacterium | reverse complement strand
GCTTGAACGACGTGTACTGGACGTACACGGAGCGAAAAGCAACACAGCAGGACACGGAAACAGCCCTGTCCTGACCGTATATGCCCTTGTCAATTTAGGGTAGATATTTTCAGGCAGTCATAATAAACACTTTGGCGCTTCTCATATAAGGGAGCTGAGCCATGCCAATATGCAGCTAAGCATAAAAGGTTATCTTTATACTGTTTTCTCCCTGAACAAAACAGGTATTAGTCGTTATCCATTTCGTCAAGTCTTGATTCTGCCTCATCAATCCGTGCATTGATTTCATCTAGCCTGCATTCTAAATCATCCACGCGTTCCTCTGCTTCATCTACATCTGCATCAATTACCGCCCCGAACGAACTGTTATGAAAATCAAGCTTACAATCAGCTCCCACGGTAATATCCCCTATTGGACAGCTATTAAAAGTTACTTCTTTTGCCTCATTTAAAGATATGCTGGCTAATTTCTGTTCCAGGAATTGGATACGTTCTGTCAAATTCTGAATCTGCTCATTAATATCCACGTTCAGACACTCCCTTCAAATAAAACAATGCTTTCTTATATTTCTGAATATGCCATTAAAATATACCCTTATAATTGTATCATAGCAAATATAAAAATGCAATACCTAAGTTTAGCATCAATATACAAGTAATGATACGCCTCAGCCGGAAAATGTTCCGGTTAACCGTGTTGCCCTCAGCCGGCGCACTCCCCCGGTACTCCTTCATTCTCCGCCTTAAATCCAGACAATTCCCAGGGCAGAAGTCAGAATTTAAATATTCATAATAGAAAAGCGTTTAAACAGACGTAACAGCAGCATATCCAGAAGTACAGATTCCATCAATTTGAACCGCAAATGGTTGCAATATAAAATCTGATTTATATAAAGACAACGGCGTATTATCCCTTATAAGCGGATGCAGCGCAAAGCCTGATTTATATTTATGGAGTGAGCATCGTATCCCCCCCTGGCAAACAGAATCAATACGCATGCTATCCGCTCATTAATTCATCTATCCTCTTTATTCTTATTATTCCTTGCAAAAGGACGCTATGCAAAAACGCTATGAAATTAAAGGTGCCCGCTTAACGCCGGTGCCTGATATTGGCTTTTCTTAAAAACACAGCAGCTAATAAAGACCCCTCTCGCGCCAGCCTGGTCAACAAAAAAGCATATATAGCGAATAAAAACCTAATGCCGATATAAATTACCAGCATTAGGTTTTTAAAAATCTTTTTTGATCTGCAAGAAATAATACGTCAATGCAAATTGCCTGTTCTAGCCCTTATTTCCGGCCGGCACGTGTTCTCACGCTCTTGACCATATATCTGCTGTGAAAACGCATAAATCGCCATGGCCTTGGGCCGCAGAGCTAAAACCTCTTATGCGCTACTGCAAGGTACTTAACAGCAGCGGGACTCCGCGCGAAGCCAAATCAGAAAGCAATACGGCAGAAACACAAATGCAGCAGCCTTTTAAATCGCATTAGCGTATGTTGATACTATTGTTGCAAATATATGCAGACAATAATAAATATTATTTAAATTCCTTGGAAGCAATTAACTGCCCATCCTGAGATAGATACTCAACAATAACAGATTCTGCATCAGGTACCACGCTTTTAAGCTGCTCAAGAACGCCATCAAAAGTAGAAGAAAACAGTTCCTGCTCCATAGCCGCATCAAGAGCTTCCCCAACGACAGACAAATCGCCTAAATCAACAATATATTGATAACTGTAAACCAGAGAATTATCTCTTGCGATAATTTCCAGCGTCATGCCGTTTGCTTCCACGCTATCTGCCATAGCGTCAACCTGCGGCTGAATAAGCGTTATAAACTGCTCTAAAGTAACTCCAGAGGCAGAAGTAGCCTCAGGCGTGGGCGTAGAGACAGTCGCGGAAACGGTTGCGGTGCTTACCGCCTCCATTGTCTGCGTCGCAGCCGCGCTGGCATCGTCATCACGGTCAGTATCATCCGGCTCGGAATTACAAGCTATCAAGCCGAGACACATTACAACACACATCAGCAAAACCCAAAACTTTTTCATAATTTTTCCTCCTATACTTATTAATAATAAAAGCCCTGATTATATTCAGGGCTTTTGGCGGAGATGGAGAGATTTGAACTCTCGCGCCGGTAACCCGACCTACACCCTTAGCAGGGGCGCCCCTTCGGCCAACTTGGGTACATCTCCGAATAAAAATAACCAATATGGCGGAGAGAGAGGGATTCGAACCCCCGGTACCTTTCGGTATCACTGGTTTTCAAGACCAGCTCCATAAACCGCTCGGACATCTCTCCTTATTCATTCACTGCCTGAAGCGGCTTCTTTCCAGGCATTTGCCTGATGCAAGGGTCATTATAACAAATACCGCGGCAGTTGTCAATACAATATTAATTAATGCAGGCATTTAAATTTAATGCCCAATGCCCCTCCTTAAGGCAAGCCGCTATTCACCGCTTTTATGCTTCAGTTTATATTCCGCGCATATACGCATATACTGCACAGCCACTTCTGAAACAAGCTTTTCCCATGGTATCGGTATGGTTTCTGACGCACGCTCCCCAGCCAGCTTTAAAGCCGGCAAATCGTCCAGCAAAGCGTTCAGCTTGGCAAACATATCCTCTGCTTCAGGCGGCGCCGTAAAGCCGTTTGAACCGTCCTCTACGCCCTCTGCGGCGTTAGCGTCGTCCGCCAGCAGAGAAGGCAGCTTCATTACCGCCGCTTCCCTGACTACCAGCGGCGCGTTATCGTATACCGAGGGAAAGAAAAACAGCGTTGCGGCGCCATACATGCCCTGCAAAAGCTTCCTATCCTCTATCTGTCCCAGAAAACGCACATAAGGCTCCAGTTCAAGTTCCTCAGCATATTTTTTTATCTCTTTTTCATTATAGCCCGTACCCACAAATACCATTAAAAAATCCTGGCGCGCCCCGGCCAGCAGCTTAATGGTATCCAAAATGAGCTTGAGGTTTTTCTGCCAGATTAAATGTCCGGTAAAAAGAATAAGCTTTTTATCCTCAGGCAGTCCAAAGCGGCTGCGGGCTTCCTCTATGAGCTTATCGGCGTCATCCGGATAAACCATATCAGTGCCGTTATTTATTACAAATATGTCTCCCTTATAGCCGTAGTCGCGCAGGGTGCCGGCCGTTCCCCTGTTTACCGACCAGACCGAATCCACTTTTTCATAGAATTTAACTATGGTATCCACCACCAGCTGCGCCATGACTTCGCTTTTTGTCACCCGCTTAAAATCGTCATAATATTTGGAATGAAAAGTAGCAACTACCGGTATCTCCATCTTATGACCCATAGAAAGAGCATAATAGCCCATTTGAAAGGGTGAATGAGCATGGAACAAATCGAAATCCTTGGTTTTAATTACGTCATATGCAGCCTTGCTTAATTTGGGCATGGAATAGGAATAGCCTATAAAGGGTATTTTAAGTCCTGCCGTCCGAAACACGTCAAAGGGAGAATCGTCATCCTTATAGCCCTTGTACCGCGGAGCAAAAACGCAGCAGTAATCAGTCTGCTCGTTAAGATAATAAGCATAGTTATATACCGTTCTTATAACACCGTCTATAACAGGAAAATAAGTATCTATAAACTGAGCCGTCCTAAGCATTGTCCGCCTCTCCCCCGCCTTCAATATCCATTTCAGATTTGTGCGCACGTCTTTTTTTAACGAAATTATAAATATATATGCCTACTCCCGTAATAAGGAACATATAATAGCTTAAGAAACGCCAGATTAACATGGCCCAGAAAATATTCCCGCTTTTCAAGGTCTTAAAAAGCGCATAAAAGGTACCCTCGGCGGCACCGGCATTTCCCGGAGTGGGAATATAGGTAACGGCTGCATAAGTATACACGCACATAAAGAATATATCTATAAATGCATTCCCCGCACCAAAAGCCTTAAGCACAAAATAAGGTATGGAGCACATGCATATCTGATAGCCCAGCGAAAAAATAAATACAACTATCAGCAGAAATTTGGTCTTGCTCATAGCCGCCAGGCTCTGTCTGTAGGCCTCCATATTATGCAGTACCTTAATAGTGGTTTCATCCGGATGCTTAACTAAATGCAGCTTATGCCCCACGCGCACCAGAAACCTCAGTATGCCTCCCAGCACCTTAGGCATGAAGGTGAACAGCACCACCATAAGGGGCACCGCAATATAAAATATCATGCCTATATACGCTGATGCCAAAAGCACCGGGCTGGCGACAAAGCTGCGGCTGGTATTAATAATTACCCCAATGAGCATAAGCAGCATAAAGGCAAACTGATTCATCAAAAAGCCTACTATGGGCAGAGCCGAAGCAACGCCGAAAGGTATGTTGCGCTTGGACAGATAATGCACCTGGAAGGGCTGGCCTCCAGACCCCATTGGGGTTACGTTATCATAATATTTTCCCAGCGCCGCCACCTGAAACGCCATGCCCGGATGAAATTTATTTGTGGTCGCCTTAAGCATAACCGCATATTTAATGGTTTCCACCAGCAGCACCGCGCAGAACACCAAAAACGCAACAAGCAAAAAGTGCAGCTTAAGCCCGGTAAAATTCAGATTGTCGGCAGTCTCCGAATCCGAACCTGTAAATTCAATGAGCGCCGTAACGCCTATAGTCACCACATTTAACAGTACAAAAAGCAGCACCAAAATTTTCTTTCGCTTGCTTGTACGCTTTACGGCCGCATCCAGGCTCTCCTTGGTGGCCTGCGCAACCGAAACTTTTTTGTTGGAAGTATCCCCGCTCATACAGCTTCCTTTTCTCTTTTATTTTTAAACGCCGTACGCAATATATCCAGCCGCTTTCTAAATGAAGGACATCCGGATTCGGCCGACTATATATACAGCACGACAAAGTACTCTGATATATATTATCCTAATACCATATATCATAAAATATACAAAAAGTCAACGGATATCAGAATACGCCGGCTCCGCGCATCCCCTCAGGCACGTTTGTTAAGCCTGTGTAAAAGAAAAAATGATTGCTTGCACACGTCCTGTTGATGTATAATATATTCGTGGAAATTTTAAAATTTTTCATTTCTGCCTTTGAGCGCATACCGCGCCCGGCTATTAACGCCGCATTATATATATGGCGCATGGCTCAAGGATTATTTAAGCAACCGGCTTCAAAGCATTTTGACACATGCGCGTCTTTTTAATCAAAAGGCGCTATGGCAGGCATATAGACAGCAGAATAAAAGCAAAAGGTGATGTGTATGGTAAGAAAAACAAAAATAATTTGCACGCTGGGCCCAGCGGTAGACGATGACCAGATTATGCGGGAAATGATGCTTTCAGGTATGGACTGCGCCCGCCTGAATTTCTCCCACGGACCTCATCCTGAGCAATTAGAGCGCATTGAAAGAGTTAAAAGAATACGTCAGGAGCTTAAACTGCCCATTCCCATAATGCTGGATACAAAGGGGCCGGAAATACGCTTGGGCAATTTTGAAAACGGAAAAGCCGAGCTTGAACCGGGCGACCAGATAATACTGTGCGCTGATTCAAGTATTTTAGGAAACAAAGCCAAAGCGCCCCTTAGCTATCCCCGGCTGGCGCAAAGCGTACACATAGGAAATGAAATATTAATAGACGACGGCAAGGTATCTTTGGAAGTAACAGGTTTTAACGGTGTTGATGTAGTATGTACAGTCAAAAATCACGGGACCATAAGCAATCACAAGAGCATTAATATCCCCGGAGTATCCATAGACATGCCCTATATCAGCGCCCAGGACAGAGACGATATACTTTTTGGCATTGAACACGGAGTGGATTATATAGCCGCTTCCTTTGTGCGTACGGCGCAGGACGTGCTGGAATTAAGAGCCCTCTTAAAAGTGGGCGGCGGAGAAGATATAAAAATCATTTCAAAAATTGAAAACACCCAGGGCATAGACAACATAGACGAGATAATCGCCGTCAGTGACGGTATAATGGTAGCGCGCGGAGATATGGGCGTGGAAGTGCCCTTCAGAGAACTGCCCGCCATACAAAAGGATATTATCCATAAATGCTATTTTGCAGGAAAACATGTTGTTACGGCTACACAGATGCTTGAATCCATGACGCATAATCCCCGGCCTACCCGCGCGGAAGTATCCGACGTGGCCAATGCTATTTATGACGGGACCACCGCCATAATGCTTTCGGGAGAATCGGCCGCGGGCGATTATCCCGTTAAAAGCGTGCAGACTATGGCCGAAATTGCTTTAAGCACTGAAAGCGCGATAAACTATGCAAAGCGCTTTCATACCAACAATTTACGGCTGGGCAGCGATATTGTAGACGCTATAGCCAGCGCCGCCTGCGGTGCGGCGTATCAGCTTCCCTTAAAAGGCATAGTGGCCGTTTCGCGCAGCGGCCGCACAGTTTCCTTAATATCCGCTTACCGCCCCAGCTGTCCCATAATAGCAGCCGTAGTAAACGAACGGGTATGCCGGCAGCTGAATCTGGCCTGGAACGTCTTCCCCATAAACGCCCAGGAGCAGCCAAACACTGACAGCCTGTTCCATCACGGCATCGAAAAGGCCCTTGAAACCGGGCTTGTTCATAAAGGAGATTTGATAGCCATAACTACCGGTTCTGTTATAGGCTCCATGTCCACAGATACCCTTAAGCTGCATACCATATAAACTGCCCTTTAAAATTTACGGCGCCGTTTTTGCGGCGCCTTTACTATATTTTCTTATAAAATTGTTTTAACGCACTTTAGTGCCATACGAAAAAAGACAAAAATACCTAAGCGCTTTTAAACAATTACGTGCCGTATACCGCGTTTATCCTTAAATATACACGCCTGCATGTTTGAATGCGCCACTCAGGCTGCATTTTTAAGCCGCTGCGCTGCCGCCCTAGAAATATTCGGCATACCTTTCTCCCCTCTCTTTGCCAAGTCCAAAAAGCTCCTATATGCCGCTGATAATTTTTATTCAAAAGGGCTGCAAAACAGAGGCACGGCCCCGACAGCGGCCGGAGGCGGCCTTACTGGGATTAGCACATTTAAAAACGCAGCAAACTTCTCTGCAAAGACTATTATCCCCCTATTGCTTTATCTTTTCATTTAATGAAAAATTATTAACTTTCTATACCCGCAGTTTACAAGGAACTACACGCCTCAAAACGGGATAATTTCTTCATTTTCTGCGTTATCCTCAATGGGCGCACCCCCAGGTACGCTTTTTTAGTCTGCCTTGAAAATGAAGAAATTCTCTCCGTTTGAGCTCTACAGAGTCAAAAGGCATAAAATTTGTGCCGGGTAAAGCGCGCTTAAACGACATATACCTAGCGTCCATGGAGCCAAAGCTGCGCAGCAGGACGCATATTTTATGCCTTCTGACCGTCTTCCTTGTAAACGAAGGATAAATACCATACAGAAAAGTACGAAACATCCCGATATCCTTTTCCGTCTTTTTGTCAAAATCCAAACCCCTTCCCTATGCAGCTTAATCTTTTTATTTAATTATTTACCTGACGGGCGCTATACCCGCCTGACAGCGTCCCATAGCAGTTTCTCTGGATTAGCTACAGGCGCAGTAAATCTATCTGAAAAAGAGATTGCATCCGATTGCAATGTCTGTTCCCTTAATAAAAAGCTTTATAACTTTTTAAAATTATATTCTATAATACCTATGAAGAAATTTCTCTTTCGGAGATGCTAAATTATGTTCCCCGATAAAGAAACTGCCATATACGAATTGGAAACTGCCGGAAAAATGAATCCGGGCCGCTGGACTGCACATTCTTATAATGTTGCTAATGCCGCAAAGCTTATTGCGGAAAATTGCCGCGGCTTAGACGACAGCAAAGCGTTTGTATGCGGTTTGCTGCATGATATCGGAAGAAGAAACGGCGTTTCGGCAGTAAGGCATATTATTGACGGATATAATTACGCCATAGCTAAAGGCTGGGATGAAATTGCAAGAATATGTTTGACCCATTCGTTTCCGGTTAAAGATATTGAAGCGGATATTGGGAAAAAAGATATAAGCAAATTACAGTATGACTTCATAAATGAATATTTAAATAGTATAGAATATGACGACTATGATAAACTTATCATTCTTTGCGATGCCCTTGCAGATGCTGACGGGTTCTGCATTTTGGAAAAGAGATTTATCGATACAACCAGAAGATATGGAATATATCCATTTTCTATAGAACGCTGGAACAAGACTTACGATTATAAAGAATATTTTGAAAACATTATAGGCAAGTCCATATATAAATTACTGCCTAATATTGAAAATTGCATTTACCGCTGAATTTACACCCGTAACTGCGAAATAATGTACAACTGTTTCTGCAAAATATAATTTGCATTCTACAGCATAGTATTGGCTTTAGGGCTATATGCAGACAGCGTTTTGCATTTAAAACAGCGTCCGCATGCAAGGGCTAATGCGTATCCTGCCCGTGTAAATCCGCCTCCGTATTATCCCCAGCCTGCACAGAATCACGCTTCCATGGTCTGCCTTGAAAATATGTAAATTTACAAGGCTGAAGCCGGGAAACCCAAAATACGCTGATTTAATCTGCCGGACAGCACTCTTACGCTAAAGCAAAGGGGGTCCTTGGTATGATTTACCGGCACGGGGCCTTTCTCTAACCACTCGCCCAGCAAGCGGTTTGCTATATACAATAAGACAGCACGGCCGGAAAACGTGCTGTCTTATAATTATATTGCAAAATAAAACGGTTTCATTATGCAAACACTGAATCTCTCCCCGCTATCCTTGCAGCGAATGCTCGGTGCGCTTGATAACCTCCTTCTTTAAATCATCTGACAGCCTATTGAAATATTCCGAATATCCGCCTATGCGCACCATGAGATTTTCGTGCCTTTCAGGATGCTCCAAAGCGTCCAGCATATCCTCAAGAGAAAGGCAGCTAACCTGGATCTGCATGCCGCCCTGCTTAAAAAAGCCCTGCACCAATCCTTCCAGCCCATAACGCAAATGCTCTTTTTGCAGCCTTAAATTCATAACTGGAGTACCCAGCGCCATATTAAACGGAAGGGAAGCGGCGCTGTTAAGCAGAGCCGTCGGCCCTTTGACGTCTTTTCCGTGGACCGCGCCTATGCTGTCGCAAAGCGCCTCCCCCGCCGCACGGCCGTCAGGCGTAGCAGGCACGCATTTGCCCGCGTCAGCGTAAGTTATAAACTGAATGGAGGCTGGCAAAAACGCGCCGCCCAGATAAGGCTTTCTTAAGTCAAAAATCTCAAATATATCCTGAGCAAAACGGGCAGCCAGCCTGTCTGCCGAGCTGTCGTCCACGCCGTAGCAAGGCGAGCGCTTCATATCACTTAAGAAACCCTCGTTCTGTTCATCCAAAAGACAGATAAATTCCTCCGCGTTATACTTTTTGTTTACAAACACCCATTCCCTTATAGCCAAAAGGGAATCAATAACATTTATAAGCCCGGCTACATTAACAACGCTCCAATAATAGCGCGCGCCCTTTGAATTAAAATCAGACTGGTTATCTATGCAGTCGTCTATCAATAGGGAACGCACTGGATTGGGACGGCACTCCTCCCGGTTTTTCTGGTATTCGCTTACCTGGTCCAGCGTAACTAATATTTCCTGCTTAGACGCTTCCAGCAAAGCCTGATAGAATTGTTCAAAGCTACTGCACCCCTTCAGTTCAGAGCGCATGCAATTTGAAAAAATCAAAGCAAGGTTTATGCCTGCATCCAGAGAACCTACGTTAGATATCCCAGCCAGCATGGTTTCGGTGCACCCGCCCCCATTGAACCTTAATAAATCCTCTTTGGGGATATCGGGGAACTTTTTATGCAGTCCCTCCTGATACAGCTCTTCATTATAAAACGCGGGCTGTCCGCTGCCGCTGGCCAGCGCTTCGGCGGCCTCCTCCCACGCCCATTTAGGCGTCTGAGGAGTTATCCGAAATTCCAGGCTGGGCCGGCGCCGTCCTTTTATGGCCTTAAGGCATTGGCGGGTCAGCTCATTGCATTCCGGCCCTATTGCCGAGGACCAGCCGTTATTGGCTTCCACGTTATCATAAAACTCTTCAATTACCGCCGTTATATCCTCGCCCTTATAAAGCTCGTAAAGAGGCGCGTCTATTGCTCCGGGATCGTCACAGCCATCGATATAATAAATAAAATTCCAGCATACCATTCCTTCGTACAAACTTTGAGCCGGCTCAAAAGGCACATGCTCAAGCGCGTTTATCAAGCCGCTGTCCGCTCCCACATTTTTCAGCAGCTGCAGGCACCGTGCGTGATATTCTGCAATTCCGTCCAGCACGGTTAAAAGCCCCTCCCTGAAATCCCCCGACGGAAGAAGCTCCACTCTTTGCCGATACGAATTCAGCCCCTCCTTAACAATGCGGGGATAATTGGGAAAGGAATGGGTAAAACCGTTGCCGCCTATAGTATGAGGCGAATTAATAAGGTGCAGCTTTTGGGCCTCCTCTGCCATAATGCTCAGCGCCTGCTGGCTCTTTGCACCCAAGGTGTTATAATCCAGCCAAAACGTATATGAAGGCTCAGGCGTTACGGCACAGCCCGGCCAGTATTTGGGGCCATTCGGGTAAAGGCGGCCGCCCGAATAAGCAGGCAGGGGCACTTGTTCCCAATAGCGTTTTTGCGCGTTGGCATATCTGTAAAAACGGCTTCTTTCGGGATATTCAAAAAAGCCCGCCGCATACGGCTCATTTATACTCATAAAAAGCTCATAGCTCATTAGATTCAACTCCAATCATTAATCTTTTTATTGACTATACTATATTTGATGATATAATTATAGTATCTTTATCTCATTTATAATGTAAAAACATATCAAAAAAGGAGAAGAACAAAAAAATGCTCCCTGAGAGTCTGCCTGTTGAACGCGGCAAGAACCACTGGTACTATACCGATGCTTTCCAGCCCTACAACAGAGGTCTTATTCAATCTTTTATCCATTATAATTACAATATAGGCATGCATACGCATGACTTTTGGGAATTAAATATAGTGCTTAACGGAACGGGCGGCCATTACATAGGAAAAAACCGCTTTGAAATTAAAACAGGAGACGTATTTATAATACCTCCTAAAGTACAACACGGATATTTTAATATCAACGGGCTGAATGTATACCATATGCTTATACACGCTCAATTTTTAGAGCAGCATATGAGTGAATTGAGGAAATACGGAGGATTTGCAGCCCTTTTTGAAATAGAGCCTTATTTAAGAGGCATTTGCAGCAAATCCATGTTTTTAAGCTTATCTGGAGCGCAACTGAAATGGCTCATGCAGGGTATAAACCACATAAGGGTTTATTATGAATCGGACGGTTCTTTTTCCGAAGCATTGGCTAATGCGGCCGCAAAGGATATATTGTCCCATCTCTGCTTCCTGGCAGACGCCTATCATTCGCTCGGAGCTTCAAGCTCCCAAAATTCTCCCCTGAATATGATTCAATGCCTTAATTATATTCACGCCAATTATGATAAAGAGCTTAATATAGAGCACCTTGCTCAAAGATGCAGCATATCCAGGGCCTCCTTTATACGCGCCTTTAAGGCCAACTGCGGCATGCCGCCGCACAAATATATCATGCTCCTGCGCATACGGGCCGCGCGCCGTCTTATAGCAGAAGCCAATCTAAGTATTACTGAAGCGGCGCATGAATGTGGTTTTTACGATGCGTCTCACTTAAAAAAATACCTGGATATAGAAAAGCAAATATCCTCATAAACATCAGCGGGTAATTATATAATTTAAAAAAGGACGCGGTGCGCCGGGGGGTGCCGGCCTGAATAG
>URYI01000050.1 GCA_900552055.1 uncultured Eubacteriales bacterium | reverse complement strand
GAAGCCGCAGCGGAGCGGCCGCAGGCCGCTCCGGCCCGGCCTGCGGCCGGGCGTCCGCGCCGCCCCCTGGGTTATAGCTCTCTTTCGCAGGGCTGAAAAAACGTCAGCATTCACTAAGAAAATTTTCAGCCCAGGCAATTTGCTTAAGAACGGCGTTTTTAGACGGTCCGCCTGGAGTGAGCCTTTGTTCAACGCACGTTTTCAGGCTTACAGCCTCATAAAAATCTTCTTCAAATATGGAATTGATATTTTTAAGCTCCTGCATGGAAAGCTGGTCAATAGAACAGCCTTTTTCCAAGCACAGCAGTACCATGTGCCCAATAATTTCATGCGCCTCTCTGAAGGGCAGACCCTTTTTAACAAGGTAATCCGCTGCGTCGGTGGCGTTAGTAAAGCCCAGTCCTGCTCCCGAAAGCATTCTTTCCTTGTTGAACGTAAGGCTGTCCAGCATTTGAGTAAAAACTTTAAGGCAGCCTTCGGTTGTGTCTACAGCGTCAAAAATAGCCTCTTTATCCTCCTGCATATCTTTATTATAAGCCAGAGGCAGGGATTTCATTACGGTCAGCAGCGCTGTTAAATCGCCGTATACCCGGCCGGTCTTGCCCCGTATAAGCTCGCAGGCGTCGGGGTTTTTCTTCTGAGGCATTATGCTTGAGCCGGTAGAAAAGGCGTCGTCCATTTCAACGAATCCAAATTCATTGCTGGACCACAGTATCAATTCTTCACACCAGCGCGATAAATGCATCATGATGATTGAACAGCAGGCAGCGCATTCAATGAGGAAATCCCGGTCTGAAACCCCGTCCAGGCTGTTCTGGGTTATATCCGCAAAGCCAAGCGAATGAGCGACATATTCCCTGTCTAGCGGGTATGTCGTTCCGGCCAGCGCTCCTGAGCCCAAGGGGCAGATATTGGTACGCGAACAGCAGTCCTTCAGGCGCATAATATCCCGCGCAAACATCTGGAAATATGCCATGACATGGTGTGCCAGCGTTATGGGCTGTGCTTTCTGGAGATGGGTATATCCCGGCATAATGGTGTCCAAATTACTGCGGGCAATATTGAGGATTACCTCTTCCAAATTTTTAAGCAGGCCGCATAAATCCTCTATACGGCGCTTTTGGTACATGCGTATGTCCAGCGCTACCTGGTCATTGCGGCTGCGGCCGGTATGCAGCCGTTTTCCCGCTTCGCCTATGCGCTGAATAAGCAGGCTTTCTATATTCATATGAATATCCTCTGCCTGCGCTGAAAATTCTATTTTGCCCGCTTCAATATCAATCAGGATATCCTTTAATCCCTGTACTATCTTCTGGGCATCCTCTTCAGAAATTATTCCCTGTCTGCCCAGCATTTCCGCATGCGCTATGCTGCCGGTTATGTCCTCGCGGTACATACGGCAGTCAAAGCTTATGGACGAATGAAAATCGTCCATAAGCCCGCTGGTTTCCTTTTTAAATCTTCCGCCCCAGAGCTTCATTTATTTATTCTCCTTATTCTTTTCCAGCATAAGCGCGCGCATTTTTAATGGCAGGCCAAAGAGATTTATAAAGCCCGCAGAATCCTTCTGGTCGTAAACCTCATCTTCGCTGAAAGTGGCCAGCTCTTCGCTGTACAAAGAGTAGGGGGATTTGACGCCCGCCGGGATAACATTGCCCTTATAGAGCTTTAAGCGGACAGTTCCGCTGACTGTTTCCTGAGTTTTGTCCACAAAGGCGCTCATAGCTTCTCTTAAAGGAGTATACCAGCAGCCGTCATATACCAGCTCGGCAAAGCGAACGGCCATAGTCTCTTTATAGTGGGAGGTGGAACGGTCAAGGGTAAGCTCTTCCAGTATATCATGCGCCTCAAAAAGGATGGTGCCGCCGGGGGTCTCATATACGCCCCTGCTCTTCATGCCCACAAGCCTGTTTTCTACCAAATCGGCTATTCCTATGCCGTTCTGGGCGCCAACGGCGTTTAAAGTATCCATAATTTCTATTGCGCCCATGCGCTTCCCGTCCACAGCCACCGGTACGCCCTTTTCAAATTCTATTTCAATATATACGGGCTTGTCCGGAGCCTTTTCCACGGGGCAGGAAATCATATATAATTCATCCTGAGGAGCGTTCCAGGGCTCTTCAAGATCTGCTCCCTCGTGGCTGAGGTGCCAGAGATTGCGGTCCATGCTGTAAATGTGCTTTTTGGTTACGGGCACGTCTATGCCGCGCGCCGCCGCGTAGTCAATTTCATCCTCGCGGGATTTTATATCCCATATGCGCCAGGGCGCTATTATTTTCAGGTCGGGAGCAAGCGCTTTAATGGTCAGCTCAAAACGCACCTGGTCGTTGCCCTTGCCGGTGCAGCCGTGGCATATAGCGACGGCGCCCTCCTTGCGTGCGATTTCTACTAAGCGCTTTGCAATAACAGGACGCGCAAAGCTGGTGCCCAGAAGATATTTTTTTTCATAGCGCGCGCCCGCTTTAAGAGTGGGCCATATAAAGTCGGTTATGAATTCCTCGCGCAAATCCTCAATATATATCTTGCTGGCGCCTGTTTTTATCGCCTTTTCATTAAGAGGCTCCAATTCTTCTCCTTGGCCCACATCCCCGGCTACAGCTATTACTTCATAGTCATAATTCTCTTTCAGCCACGGAATTATTATAGATGTGTCCAAGCCGCCCGAATATGCAAGTATTACCTTTTCCTTTTTATCGCTCATAATTTTATCCCTCCATATAAATCTTCATGGATTATACAACAAAGTGCATAAATATGCAACTGTTTTTGAATAATTTATTTTATTTGACTAAAGGCGGCGGATACTATATTATATATAGTAGTTAAAATATGCTGAGGACGAATATATAGATGATTATTTTGGGGTTTGACCCTGGTTTGGCCACATTGGGCTATGGTATTATAAGCACGGACGGTCATAAGCACCGCGCTGTGGATTTCGGCATTATTTCTACGCCTGCCGGTATGAATACCCCCGTCAGGCTGCGCAATCTTTATAACGACGTATGCTGGGTCATAGATAAATTCAATCCGGATGCAATAGCGGTTGAAGAACTGTTTTTTAATCAGAATGTAAAAACAGCCATAGCTGTAGCTCAGGCCAGGGGCGCGCTGCTGGCCGCCGCTTCTTCCAAAACGGACGAATTGTACGAATATACGCCTTTACAGATAAAGCAGGCTATTGTGGGATACGGACGCGCGGAAAAAAAGCAGATGCAGATAATGGTCAGCACATACCTTGGCCTTAAAGAACTGCCCAAGCCGGACGATGCGGCCGACGCTCTCGCCGTTGCAATCTGCCATGCGCATTCAGCTAAAATGGGGCGGCAATTTAAAATTTAATCAGTTAAGCGGGGTAAAGTTATGTACGAATATATTAAGGGTACAGCAGAGGATATAGGAACAGATTATATAGTGCTGGAAGCCGGGGGCTTGGGTTATTTTATTACTGCCACAGGAGAGGCCATAAATATGTGCCGGCTGGGTGAACCCGCTAAAATATATGTATATCAGTCGGTTAAAGAGGATGATATCTCTCTTTACGGCTTTGCTTCGGCTGAAGAAAAGAAGATGTTTTTAAGGCTGGTGAGCGTCAGCGGCATTGGCCCTAAAACAGCCGTGCAGATGCTTACGACGGTTTCTGTTCAGGAATTGGCCATAGCCCTGGTTACCGGAGATACGGCCGCATTGACAAGAGTGCCCGGAATCGGCAAAAAGACTGCCCAGCGGCTTATCCTGGAACTGCGCGAAAGGGTGGATAACGACGAACTGCCTTCAGGCGGGTTCCAGGCGGCCGCGGCTGCGGATGAGCAATGCGTAAACGAGGCCGTAGGCGCGCTAATAGCGCTGGGCCTGCCCCAGGCCGAGGCTGTGCGGGCAGTTAGGGAAGCCGCGCAGAAGGCGGATACTGCCGAAGAGATAATACGCATTGTATTAAAGGGCCTGGATAAAATGTAAGGAAGATTTAAAGTATGGAAGATGAAAGAATAATAACCTCCTCTTTTCGGGAGGAGGATGCCGAACAGGAGTTTTCCCTGCGGCCCAAGCATTTAAATGAATATATAGGGCAGGAAAAGGTTAAGGAGCTTGTCCATATGTATATTTCGGCAGCGCGAAGCAGGGGGGAAGCTTTGGATCACGTTCTGCTTTACGGCCCGCCCGGCCTTGGAAAGACCACGCTGGCCAATATTATAGCTTCTGAGATGGGTGTGTCAATACGCATTACGTCCGGTCCTGCCATAGACCGGCCCGGAGATTTAGCGGCCATACTTACCAACCTTAATGAGAACGACATACTTTTCATAGACGAAATTCACCGCCTCAACCGCAGCGTGGAAGAGGTGCTCTATCCGGCTATGGAGGATTATGCCCTTGATATAATGGTGGGCAAAGGGCCAAGCGCCCGCTCCATCCGCCTGAGTCTGCCCCATTTTACGCTGGTGGGTGCTACTACGCGGGCAGGCATGCTTACTTCTCCCTTGCGCGACCGTTTTGGAGTCATATGCCGCCTGGAGCTTTACAGCCCGGAGGAATTGGCACGGATTGTAGAGCGCAGTGCGGGTATTTTGGGTATAAAATCAGATAAAGAGGGCTGCATGGAGCTGGCCAGACGAAGCCGGGGCACTCCCAGAATCGCCAACCGTCTTTTAAAGCGGGTGCGGGATTATGCTCAGGTGCGGGAAGGCGGCGTTATAACCAGGCCGGTAGCCAAAGCTGCGCTTGATATGCTGGAAATTGACGGCCTGGGCTTGGATTCGGACGACCGGCGCGTATTGGAATGCATGATAAACAAATTTCACGGCGGCCCGGTGGGGCTGGATACTCTTGCGGCGGCGACGGGAGACGAGGATGTTACCATAGAGGACGTTATAGAACCTTTTTTGATACAGCTGGGCTTTATAGCGCGCACTCCCAGGGGGAGGGTGGCCCTCCCTGCGGCTTATGGGCATCTGGGCATACCGTATGAAGAGAAAAAGTAAAGAAGGTATTTATATTGCAAAAGCTTAGCACGGATATGTTTGACTATGAACTTCCAAAGGAATTTATAGCTCAAACTCCGGTTGAACCGCGCGACCATTCCAGACTGCTTGTATATAACCGGCAGACGGACAGCATTCAGCACAGGCATTTTTACAATCTGCCCGAATATTTAAGAGCGGGAGATGTGCTTGTAATAAATGAAACCAGAGTGCTGCCGGCCCGTTTAATGGGCAGGCGGGAGACGGGCGGGATAATAGAATTACTGCTGCTTAACAGGCGGGAAAAGGATATATGGGAAACTCTGGCCCGGCCGGGAAGGCGCATACGCCCGGGCGAGAGGCTTATTTTTTCTGAAAAGCTCAGCGCTGATGTGCTCCGGATTCTTGAGGACGGCGGCAGATTGGTCCGCTTTAATTATGAGGGGATATTTGAGGAAATCCTGGACGAGCTGGGACAGATGCCTCTGCCTCCGTATATAACAGAAAGATTAGAGGATAAAGAACGCTATCAGACGGTTTATTCTAAAGAAAACGGCTCGGCGGCAGCGCCTACGGCCGGACTGCATTTTACGCCCGAACTGCTGGAGGTTATTAAAGGCATGGGGGTTAAAATTGTACCCGTATTGCTGCATGTGGGCTTAGGCACTTTCAGGCCGGTAAAAGTTGCAGACGTATCGCAGCATAAAATGCACAGCGAATATTACAGCGTCAGCGCTCAGGCGGCCCAAAGCATAAATGAGGCTAAAGCCGCGGGAGGCCGGATTTTTTCAGTAGGCACCACCAGCACGCGGGTGCTGGAAACCGCATGCGGGGAGGACGGCCTTATAAAAGCTCAATCGGGCTGGACGGATATTTTTATTTATCCCGGATATAAATTTAAATGCGTTGACTGCTTAATAACTAATTTCCATCTTCCTCAGTCTACTCTTTTAATGCTGGTCAGCGCGCTTTGTTCCAGAGAGAAAATACTGGAGATATATGAGGAAGCCAAAAGAGAAAAATACCGTTTCTTCAGTTTCGGCGACGCAATGCTTATATTGTAAATTAGCATGAAACGTCAAAAACAGTGGAGGAGCAATCGGCACAGCCGCATAAGGCAGTATTTTATATAATGCGCCGTTCTGTGCCGAAACGGCGTTTGCCTCGACGGGAAAGTTAAGTTTTCTTGCGGCAGAGAGACTGCTTTGTGGTAAAGATTGTTGCGTAAAGGCGTTGCGGCAGACTTAACTTCACAGTCGACAAATACTTCACTGTAATTTATTACGGCTTCACTTCAAACCGATGGTTTGAAACCTCGCAAAATAAAACACCATTCGAAAATGAATTCTTTGGTTTTTCGAGTGGTTTTATCTTATACCGCAGCGGCAAGCAGGGGATTTGCGCAGTAAATTCCTACCCTAAATTGCCAAGGGCATATACGGTCAGGACAAGGGCTGTTTCCGTGTCATGCTGTGTTGCTTTTTGCTCCGTGTACGTCCAGTACACGTTATTCAAGCGCCTTACAAGGCACGGAAACGGCCGCTGGCTGACTCTTATTCCTCCAGCAGGTTTGATTTCGGCATTTTCAAGGAAGCGGAATGAGGCGTACCGAACCTACACCTATTGACGATGACGCAGAAAATGCCGGAATCAGACCGCTGGAGGCATGTAGTCCCTTGTTAATTTAGGGTAAGTATATCAGATAATACGGCATATGGTCAAGAAGCATTCAAAATAAAAAGAAACGAACATTTAATATAAAAGAAGAAATAATATTCAGCATTTATTTGACTGAAATTCTTTTTTAGGGTACTATTATTTGAGAATAACAGGAGGTATTTTATATGGCTAAGGTTGCTGTAGTAATGGGCAGTGAAAGCGATTTTGACGTAGTAAAAAAAACCGTTGAAAAGCTTAATTCATTTGGTGTGGAGAGCGTTGTCCGCGTTATAAGCGCACACAGGACTCCTGACGAGGCCCATAATTTTGTAATGAACGCTGAAAAAGAGGGAATAGAGGTCATAATTGCGGCGGCCGGCAAGGCTGCGCATTTGGGCGGAGTGCTTGCGGCCTATACGGTGCTTCCGGTTATAGGCCTGCCTATTAAGTCTTCTACAATGGACGGGCTGGATTCGCTTTTGTCTATAGTACAGATGCCTGCGGGCATTCCTGTGGCCACTGTTGCCATAAACGGTGCGGAAAATGCGGCGCTGCTGGCAGTGCAAATGCTGGCCCTGAAGGATGAGACGCTTAAGGAAAAGCTTAAGCAGAACAAAAAAGATATGGCTGAAGCGGTTATGCGCAGCGATGAGCGCCTGCGTGCGAAAATAGAAAAAGGGGAATTTTAAATGATAAGCTATAAAGACGCGGGCGTGGACGTGCAGCGCGGCTATGACGCGGTGAGCCTGATGAAAAAACACGTTCAGAAGACCATGAATAAAAATGTGCTGGGAGATTTGGGCAGCTTCGGCGGATTCTATGCGCTGGATAAGGAGGACTGCGACGAACCGGTACTGGTGGCGGGTACGGACGGAGTGGGCACAAAGCTCCGCTACGCCATGCTTATGGACAAGCATGATACCATAGGTATAGACGCCGTGGCTATGTGCGTAAATGATATAGTCTGCCAGGGCGCAAAGCCGCTCTTCTTTTTGGATTATATAGCTACCGGCAGGATCAATCCGGAAAAAATTGCCGATATTGTCGGCGGGGTCTCAGCTGGCTGCGTTGAATCAAACTGCGCCCTCATTGGCGGTGAAACGGCCGAAATGCCTGGATTTTACGGGGAAGAGGAATATGATATAGCGGGTTTTGCCGTGGGGATAGTTCAAAAGAGCCGGGTTATAAACGGCTCCGCCATAAAGGCGGGCGATGCGCTTATCGGTCTTGCCAGTTCAGGCATACACAGCAACGGCTTTTCTCTTGTGCGCCGCCTCTTTGGCGAAAATCCCTCTGATTTGACCCGCTACAGCGCAGAGCTTAAAAAGAGCGTGGGGGAAGAGGTGCTTACCCCTACTAGGATATATGTTAAGACGATTCTTGAGTTGGTTAAAAAATATCAAATAAAGGGCATAGCGCATATCACCGGCGGCGGCTTTATTGAGAATATCCCGCGTATGCTGCCTGAAGGGCTTAAGGCCAGAATAAATACCGGCAGCTATGAGATTCTGCCTGTATTTAATGTGCTGGCTCAGCTGAGCGGACTGGATGAAGCGCAGCTTTACAATACCTTTAATATGGGCGTAGGCATGGTTCTGGCTGTTGATTCAGCTCAGGCCGATTCAATAGTTAAGTCGGCTTATGAGCTGGGTGAAAAAGCTTATATTATCGGCGAAGTCGCGCAGGGCGAGGGAGGCGTGGAATTATGCCGTTAAAGCGGATAGCTGTGTTTGTTTCGGGCGGAGGAAGTAATTTTCAGGCCATACTGGATCAAATCAGCGCCGGACGGATATCGGGAGAGGTGGTATTGGTAATTTCGGATAAGCCGGGCGCCTATGCCTTAACCCGTGCCCAAAATGCCGGCATAGAAACATGGGCCTATGAAAAGAGGCAGTATACAAAACCTGAACTGGAGCAGAAAATCTGTGATATTCTGGAGAAGTACAAGGTGGATTTCTGCGTGCTGGCCGGATATTTATCCATTCTGGGCGCGTCTATAATCAGAAAATATCCTAATAAGATAATTAATATACATCCTTCTCTTATTCCGTCCTTCTGCGGCATGGGCTTTTACGGCAAGCATGTGCATCAGGGCGTATTGGATTACGGCGCTAAAGTTTCAGGAGCTACGGTGCATTTTGTGGATGAGGGAGCAGATACAGGCCCCATAATTTTGCAGGAAAGCGTAAAGGTCATGGAGGACGACGACGCGCAGAGCCTGGCGGACAGGGTTTTGACAGTAGAACATAAATTGCTGCCCGAAGCGGTCAGATTGATGTGCGAGGATGCAATCCAAGTTAACGGGCGCAAAGTAACTATAAAAAAGAATTGAAAGGCGGTATGCATATGAAAAAGCGCGCGCTTATAAGCGTATCTGACAAAACGGGCATTGCGGATTTTGCCCGCGAACTGGTTAATCTGGGCTATGAAATAATATCTACAGGCGGGACGCTCAAGCATCTTAAGGAGCATCAAATCCCTGTTATTCCCGTAGACGAGATAACGGGTTTTCCGGAATGCCTGGATGGCAGGGTTAAGACTCTGCATCCCCGCGTGCATGCCGGTATCTTGGCTATCCGCTCCAATGAAGAGCATATGCGCTGCCTGGAAGAGATGAATATTAATACTATTGATATTGTTGCGGTAAATCTCTATCCCTTTAAGCAGACTGTGCTTAAGCCGGGTGTGGAATTCCAGGAGGCCATTGAGAATATAGATATAGGCGGCCCCAGTATGATACGCGCCGCCGCCAAGAATTTTCAGGATGTGGCCGTTATAGTCAATCCTGAGGATTATGCGGTTGTATTGTCAGAGCTGAAATCGGGAGGCATAAGCCAGGAGACCAAGCTGAGGCTCTGCTGGGCAGTATTTGAGCATACTGCCGCTTATGACGCTCTTATAGCTCAGTTTTTGCGTTCTAAAGTTCAGCCTGAAGAATTTACCGCTACTTATACTCCTACCTTTGAATTGGTGCAGCAGATGCGCTATGGGGAGAACCCTCATCAAAAAGCGGCTTTTTATAAGGAAATAGGACATTTTACCGGAGCGCTGTCTGAGGCTAAACAGCTGCACGGCAAGGAGCTTTCCTTTAATAATATTAATGATGCAAACGGCGCGCTTGAACTGCTGGCTGAGTTTGACGGGCCTACCGCTGTAGCCGTAAAGCATTCCAATCCTTGCGGCGTAGGAGAGGGCGAAAGCATTTTTGAGGCTTATACAAAGGCATATGAAGCTGATCCGGTTTCGGTTTTCGGCGGCATTGTGGCCCTTAACAGGCCGGTGGATTTGCCCACAGCTCAGAAGATGAGTGAAATTTTCCTTGAAATTATAATTGCTCCTTCATATGAGCCTGAAGCTTTTGAAGTTTTAAGTCAGAAGAAAAATATAAGGCTGCTGGAACTGGATACTGTCAGCAAGGTATCCCACCGCGGCTATAATACCAAAAAGGTTTACGGCGGCCTGCTTGTTCAGGAATATGATGATAAACTGCTGGATGGAGAACTTAAAGTTGTTACTAAGCGCGCTCCCAGCCAAAAGGAGATGCAGGATCTGCTGTTTGCCTGGAAATTGGTCAAGCATGTTAAATCCAACGGCATAGCCATAGCTAAGGACGGGCAGTCCCTTGGCCTGGGCATAGGGCAGGTGAACCGTATTTGGCCCACTCAGCAGGCTATAGAGCATTCGGGTGAAAAGGTAAAGGGTGCGGCGCTGGCTTCAGATGCGTTTTTCCCATTTGACGACTGCGTAAAGGCTGCCGCACAGGCCGGCATAACCTGCATTATACAGCCGGGCGGCTCCAGGAACGACCAGATGTCCATAGACGCTGCGGATGAAGCAGGCATAGCCATGCTGTTTACGGGCATACGTCATTTCAAGCATTAATATGCGGGTTTGAGAGGAGTAAGCGGCAAATGAAGGTTTTAGTGGTAGGTTCGGGCGGCAGAGAGCATGCGATAGTCTGGAAGCTTGCACAGAGTCCAAAAGTAACTAAGCTGTACTGCGCTCCGGGCAACGGCGGAATTGCAGAGCTGGCCGAATGCGTAAATATAAAGGCTACTGATATTGACGCCATAGTGCGTTTTGCGGAAGAAGAGGATATAGATTTAACTGTGGTGGCGCCCGACGATCCGCTGGCCTTGGGAATGGTTAACGCGCTGGAAAAGGCGGGCAGGCGCGCTTTTGGGCCTACTGCCGAAGCGGCCTTGATAGAGGCCAGCAAGAGCTTTTCCAAGCAGTTAATGAAAAAGTACGGCATACCAACGGCTGACTTTAACGTTTTTGACAGCGAGGAAGAAGCAATTAAATACCTTGAGAAGGCGGATTATCCGATAGTTGTAAAGGCGGACGGCCTGGCGCTGGGCAAAGGTGTTATTATTGCGGAGGATAAAATTCAGGCGGCAGAGGCCGTGCGTTCTATGATGAGCGGCGGGAAATTCGGCAAAGCAGGCAGCAGGGTGGTTATTGAAGAATATATGACCGGGCCGGAGGTGTCGGTATTATGCTTTACTGACGGCAAGACCATTGTGCCTATGGTATCTTCTCAGGACCATAAGCGTGCGCTGGATAACGATAAGGGCCTTAATACCGGCGGCATGGGCACGTTCAGTCCCAGCCTGCATTATACGGCTGAACATGAGAAGTTTGTCCGGGAGCATATACTTCAGGCTACGGTGGACGCCATGAACAGCGAGGGGCGTCCGTTTAAGGGAGTGCTGTATTTTGGTTTAATGCTTACGCCCAAGGGAGTAAAGGTGCTCGAATATAACGCTCGTTTTGGCGATCCTGAAACCCAGGTGGTGCTGCCCAGGCTGCAGAGTGATTTATATGAAATATTTGAAGCGGTTATAGACGGGCGGCTGGCCCATACAGAGATAAAATGGAATGATAAGGCTGCGGTTTGCGTGGTTATGGCTTCGGGCGGTTATCCTCAGAGCTATGAGACAGGCTTTGAAATTACAGGCCTGCCTGTTGAAAATGCTATTGTATTTCATGCCGGCACTAAGCTGGAGAACGGCAAACTGGTGACTGCCGGCGGCAGGGTGCTCGGAGTTACGGCGCTGGGCGAGGATATAGCTGATGCCAGGACTAAGGCATATGACGCTGTAAGCAAAATTCATTTCAAAAATGCTCATTACCGGCATGATATAGGCATTAAATAATGGACAGCCTGTCGTAAACAGCCTGGGGCCGATTAAGATAGTGCTGTGCTTAACAAGGCGAGCATAATAAATAACCGCGGCGTTTGCGGCCCGAA
>URYI01000049.1 GCA_900552055.1 uncultured Eubacteriales bacterium | reverse complement strand
CCCTGCCTCCGGAGCGCTCGTCTATAATACCAAATCTATCCCCCCTTGTCAAGCGCTTTTTATACTTTTTATTAAATATTTTTTTAAAGGTCGGCAGACTAAAAGAAATTCAGTCGTTTTTCCCATTTTGCTGTCCATTTCCATGGCCATGGCCAGCGCCGCTGCCCGGCCCGCCGCTCCCATTTGTCTGCCCGTCGCCGGATAAAGCCCGGATCATTTCCCGAATTTCCCTCATGCTCATATCATTTATCTGTTCGGGAGTTATATTATCATCCAGCCCACGCAATTCTAAGTACGCTCTGTATTTCCCGTACGACAGCCCCACCTCGTGAGCTTCAGCAACTTCATCCGAATTAGCCGCGCAGCAATATACATTTTTATTACCCGCCGTATAAACCTGAAGCTCTGAGAGCATTTTCTCACTTTGCTCTTGGTCTGAAACAACCGTTATAGCCAAAAGCTCATCCTGTGACAGCAAATCAACAATTTCAGGATTATTCAGTATTTCTTCTACGGCCTGGCTGTAATTAAGAAAGCGGATATCCAATTCAGCAGCCAGTTCTTTTCCATCGTCATTGCAGCCATTAACCTTAACAACTTTATTAAAGCGGTTGATCTCTAATTCTATAGATGGATTAATATCTATGCTTATAGCCGCCGTAGGAACAAAATATAAATAACAGCCTCCTCCTAAAAAAAGCAGAAGCAGTAAGCACGCGGCAAACCCCGCTAAGCGGCGGTACAATGTTCTATTATGCGGCGAGTATTCCCGCGTTTTTCTAGCGATATAGGTTTTTGTATCTGTCTTTAATTTTTCTTCAGCATGAACAGCATCAAAAGCCTGTCTTATTCTGTCTATCATTGTACTATTCACCTCCCAGCTTTTCCCTAAGTATTTTTTTGGAACGAGCCAGCAAAGTATAAATTGTATTTACATTTTTATGAAGGATTGTACTTATTTGAGGTGCAGTATATCCCTCGTAATAATGCAGATATACTACGTCCCTATATTTAGGCGGCAAAGAAAGCACAGCTTCCAAGACATCTCTATTATCCTGCTGCAATACCGCCGGTTCAATTATCCCTTCCAACGGCACAGTATGCCTGCGGAAAAAGCTTTTCAGCAAATCCCGGCAGGCATTAAGAGTAACCCGAATGAACCAGGCTTTTTCATGCTCCTGACTTTCAAATATAACAGTACTGACAGCATACTTAAAAAATACCGTCTGAAACACATCTTCGGTATCGGCATAGTTTTTTAAATGTACCAGGCAGAGCCTGCGAACTGTATCCGAATACCGTTCAATGGCAATATCTACTTCTTGCTCGCTGCGCATTATTAACCCCGTTTGTTTTGACCGCGGCTCCCGCAATTTTGCCTGCTGCAGTTTCCGCAGTTATTTTCTTTATTATCGCACACTCCATCATTATCGTCATCTATAAAATCACTTGATTCCTGCCGCAGCCGCGTTTGCAGTCCTCCTTGCTTATGTCCGCAGTTATCGCATATGCCATCATTATCCGCATCCGTGAAATTTCCCGCTTGGCAGGAGCCATTCTGCCAGCAATCCTGCCTTTCCTCTCTGTTGTCGCATATACCATTGTTATCTGCATCTGTAAAATTGGCTTGGCATGAACCATTCTGTTCACACTTTCGCTTTCCCTCCTTATTATCACATATGCCATCATTATCTGTATCCGAGAAATTCCCAGCTTGGCAGGAGCCGTTCTGCCAGCAATCCCGCCTTTCCTCTCTGTTGTCACATATACCGTCGTTATCAGCATCAATAAAGTTTCCATATTTACAATCGTCCCCGCAGGCAAGATATTGGTTTAAGGCCTTACCACCTTCGCTGGGCAAAACGTCCGGAGCTTGTCCGCCAAACGCCAGAGCGCTTATTGTAACAGCAGCAGACAATATAAAAATCAATCCCCCAATTAAAATTTTTTTCATTTTCCATTACCTCCGTTTTATAAATTCTTGATTTCATATATAATACGAAGCAAACAGTTAAAATCATTCACAAGCCGAATATTATTTTTAGTTATTTTTATCATTGAAATGCTGGCACCCGCATAAAATCAAAACAAGCAGGACCTGTCCCCATACTTAACCAAACAAGAGTCTGCGCCGCATGACCTGCCTGCTGGGGGCGGGGCGTTTGCGGCCTGAAAGGCCGCCGGCCGCGCTCCGCGCGGCCCCGGCGGGGCTTCGCCCCGCCAAACGCCCCGCCCCCCAGCAAGCAGGCCATACGCCGCAAAAAAATTCTATTTATTGGCCCTTTTTATATTTGCCCGCCGAATTGAATTTCATGGGCTGGCTTTCCATAAAATTTTTCAGCTTTTCTAAAGCCTTTTTTTCTATACGGCTGACATATGATCTGGAAATATCCAATCTTTTAGCTACCTCCTTCTGCGTAAGAGGCAATTCATCATGCAAACCATATCTCATAATGATGACCAGCCGTTCCCTGCTGCCCAAGCAATCGTTTATTTTTCTGTATAATTCCTCAGAATTAATGCTCAATTCCACAGTATCCGAAATATTCCTGTCGTCGCTTTTCAATATATCAAACAGCGAAATCTCGTTTCCTTCTCTGTCAACGCCTACCGGTTCCTGCAAAGAGGTTTCGTTTTTTCTCTTTTTGCCCGCTCTTAAGTACATTAATATCTCATTTTCAATGCATCTGGAAGCATAGGTAGCCAAATGCGCGCTTTTTTGTGGATTATATGTATTAATTGCTTTTATAAGGCCGATTGTCCCTATTGAAATAAGGTCGTCCGTCTCCCCCTGGGCCGAATACTTTTTAACTATATGAGCTACCAAACGGAGGTTATGTTCTATAAGCTTATCCCGCGCATCCAAATCCCCTTTAAGAAAAGCCTCTATATATTCTCTTTCTTCATGTGCTTTTAAGGGCTTAGGAAAACAGGAACGAGAAGAAACATTAGATATGAGAAAATATAATTTCTCAAATAAAGAGAAAAGCCAAAACATATAATACCCCCATTTTCAGTACAGCACGCCTATTAAAATTGCAGAGCAGCGCTCTTTTAACAACATATGTATTTGCAGTTTGTCCTGTGCCAGTCCGCAAAATATGAATTCTTTTTCAATCTGGTTAAATAAAATATCAGCACAAAATGATTCTGTCTATAATGCCATTCATGGAACAATTAAATCATATCCCAGGCAGAGAGCTGCGTCCTAAAAGGCCGTCAGCGCCAAGCCTTAGCCCGACCGCAGCAAAAAACGCCTGCTTAAGCGCCCCGCATCCAGGCCCCGTCTTAAACCGCGCCATTGTTAATAATATCATAAGCTTCAGCCTCTCCAGATATAGCAAAAAAATAACTGTCGGGATTGGTTCTTGTAGTTTAAAACCTATTCTCAATATAAATAAAACGGCCGCGCCTGATATCAGGCACGGCCGTTTTATTTATATTGAGAATCACAGCATGCGCTTAAGCTCCTCAAGGGTATTGCCAAATTCTTCAAGGCTGCGCCTCAGCACAGCTTTATCCGAAAGATCTACTCCCGCAAGCTTTAAAAGTTCTATAGGCGCACCGCTTCCGCCGCTGGAAAGGAATTTTAGATAATCCGCTACCGCCGGTTCCCCTTCTTTTAATATGCGCGAGGCTATAGCTACCGCCGCGCAGAAACCCGTCGCATACTGATAAACATAAAACGCACGGTAAAAATGAGGTATGCGAGCCCATTCAGCCGAAATCAGCTCGTCTGTTTCCACAGCCTCGCCGTAATACTTTTTATTCAGGCCGCCGTAAGTCTCGCAGAGCCATTCACGCGTAAGGCTCTCCCCCTTTTCAGCATGCTCATGCGCCACAAGCTCAAATTCGGCAAACATAGTCTGCCTGAAAACTGTAGTTCTGAACTGCTCAAGGAAAAATTCAAGCAGATATTTTTTCATATTGTCATTATCAGTCCTGCTTACAAGATGCTTAAGCATAAGCACCTCATTGACAGTAGAAGCCACTTCAGCCACAAATATCAGATACTGGGCTTTAGGATAGCTCTGAGCCTCATCCGAAAAATACGAATGCATGGAATGCCCCGCTTCATGTGCCAGCGTAAAAGCGTCGTCCAACCTACCCTGGAAATTAAGCAGCATATAAGGATGCGTGCCGTACGCTCCCCAGGAATAAGCTCCGCTGGATTTGCCCTTGGTTTCATAAACGTCTATCCAGCCCTCGCTAAAGGCCTTTTTCAGTACCGAAATATATTTTTCTCCCAAAGGCGAAAGGGCCTCCAGGACCAGATTGCAGGCGTCCTCAAAAGTGTATTCTCCTTCAAACGCCTCAAACATGGGCACATACATATCATACATTTTTAAATCGCTGAGTCCCAGCACCTTTTTGCGCAGCTCAACATATTTATGCAGCAGCGGGAGCTTTTCCGATACTGCCTCCAAAAGGCCGTCGTAAACTGAAACGGGAATATCTCCTCCGAATAAAGCGCGCTCCCGGCAGGAAGGAAATTTACGGGCGCGGGTATAAAACACGTCCTTTTTTACATTGGAACCGTAAAGAGCGGTAACCGTATTAATCTGCTCCATATACGCTTTAAACATGGATTCATAAGCCTGGCGGCGGATATCCCTCTGCCTGCTTTCCAAATATAAACGGTACCGTCCGTGGCTCATGGGCTGTTCAACGCCCTTTTCATCCTTTATGGGCGCAAATTTAAGGTCCACGTCAGAAAGCATGGTATAAATTGTATCATATGAATCCCCTATTTCTCCCGAAAGCGCAAGAATCCTTTCAGCTTCGTCTGAAAGCACATGCGGCTTGCTCCGAACCAATTCCCTAAGCATATAATCATAATCCTTCATGCGTGGATTCTGGGACCACTCAATCAGCAGCGCGCTGTCTATATCATTTAATTCAGGACGGATATAGGAGGTAATCTCATCATACCGAACCATAAGGGAAGAAACTCTGTCCACCCAGGATACATACTTGGAACAAGCATTATCTGTATCCCTGCTCATACGTGCATAAACAAATAAACGCTCCATAGAAAGGGATATTTCATCAGTAAAGCGAAGCATCTCCAAAACGCTTTCCATATTATTAAGCTTACCCTTAAAGCGCGCGGCCTCCGGCACAATTTCCTCCAGCCGCTTTAATTCCTGTTCCCAGGCTTCCTCACTGGGAAATAAATCCTCCAGCCGCCATTTATACTGAGGCGCTATCTCTTCTCTTGTCTTAAGCTCGCTCATAAAAATATCCCTCCTGTTTCTCTTGTTCTTCAATGTTAATATTCCAAATTAAATTATATATATTCTCCATACTTTTAATTGTTAAATACTCTTATATTTTGCAGAGATTCAACCGTCACAATAACATCCCGACTTTGCACGCGGCAATTTCTCCTTAAACAGTTTTATGGCTTTTATCCCCGCAGCTGTTTTTGCACAATGCAAACGCCGCGCAATTACTCAATCGAAAAAATTGTCGTCTTTATTGCCGCTTGTCCGCCTCAGGCTGCTTGTTTCTTTTTCTGGATTTCCACTTTTTGCTCAACTTATCACTCCAAGGCTCTGCCGCTGATTCTATAATGTCTGCTATAGAATCCATCGGCCAGTTCGCGCTGTGCATTGAAATTATCATTAACAAATCACCAGAACAGCGACTCAAGCATCTCATCCACATAGTCGATAGCAGGTGGCACTGCCGCTCAATTTATTACATGCATTTCACAGCTTCGGACGAAACCCGATTTTAACTTTGCCATAGTCATAGCACCGCCAGAACCATCAGTTCGGATATAGGCAAGAATCTTGTTGAACCTTAAGTTGCCCTTGATAAAACTCCGCCAATCGGTTCCCTCTGGAAAGAATACATGTTTTAAAATCAAGCATACAATATTCAGCATTAGTTCTTAAGCGAATGTATGGGCGCCGGAATAATGCCTCCACGCTCTATCATGGTTCGGCAGGAGCAGGCGCTTACCGGCATAATGGGCGCTTCTCCCAGCAGTCCGCCGAAGGAAACCGTATCCCCTACGTTGCCGCCGGCCACTGGAATAATCCTTACCGCCGTGGTTTTTTGGTTTATCATCCCTATAGCCGCCTCGTCCGCAATAATGCCCGAAATGGTAGAGGCGGGCGTATCTCCCGGTATAGCTATCATATCCAGGCCCACCGAGCAAACGCAGGTCATAGCCTCCAGCTTTTCTATACTCAGCGCTCCGCTGCGCGCGGCGGCAATCATGCCTGCGTCCTCAGATACGGGAATAAAAGCTCCTGAAAGCCCGCCCACGCGGCTGCTGGCCATGACTCCGCCCTTTTTAACCGCATCGTTAAGCAGGGCAAGCGCAGCCGTAGTGCCCGGCCCGCCCACCTGCGTCAGGCCGATTTCTTCTAAGATATGCGCCACACTGTCCCCTATTTCGGGCGTAGGCGCCAAAGATAAATCCACTATGCCGAATTGCGCGTCCAATTCTTTTGCCGCTTCAGAAGCTACCAGCTGCCCCATACGGGTTATTTTAAAGGCAGTGCGCTTTATTATCTCGGCCACTTCGCCTAAAGATGCGCCCTTAGCCTTTTCCAGCGCGCATTTCACCACGCCCGGCCCCGAAACCCCGACATTGATAACGCATTCCCCTTCGCCCGCGCCGTGAAACGCGCCCGCCATAAAGGGATTGTCCTCTACCGCGTTACAGAATACCACCAGCTTTGCGCACCCTATAGAGCCATTTTGCGCCGTAAGAAAAGCCGTTTCTTTTATTATTTCACCCATTTTAGCCACAGCGTCCATATTTATGCCTGATTTGGTGCTGCCCACATTGACGCTGGAGCAGACCCTCTCTGTCTGGGCCAATGCCGAAGGAATGCTGTTTATGAGCTTTGCGTCCGCCTCAGAGGCTCCCTTGTGCACAAGCGCCGTAAAGCCGCCTAAAAAGTTTACTCCGCAGGCCGCCGCCGCTTTATCCAAAGCAACGGCAAAGGGCGTATAATCATTTTGTCCGCAGGCCGCGGCCACCATGGCTATAGGAGTGACCGAAATGCGTTTGTTGACTATGGGAATACCGTATTTTTCTGAAATGCTTTCCCCTGTGGCAACTAATTTCTCCGCCCGGCGGCATATTTTATCATATATGGCCCCGCAGGCGGCATTAATATCCTCCCGCGCGCAGTCAAATAAGGATATGCCCATTGTTATGGTGCGTATATCCAGATGCTGGCGCTCAATCATATTTACAGTTTCATTAATTTCTTTAAAATCAAACATTTCCCCGCTCCGTAGTTTACAGCCTTTCAGCTTTTAATTGCGTGTGAGTTTAAAATAAAATGCATTAAAAACGGCCGCACCTTTTCAGCCCGGCCGCACCGGAAAAACTATATCCTGTGCATGGATTTAAAAATATCCTCATGCTGGAGCCTTATATCCAGCCCCATTTTCTCTCCTATGCCGCTAAGCTGCTCTGAAAGCTCGCTGCAAGCGCACGAACCGGTATCCACCAGCATTATCATAGTAAACATATCCTGCATAATTGTCTGGCTGATATCCAGGATGTTCACGTTTTTCTCGGCAAGCAGGCCGCTCACGGCGGCTATTATGCCAACTTTATCTTCTCCCACTACTGTAATTATAGCCCGCATTTTAACAAACCCCTTCTTTCAGCTTTTACACGGCCTCCCGGCCGTCCTCACAGTCGGCCAGGATATAAACGTCGGGAAATCTCCGGCGCAGATGTTCGTAAAATTTATTATATGCGCCCGGCCCCGCGCTACCCATTATAATATGAGTTATGGAGTTTTGTAAAACAAATTCTTCCAAGGTAGCCCGAATATTGTCCGAACGAAGCACAGACATGCTCGCGCCCGCCTCTTTAGAGGAATTATAGAGCAGCTCCAGCGCCTCATTATCGCTTGACGCGCTCATCAGAACGCCATCCCTGGGCGCTACATGCACCACAAACATTTCGTCCTCTTCCCTCTCCTTTAACATTGCTCCCATTTGAATAAGCCTCTGGCAGGTTTTCTGTACAGTAACGCAAACCATTATTTTTCTCATACTCATTTTTCAGCCTGGAATAACAGGCCCCTCCTTTTAAGGATTTCCAGCGCTTGTTTTTTCATAGCCAAGCAGTACGCGCTGGAAGGTATTGGCCATAAACGCTTCGCCGCGGACCAGAGCGGGCTCCAGCCCCTTTTGAACCAGCAGTTCCCGTTCCTGGCTGCGCCCTTCTTCGTCAGACGCCTCCACCTTCATAACCACATAATATACTCCGTCTTTAAGCTGTTCTTCCCCGTATTCCTCAAAATACATCTTTTCCTCATTCTTAAGGCCGCTCTGGGCTTCCTTGACCGCCTTTAATACAGCCGAAAGCGGACCGATAAGCAGTATATAAAATACCGCCAGCCCCAGCACGCCCGCCGCCGCTATAGCTATGGATACGGCCTGGATATTCAGCAGCACTATGGAAAGCACATATGCCGCCGCCATCAAACAGGCCAGCACAAAAAAAGCCGCCGACAGATAAGCGCGGTTTCTCTTAAGCTTGGAGATATATTGCTGATTGTATATTTCAGTCATGCTCTGATAACTCCTTAGTTGGTTTAAATGCAAATGTTCTTTTATTATTATAGCAAAAAGAGCGCATGATTACCAGTATAAAAGTGTGACAATTTAATTAATTTGTTGTGTATTTTATTTTTAGATGATATAATTTCTGCGCAGCGGGATTCATCCGCCCTGCGCGTTATATTCTCCGGAGGTGCTTTAATTGGTAGATTTTTCAACGGTTTTTTCCAGCGTGCTTACTATGCTGCTGCTTATACTGCCCGGCTTCATCCTGCGCAAAATAAATTTCGTCAATGCCCAGGCCTCCAAAGTCTGCTCCCTTATCGTGCTTTACTGCGCGCAGCCCGCAATGCTGATAGACGCCTATATGCGCGAATTTGACAGCGGCATATTTACCGATATGCTCAAGGTTGCTCTTCTGGCCTTAATTATGTATATGAGTTTCATCCTGATTTCGTCCTTCATGTTCAAAAAAGCTCCCGATTCCAAGCGCCCCATACTAAAATACATGATGATTTTTTCCAACTGCGGCTTTATGGGCTATCCGGTACTGCGCCAGATCTACGGCGAACAGGGCGATTTAGCCGTGCTGCTGGGCGCAAGCGTTACCCTATGGTTCAATCTTCTGAGCTGGCCGGTAGGCGTGCGCCTCTATGACAAAAACGGCAAAAGCTTCTGGCGCTCCCTTTTAAAGCCGGGAGTCGTCGCAACCCTGCTCGGCCTGGTACTGTTTCTCACCTCGGCAGTTAAGATAATTCCCCAGCCGGCAGCCAGCGCAATATCCCTCCTCTCAGATATGGTAACACCTCTTTCCATGTTCGTAATAGGCATACGGCTGGCCGAATGCCCCCTTAAAAGCCTGTTCTCCGACTGGCGGCTGTTATGCGCTTCAGGCATGCGCCTGATAATTCTGCCCCTTGTCGCCTTCCTGATAATTCTTGCAGTGCGTTTTACCGGCCTTCCCATGTCAGATATGGTTATGGCCATACCCTTTATCCTGCTGGCAATGCCCAGCGGCGCAAATACAGCCATGATGGCCGAGCGCTATGACGGAGATTCGGTTTACGGCTCCATGGCCGTAAGCTTAACTACCCTGCTTAGCATTATCACTATCCCTCTTATGTCCCTGCTGCTTACCCTTCTTTAGCGCCCCGGTCATTTTATGCCGGGAGCCATACGAATATTCCTTAGGGCCCAAACGGCCCTTTTTTATTAGCAGTGTTAAAAATATATCATCTTATATTTAAGACTCCGTCCTTTGTTTACAAAATATTATATTGCATATTTGCCCGCGTTGATATATATTAAGATTAGTAAGAATTTTAAGAGGAAAATATGACTGAAAACGCTAAATGGTACAGGCTGGATAACGCGGCCAAGCTGTATCCCTCCATAAGAACCTCGCGCTGGTCAAGCGTATACAGATTAAGCATAAGCCTGACTGAGCCAATAGACAAAAAGCTGTTGGAGCTTGCGGCGGCCAGAGCTGTAAAACGCACGCCCGCCTTCAGCCTTCAGCTCAAGCGGGGACTGTTCTGGTTTTATTTTGAGCAGAACGACCAAACGCCCATAGTATATGAGGATGTGCTGTATCCCTGCGGAAATATACGGCCGGCGCTGAATAACGGCTTTTTATTTAAGCTCAGATATTATAACAACAGAATTGCGCTGGAAGTGTTCCATTCCCTTTCGGACGGCAGCGGAGGCATGATTTTCCTCAAAACGGTAGTGGCGCAGTACCTGGAGCTTAAATATAATACCAAAATCCCCCCAATCGACGGAGTGCTGGACGTAAACGCCCCTCCTGAGGCGGAAGAGATGGAGGACGCATATAAGAAATACGCCAATCTGAACCGAAAACGCAGCCGCAGGGAGGACGCAGCCTTTCAAAGCGGCGGCGAGCCCCTGCCTGAAGACTGTTTAAATATCATAACCGCGCATATGCCTCTGGAGGCCCTGCTATCCCTGGCAAAAAAATACAAATGTTCTCTTACCGAATATTTGGTATCCGTCTATATCTGGGCCATATACGGAATTGAATGCTCTCAGCGCAGGCGCAGGTACAAACCCGTCAAAATTTCGGTGCCCGTAAATATGCGCCGCTTTTATCCCAGCCGCACCCTGCGCAATTTCTCCCTGTTTGTCAATCCCGGCATAGACCCCGGAATGGGAGAGTACACCTTTGAAGAAGTGACCCGGCAGGTGCATTACTTTATGCGGTATGAAATAAACGCCAAGGCTCTTAACGCACAGATGGCAGCTAATGTGGGAAGCGAACGCAATCCGGCCGTAAGGGTCATGCCTCTGTTCGTAAAAAAATTCGCGCTGGGCATGGTATATAAAATGGCGGGAGAAAGCCGTTTTTCAGGCACTCTCTCCAATCTGGGGGAAATTAAATTCCCAGAAGAAATGAAAAAATATATAACTGACGTTTCCTTTATGCTGGGCCGGGGCCGGGTCAATTCTACCGCCGCGGCCATGCTGAGCTACGACAAAACCGCCGTCATTACCTTTACCCGCTCGGTAAAAAGCGCTGAAGTGGAAAGGCGTTTCTTTACCTTCCTGGTTAAAAGCGGCGTCCATGTCAAAATAGAAAGCAATAATCCTGAGGAGGGACATACAGATGTCATACTGCGTTAACTGCGGCGTAGAGCTGGAAAAAAGCGAAAAGAGATGTCCGCTGTGCGGAGTGGAAGTAATTAATCCCGCCCAGCCGCCAGAGGACAAGGAACCCCGCCAGCGGCCCTATCCTAACCGGATAGAAGAGCTAAGCATGAATATAAACAAACAGTTTGCAGCGGCCCTGCTCTCGGTATTTATGGTTTTTGCCGCAGCGATATGCTGCGTATGCAATATAATTATAGATAAAAGCATAACCTGGTCCCAATATGTCATAGGCGCAATTTTTTTCACCTGGGTGGCCGTCACCGTTCCCCTGCTCTTTAAGCGGGCCGTGCTCATTAAAAGCATAGTACTGGACATTGCTGCGCTGCTCTTTTTCCTGTTTATGGTTTCCAGGCTGGACGGCTCCCGCCCCTGGTTCACCACTGTAGCCGTACCCATTGTCAGCGTAGTGGCCTCCATGACCCTTATAATAGTGCTGGGCGTTAAGTATAATTATATAAGGGGGCTTTCCCTGCCCGCCACCATATTCTTCTGCGCCGGGCTGCTCTGCCTGCTTATAGAAATATTCGTGGATATATATTTATATTCGGCAGTATCTCTTGGATGGAGCATTTTTGTTTTAGTCCCCTGCATATTCGTATTTATACTCCTGCTTATCCTCAAGCGCACAATACGCATAAAGCGGGAATTAAAAAAGCGGCTCCATATTTAAATGCAATACGGACGGCTGAAAGCGACAACCCAC
>URYI01000048.1 GCA_900552055.1 uncultured Eubacteriales bacterium | reverse complement strand
GCTTTTTTATCCGCTTTTTTGATCTCTACTGTCCAAGATGTATTGTAGCTCTACACGCCTTAAAAAGGCGCTTTTCAAATACCCTTTGCAAAAATCCAATATATAAGGTATAATATATTAAATATTACACTATATATGGAGGCGCTTTAATGAGCGAATATAATGCCAGCGATATTAAAATACTTGAAGGGCTGGACGCGGTGCGCATGAGGCCTGGAATGTATATAGGCACGACGGGCAGCAAGGGCATGCACCATCTGCTGTGGGAGATAGTGGACAACGCCATAGACGAGGCGGCTAACGGCTATGCGGACCATATGTGGGTGACGCTGCATGCGGATAACAGCGTAAGCGTAGAGGATAACGGACGGGGTATGCCTGTGGACATACATCCTGTTAAAGGTATTTCGGGCGTGGAGGTCATTTTTACTCAGCTTCATGCAGGCGGCAAATTCGACGATTCAAACTATAAGTACAGCGGCGGCCTCCATGGGGTGGGCGCTTCGGTAGTAAACGCACTTTCTGAATGGCTGTATGTCGAAGTATATCACGATTATAAAACATACAGAGCGGAATTTGAGAGCTATTATGACCCTCAGCAGCGCAAGGTGCTTTCGGGGGTATGCAAACAGCATTTAAAGGAAACGGGCAAAACGCATAAGCATGGTTCTTTAGTGTGCTTTAAGCCCGACCCTAAGGTATTTGACACGGCGGCATTCCAATATGACGTAATAAAGCGTAGGCTTAAAGAACTTGCCTTTTTAAACGGCGGGCTGGCAATAACCTTAACGGATGAGCGCCAGAAGACTGCCGATGGCTTTAAAACGGCGGAGTACCATTTTTCAGGCGGCATATCCGATTATGTGGAATATTTGAATAATGAAAAAGAGGTTAAATTCTCTCCTCCTATTTATTTAGAAGGGGAGCAGGACGGCATATACTGCGCCGCAGCCATACAGTATACCGATTCGTATACGGAGAGCATATATTCCTTTGTCAATAATATTCCTACTACCGAAGGGGGCACGCATGAAACCGGCTTTAAATCGGCGCTTACAAAAGTGCTCAACGATTATGCGCGGCGGGTGGAACTGCTTAAGGACAAGGACCCCAATTTTAACGGCGAGGATTTCAGGGAAGGCATAACCGCCATTTTGACCGTTAAAATGCAGAATATTCAGTTTGAGGGGCAGACCAAGACCAAGCTGGGCAATGTGGAGGCCCGTCCGGCGGTAGAGGCTGTTATTTCGGACAGCCTTAAAAAATATCTGGACGACCCTAAAAATTCGGCGGCGGGAGAATGCATTCTGGAAAAGGCCGTTCAGGCGGCGCGGGTGCGGGAGGCGGCTAAAAAAGCCAAGGATATAGCCCGCAAGCGAAGCAGCCTTGAGGGCGCGCCCCTTGTGGGCAAGCTGTCAAGCTGCACGGGCAAAAAGCCGGAGGAGAACGAATTGTTCATAGTGGAGGGGGACAGCGCCGGGGGCACGGCCAAGCAGGGGCGTGACCGCCGCTTCCAGGCCATACTGCCCCTTAGGGGCAAGCCTCTTAACTGCGAAAAGAAGAGGCTGGACCAGGTGCTGACCAATGAAGAGTACCGCACTCTGATAACCGCTCTAGGAACGGGTATAGATGTGGATTTTGATATTAATTCGCTTAAATACCATAAGGTTATAATCCTGGCCGATGCAGACCAGGACGGCGCGCATATCCGTTCCATCCTGCTCACTTTTTTCTACCGCTATATGCGTGAGCTGATTATAAGCGGGCATGTCTTTATAGGCGTGCCGCCGTTATATAGATTGGAAAAAACCTCTACTAAAGAGGTGGTTTACGTCTATAACGATAAAGAACGGGCGGAAGTGGCTCAGCGCATGGGCAGAGGATATACAATCCAGCGTTATAAGGGCCTGGGTGAAATGGACGCCGCGCAGCTCTATGATACTACCATGAACCCGCGGACGCGCAATCTTATTCAGGTTACTATTGAGGACGCGGCCGAGGCGGACAGGCTGGTAACTGTATTAATGGGGGATAAAACAGACGTGCGCAAGGCCTATATAATAGAAAACGCGGATTTCAACAAAGTGGATTTATTCGCAAAGGAAAAGGGGGTGCAGTAAAAAATGGCCAGAAAGGACGATTATTTTGTACCTCTTTCGGAGCAGAAGGTAAGCTTTCAAACCATGGAAGAGGTTATGCATAACTCCATGATGCCCTATGCCGAGCATGTTATACTTGAGCGCGCTCTCCCGCGGGTGGAAGACGGCCTTAAGCCTGTGCAGCGGCGCGTGCTTTACGCAATGTATACTCAGAACCTGTTTCCGGACAAGCCCTATAAAAAGAGCGCGTATATCGTGGGGGAAACCATGGCTAAATACCATCCTCACGGGGACTCCAGTATATATGAAACCATGGTGCGCATGGCGCAGGATTTCAGTCTGCGCGAGCCTTTGGTGGACGGTCATGGCTGCTTTGGCTCCATAGACGGGGACGGAGCGGCGGCGGCCCGGTATACTGAGGCGAGGCTTGCGCCCATAGCGCTGGAATTGTTAAGGGATATAGAAAAGGATACGGTTAAATGGGCGCTGAACTACGATGATTCCCTTAAGGAGCCTACCGTGCTGCCCGGCCGGTTCCCTAATCTTCTGGTAAATGGTTCATACGGTATAGCTGTAGGGCTTGCCACCAATATCCCTACGCATAATCTGGCTGAGGTAATAGACGGCGTGGTTGCTCAGATTGACAACCCGCGCATAACGCTGCCCGAACTGCTTAAACACGTTAAAGGTCCTGATTTCCCCACAGGCGGATATATCATAAACGGCTCTGATATTGAAAATATTTATAAGACGGGCAAAGGCAGATTGCTGGTGCGTTCCAAAACTCATATAGAGAATGGCCCCAACGGTAAAAAGCTTATTGTTATAACCGAAGTGCCCTTCCAGGTCAACAAGGCTAAAATGCTGGCCGATATAATGAAGCTGAGTGATGAAAAGAAGGGAATTCTATCTTCCATAAGCGATATTAGGGACGAATCGGATATGAATACGGGCATGCGCGCCGTAATAGAGCTGCGCAAGGATGCTGATGTGGATAAAGTGCTGGCTTATCTCTATAAATACAGCGAGCTTCAGGCTTCCTTTGGGGTGAACATGGTGGCCATAGCCGAGGGCAAGCCTGTCCAGCTGGGGCTTTTGGAGATAAACCGGTATTATATAGAGCATCAGCGGGAGGTGGAGCGCCGCAGGGTGCGCCATGACCTGGACAAGGCGCGTCTGGACGAGGAGATATATTCAGGCCTGCTTATTGCCATTCAGAACATAGACGAAGTGATAAAAATCATTAAGGGCAGTCCTAACGTTCGCACGGCCCGCGAAAGGCTGCGCGCGGCATTTTCCCTTTCAGAGCGCCAGGCTACGGCTATACTGGAGATGCGCTTGCAGCGGCTTACGGCGCTGGAAGTTGAAACAATAGAACAGAAGCTTAAGGAGCTGCGCGAGCTTATAGCTTATCTTGAGGGACTTTTGAACAGCAAGACCAAGCTTATGGAATTGATAAAAAAGAACCTTCTGGATATAAAGCGCAAGTATAAATCCCCGCGCAGAACGGTTATTCTGTCCGAAGCGCCGGCTCAAACGCATACTGAGGAAGATTTCAAGGTAGTGGAGGATGTTGTAGTTGCCATAGATGCGGGCGGCAATGTAAAAAGGGTTTCCGCTAAAAATTACAGCCGTTCAAATAAGGATTACGACGGCATACAGGAGAGCGAAATCCCTCTCTTTATCTTAAATTCCAGCACGGACCGGAAACTGCTGGCCTTTAGCAATTTAGGCTATGCTTACAGCCTTGCGGTGGAAGACGTACCTGAATGCAAATGGAAGGATAAGGGAGTTTTGCCCGCTAAAGTATTTAACGGAATACAGCCAGAGGAAAAAATAGTTTACCTTACCACCTATAAAGAACTGCCGGAGGGCAAATTATATTTTTACACTAAAAACGGCTTGATTAAATGCAGCGAGTTCAGCGAATATGCCGTTAAAAAGAGCAGGTATGCCGCTATTTCCCTTAAAGAGGGTGATTGCCTTATAGGTGCCGAAACGGTTAAGGAAGAGGGCAGCGTGCTCTTTATATCCCAAAAGGGAATGAGCCTTAATATTGTCAAGGAGGATATTCCCGTTACGGGGAGAGCAACTTCCGGGGTTAAGGCTATGTCCCTGGATGACGGAGACAGCATTATCTTTGCTTCACAGTGCGACGGGGAAGGCGAGGTAATAGTGTGGACGGAAAAGGGATACGCCAAGCGCTCTTTGGCGGTAGACTACGAGCTGTCAGTCCGCAACCGCAAAGGCCTGAAAACCTTTGATTTTAAGAAAAACGGAGCTAATGGCACTCAGCTTGTCGCAGCCCTGACGGTAAAAGAGCCGTTTGATATGCTGTGCGTGCATGCTACCGGAGAAGTGGAAGCCATCAATACCGAAAGCCTGTTTATTGAGCCCAGGCTGTCGGGGGGCAAGCCTTATGTATTGGGGATTTTAGGGGACACTCTGGAAAGAGTGTATAAAAAGCTTTAGCCTTATTGCCTAAACGGCCTGGAGCCGGGACTAAAAATGAATTATAAATAAAAATTAAGGAGCGGCCTGAATGGTAACTATAATTGATTACGGCATGGGTAATCTGCGCAGTGTGCAGAAGGCCTGCGAGCTTTTAGGAGAACAATGCGTTATAACGGGGGAGGCTCAGCTGATAGCAAGAGCTGAAAAACTTATACTGCCCGGCGTGGGGGCCTTTGGCCAGGCTATTGAATGCCTTAAGGCCGATGGGCTGGCTGAGGCGGCTGTTGAGGCGGCTCGGAAGGGGGTTCCCCTTCTGGGGATATGCCTTGGTATGCAGCTGCTGTTTGAAACCAGTTATGAAGGAGGGGTTTTTTCGGGCCTCGGCCTTATTCCGGGAGAAATCACCCGCTTTGAGGAAGGAGTAAAATGCCCTCATATGGGCTGGAACAGCATTACGCCTATGGAAAGCAGGCTGTTTAACGGTGTTCAAGCGGGAGAATATGTGTATTTTGTGCATTCTTACCGGGCGGCTGAAATCAATAAAAACTGGAGCGCGGCCGTTTGCAGCTACGGCGGAGATTTTACCTGCGCCGTTGCGAAAGATAATGTTTTCGGCACGCAGTTTCATCCCGAAAAAAGCGGCAAAACGGGCCTTAAAATCCTTAAAAACTTTTTGACGGCAGGAGGAAGGAGCGAATGCTGACAAAACGCATAATCCCGTGTCTGGACGTTAAGGACGGGCGGGTGGTCAAAGGCATAAATTTTGTAAATCTCCGGGATGCGGGCGATCCTGTGGAGACGGCGAAAATATATAACGAGGCGGGAGCGGACGAATTGTTATTCCTGGATATAAACGCTTCGGCCGAGGGCCGCAGGACCATTCTGGACGTAGCTGCGCGCACGGCTGAGGAGGTATTCATTCCTTTTACAATAGGCGGCGGCATTAGGGATTTAAATTGGATTAAAACCCTTTTGAGGGCGGGAGCGGACAAGGTTTCTATAAACTCTCCGGCCGTTGAAAGACCTCGGCTTATAAACGAGGGAGCCGACCGGTTCGGCAGCCAATGCATAGTGGTGGCTATAGACTGCAAGAGGATACCCGGAACGGATAATTGGGAAGTTTATGTAAACGGAGGACGCACTCCTACCGGCAAAAACGCACTTTTATGGGCTGAGGAAGTTGAAAAGCGGGGAGCGGGGGAAATACTGCTTACCAGCATGGACGCCGACGGCACGGGAGACGGCTATGATATAGATATAACCAGGGCCATATCTGACGCGGTAGGCATTCCGGTTATCGCTTCGGGCGGGGCCGGAAAGCTGGAGCATTTTTATGACGCTATTGACAGAGGGCATGCCGATGCGGTGCTGGCGGCTACTTTGTTCCACTATAACCAGATAAGCATTATGGAATTAAAGAAATATCTGGCCGGCAGGGGAGTACCCGTCAGGCTGTGAGCGTGTAGTTTTATTGGGGCGGGGGTTGGATTAACCCCTTAAAAACGCGAAGAGAGGCTTGAAGAAGGGGCGGCGCGCTCCGGCCTGACGGCCGGCCGGGCGCGCCATGCGGCGGCGTTTGGCAGGCGCGGACACGCGCCTGCTCCGGGGCCGCTTTTGTTTAAGCGGCCCCGGCGGCCCTGCGGGCCGCAAACGCCGCCGTATGGCGCGCCTGATTTTGGCGCCCGAATAGGGCGCCAAAATTGCGCGCCGCCCCCGTCGTTATCGTATCAGCGCCCCCGCTGTGCTTTGGATTCACTCTTATATGCCCGCACAATAGGCCCTTGCTGCCAAAACGCATTGCGGTCTTATTGTATTGCTTAACCTGATTTTTATATAAAATTCGTCAAAAAGGAGTTTACTTTTATATATTCGTATGCTATAATTCAAAAAAGCCTTTAAAGACAGTTCAGCGAGACTGGCAAGGCGGACGTTGTTATATTAAGCTTGCGTAATCGCTCTGCCTTTCAGGCGGAGTTTTTTTATATTGGTGCGCAGGAGGAGAGTATGGATAATCCGGGAATGATTAAAACCCGCATTATGGATGAAGAGGGCATGAGCAGAGCCTTAATCCGTATTGCCCATGAGATTATAGAAAAGAATAAGGGCGCGGACAACCTCGCGCTTATAGGCATTCAGAGACGGGGAGTACCCCTGGCAGGCCGCATAGCTTCGGCAATAGAAAGGGTGGAGGGCAAACGCCCGTTAATGGGCGTTTTAGATATCACTCTTTACCGGGACGATTTGTCCCTGCTTTCTGATGTGCCGCAGATTAACGGCACTTATATTCCTTTTCCCGTGAATGACATACGCCTGGTGCTGGTAGACGATGTTATTTTTACAGGCCGCACTGCCCGTGCCGCCATTGACGCTATAATGGACTGCGGACGTCCTAAATGCATTCAGCTGGCCGCTCTGGTGGACAGAGGCCACAGGGAACTGCCTATACGTCCGGATTATGTCGGCAAAAATGTGCCTACCAGCCTGAGCGAGGTAGTCTTGGTTAAGCTTCCCGAATTTGACGGAGAAACGGGAGTGGATCTGGCATTTAAAAATGATATTAAGTAAATTCGGCTGCCGCAGAAATAAAAAATACATGCGAGAATCTGCCGCGGAGAGGTAAAATTGCTATGAAAAAAGATTTGGTCAGCCTGAACGATTTGTCTAAAGAGGAAATAGAAAAAATATTGGATTCTGCGTCCTTTATGAAGCAGATTATTCTTTCAGGCAATAAAAAAGCCCCTCATCTTCAGGGCAAGAGCATAGTGACGCTTTTTTATGAAAACAGTACCCGCACCCGTATGAGCTTTGAACTGGCCAGTAAATACCTGGGCGCGGCCAGCGCCAATATCAGCGCCTCTGCTTCCAGCGTGGCCAAAGGGGAAACCCTGATAGACACGGGCAGGACGCTGGATATGATGGGTACGGATGTTATAATAATCAGGCACCCAATGAGCGGAGCAGCCGCACTTCTGGCTGAAAATGTGAACGCTTCGGTCATTAACGCCGGCGACGGCATGAACGAGCATCCCACTCAGGCCTTGCTGGATATGTTCTCCCTCAGGGAGAAAAAGGGAAGCCTTCAAGGGCTTAAAGTGGCTATTGTAGGGGATATCTTTCATTCCCGCGTAGCCCGCAGCAATATCATAGGCATGAGCAAGATGGGTGCGCGGGTGGTGCTGGCTGCTCCTGGGACGTTAATGCCGCCGGGCATAGAGAAAATGGGAGCGGAAATAGCTCCCAGTGCGGACCAAGCGGTAAAGGATGCCGACGCCGTTATGGGCCTCCGCATACAAAAAGAGCGCCAGCAGGCTGGATTGCTGCCCAGTCTGCGGGAGTATTATAATTATTACGGTTTGAGTCCAGAACGGATTTCTTTGGCTAAGCCGGACGCGGTTATAATGCATCCGGGTCCCATGAACAGAGGCGTAGAGATATCCAGCGCAGTGGCGGACAGCGGACAAAGCATAATAAACGAGCAGGTGCGCTCTGGAGTGGCGGTCAGAATGGCGCTGCTGCACATTCTTGCGCATTCAAAGGAGAAAAAAGATGGAATTATTAATTAAAAACGGCCTGGTTGTCAGCCCTGAGGACGGGCTGAATGCCAGGGCAGATATATATGTTAAGGACGGAAAAATTGCCGAAATAGGAGAAAATCTTAACATCTCCGGAGCACAGGCAATAGACGCGCAGGGACTGGCGGTTTTTCCGGGCCTGGTAGATATGCACGCGCATTTTAGGGAACCGGGCTATGAATATAAGGAGGATATCCTTTCGGGCTCGCGCGCGGCAGCCGCGGGCGGATATACTTCTGTATGCTGTATGCCTAATACCAAGCCTGTGGCAGATAACGCCGCAGTAGTGCAGTATATTATTAATAAGGCCAAAGAAGCTCCCTGCCATGTATACCCCATAGCCGCCATAACTAAAAATCAGGAGGGGCGGGAGCTGACTGAAATGGGCGAGCTTCTTGAATACGGAGCGGTCGCTTTTTCGGACGACGGCAGGCCCGTGGAAAGCAGCCGTATGATGCGGCTGGCCATGCAGTATCTTAAGGGGCTGGATAAGGGCTTTGTCATCTCCCACTGCGAGGATATCTCTCTTACGGACGGCGGAGTAATGAACGAGGGCAGCCAAAGCACTCTTTTGGGCCTTAAGGGAGCGCCCGGCGCGGCAGAAGCGTTGATGGTGGCGCGTGAGGCGCTGTTGGCTGAAATGCTGGGAGTGCATGTGCATATAGCGCATGTTTCCTGCGCCCAGTCGGTTAATATTATCAGGGATTTTAAGGCGAGAAATGTAAAAATCACTTGTGAAACCTGCCCGCATTATATCTGTGCCTGCGATGAGGACGTCAATTTTACCGATGCCAATACAAAAGTAAATCCTCCTCTGCGCAGCCGTGAGGATGTTGAGGCAATAAAACAGGCGCTTTGCGAAGGAGTTATAGACTGCATTGCTACCGACCATGCGCCTCACCATGCGGATGAAAAGAACGTGGAATTTAATTTGGCCGCCAGCGGCATTTCAGGGCTTGAAACCTCCTTTGCGCTGTGCTATACTCAGCTTGTACGGGGCGGGCTGATGGATTTATCCCGCTTGATTGGGCTTATGTCCGCTGCTCCTGCAAAAATTGCAGGCTTAAAGGCGGGCAGGCTGAGGTTGGGAATGCCGGCGGATATAACTATTGCTGATTTAGAACAGCCCTTTATAATAGATACAGCAAAGTTTAAAAGCAAAGGCAAAAATAACCCGTTTAACGCCCGTGAGGTTTACGGGAAGATAAAATATACCCTTCTGGAAGGCAAAATAGTTTATAAAAGTGAGAATTAATAATTATGGACAGACTTATAACCGCTATAATGGAAAAACAGAACCCAACTGCCCTTGGGCTGGATACCCGCCTCGAATATGTCCCGCAGACGCTCTGGGAGAGGTTTAATGAAAAGGGCAACAGCTTTGAATCGTGCGCGCGCATTATATACGGCTATAACCAGCTGCTTATTGACGCCCTCAGGGATATAGTGCCCTGCGTAAAGGTCCAGCTGGCGTATTACGAGATGTATTCCTATGCCGGGCTTAAGGCTTTTTACGATACCTGCGCTTATGCAAAAGCCAGCGGGCTGTATGTCATAGCCGACGGCAAGCGCAATGACATAGGCGCTACGGCGGAGGCGTACGGCGCCGCTTATCTGGGGAAAACAAATCTTGCCGGGAACAGCCAGGAGGGAGCCTTTTTTTGCGACGGTCTGACCATAAACGGCTATCTGGGTTCAGACGGCATCCTGCCCTTTAAAAATAACTGCTCGCAGTATAATAAGACAGCCTTTGTACTGGTCAAGACCTCCAATCCTTCTTCAGGAGAGCTTCAGGATCTGACTCTGTCAGACGGGCGGAAGGTATATGAAGCTATGGCGGATATGGTTGAAGGCTGGGGCAGGGAAAATATAGGCGCTTACGGGTATTCCAATATAGGGGCGGTAGTAGGCGCGACTTATAAGGAACAGGCGGCCGAGCTGCGCAGAAAATACAAGAATATGTTCTTTCTTATACCTGGCTACGGCGCGCAGGGAGCAGGCGCTGAGGATATAGAAGTCAGCTTTGACAGCCGCGGGCTGGGCGGAATAGTAAATGCTTCAAGAAGCATCCTCTGCGCATATAAAAAACCCGAATACAGTCACCTGGAGCCTGAAGAGGCGGCCCGAAAAGAGTGCGAGCGCATGAGGGAAGATATTGTGGGATGTCTTAAGAGGCATAAAAAATGGGATTATGAGAATATGGGTGTAAAAAATGCGTGAGCTTACCGCAGAAATAATTGAGAACAGTCAAACAGCAAGAGATATTTTTCTTTTGCGCGTCCGGATGCCTGAGGATTTCAATCAGGAGGTAGAGCCGGGCCAATTTGCGCATATAAAGGTTCCCGGAGACAAGCTGCTGCGCCGTCCCATAAGCATTAACGATTATCATGCTTCTGAAAGGATAATGAGCTTTGCGTATCAAATCAAGGGGGAGGGTACCCTTGCGCTTTCCAGGGCGCAGGCGCAATCAGATATTAATCTGCTTGTTCCTCTGGGCAACGGCTTTCCGGAAGCAAAAGGCAGAATACTCCTGGCAGGAGCGGGGATAGGCTGCGCGCCCCTTTTATATGCTGCAAAATGCTGCGGCGGGGACTGCGGGGCGGCCCTGGCTTTCAGAAGCGCGGAATATGCTTATGAATTGGAGGAATTTGATTCATATGTGTCAAAGCTTTATACTGCTACGGATGACGGAAGCTTAGGGGACAAATGCTATGCGCATGAGCTGGTGGGAAAAGCGCTGGATGAAGGCGGCTATGACGCCGTTTATGCCTGCGGGCCTGAAAGGGCGCTGGCGCTTATCCGGGATGTGTGCGCGCAAAAAGGCGTTAACTGTTATTTATCCCTTGAAGCGAGAATGGGCTGCGGCATGGGCGCGTGCATGGTCTGCAATGTAAAAATAGGCAGCCGAGAGGAATGGCATTATAAGCGCTGCTGCAAGGACGGGCCGGTTTTTGACGGGAGAGAGGTATTGTTTGATGATTGATATGTCTGTTAGCGTCTGCGGAGTGCGCTTTAAAAATCCCATTATCGCCGCTTCAGGCACTTATGGCTTTGGGACGGAATATGAGCCGCTGTATTCGTTAAGCGTGCTGGGCGGCGTGTCCCTTAAAGGTATGACTCTGCTTCCCCGCGAGGGAAACGACGGCATACGCATTGCTGAGACGCCTATGGGTATGCTCAACTGTGTGGGCCTGCAAAATCCGGGAGTGGAATATTTTATTGAGCATTATCTTCCGCTTATCAAGGATTCGGATTGTGTTTTAATTGCCAATATAGCGGGCAATACCATTCAGGAATACTGCGCTATGGCAGACCGGCTGGCTGAAACGGCAGTGGATATGCTGGAAATGAATATATCCTGCCCCAATGTAAAAAAAGGGGGCGTGCAGTTTGGCACCCGGCCTGAGCTGGTGAAGGAAATAACGGCCGAAGTTAAAAAGCATGCACGTCAGCCCCTTATTGTAAAGCTTTCGCCCAATGTCACAGATATAAAGGAGACTGCTCTTGCGGCGCAGGAGGGGGGCGCAGACTGCATATCCCTTATAAATACAATTACAGGCATGTCCATTAACGCTAAAACGCGCAGGCCGCTGCTTGGGAATATCGTGGGCGGGCTTTCAGGCCCGTGCGTTAAGCCGGTAGCGCTTAGGATGGTTTATGAGTGCTCAAAGACAGTGCAAATCCCCATTATAGGCATGGGGGGGATAAATTCCGGCGAGGACGCCGCGGAATTCATGCTGGCCGGAGCTGCGGCGGTTATGGTGGGGACGGCCAATATTGCCGACCCCTTGGCGTGTCCGAGGATAATAAAGGAACTGGAAAACTTCGGGGAGCAGAACGGCCTGGAAAAAATCAGCGAGCTTACGGGCGGGCTTATAGTTTAAGCCCGTTTTTATATTTCCGGGCGGAAAGCAGCTTAAAAGAGAGCAAAGGGGGCGGCGTTTGCGGCGCTTTAAAGCGCCGCCTGGGCGCGTCTAAAGCGCGCCCAGGACAGGCCG
>URYI01000047.1 GCA_900552055.1 uncultured Eubacteriales bacterium | reverse complement strand
GCGCCTGTCCGGACCGCGCCTTACGGCGCCGGTCCGGCGGCCGTTCCGGCCGCAAGAGCCGCCCCGCCCCCTTTATTATGCGCCCCTGCCGTTGAAAATTTTAGATATATCCCAATAAAATCTGTTGACAGTCTCGGCCTTTAGAGCTATAATAAACAAGCTAAATAAACGCGCTTGTAGCTCAGTGGATAGAGTACCCGGCTACGAACCGGTTGGTCGCAGGTTCAAATCCTGCCAGGCGCGCCAAGCCGTCCCGAACTTTTAAAGTTTGCGACGGCTTTATTAATAAATGCTGATTCAAAAGCAGGTTGAAATGAAACTACACAAAGGTACAATACAATGCGTAGAACTTATATAACCAGAATGCCTGATAAAGCTGGAGCTTTTTTGCTGGCTAGTAATATTATATCGGCCGCGGGAGGCAATATAGCCCGCGTAAACTATAATAAGGCAATAGATACTCATACTCTTTTTATAGAAGTTTCTGCACACGCGGAACAGCTTGAAGAAATTGCCCGCCGTCTGTCTGACTGCGGATATCTCTCCGACAGCCCGGATGACAAAGAGCTTTTAATGATAGTATTAAAGCTGCCCGATAGCCCCGGTGCCGTTACTCCCGTGCTGGAAATTTTAAATCACTATAAAGTAAATATATCATATATAAGTTCCCAGGAAAATGGAACTGAATACCAACATTTTAAAATGGGATTGTTAATAGAAAATACCGGAGAGCTCAAACGTCTGGTGGAAGATATTTCTACAATATGCGAGATAAGCATCCTGGATTATAACGTCACGGATAGGCTGCTGGACGGTACAGTCTTTTATGTAACTTTTGCCAATCAAATCCGTAAAATATTAAACCTGAATCAGGAAACGACCAATCAGGTTCTGATACAGGCAAATAAGCTTATGCAACTGCTGGATGAACAAAATAAAGCTCCGCTAATGACATTTGACTACATAAGACGTTTTGCCAAATTGATCACAGATAACAAAGATGAAAACTTTAATGCAAGAATACAATATGTAAAACTCGCCGACAGCCTGTTTTTGCATGCAATAGAACCGCCCTGCGGCAGCAGTATATATATTTTAGAATATGAAAATCAGCTGCTGTTTATAGACTGTGGTTTTGCATGTTATAAAAATGAAATGCTCTCCCTCCTTAAAAAGCTTTTCAATAATTTTTTAAGTAAAAGCCTAGAAGCATTTATAACCCATGCAGATATAGACCATACCGGCCTGCTGTCCCTTTTTGATAAAGTATATATGAACCAGAACTGCTATGACAACTTTAAAAACCAGCTGGAAGGCAGGCCTGATTTCAGAGAACAGAATCCTTTGCACGCACCATACTGTGCTCTCAGTAAAATAATTTCCGAATATAAGCCGCCTCAAATTGACCGCTGCGTCATCATAGGCTCTAAACAAGACGATTCCCTGTTGTCTTATATTAACTCGCTCTTTTGGGGCAAATGGAAATTTGATTTCTATGAAGGCTGCGGTGGCCACATAAATGGCGAAACAATCATAATCTGTGAAGAGCTAAACCTGCTTTTCAGCGGGGACATATATGTAAATATAAAAAGCTTTTCGGACGAGCAGCGCGAATTCAACCAATTAGCTCCTTTTCTTATGACAGGAGTAGACTTACACCCTGAAAAAGCACGAAAATGCAGGGAGTATCTATTAAGCAAATATAAAGGATTTCTCTGTTGCCCCGGACATGGCCCAATGCAGAAAATCTAATAACCAGCATGCTCCTTCAGTAGCTCCGGCCGTTTTTTTACTGAACGGAATTACTTTAATTATCAAATTAATAAATGTGCAGCCAAATTGGAAAATATATTGCCAGCTGTTTTACCCTCAGTTTACAAGGAAGACCTTCAGAAGGCATAAAATATGCGTCCTGCTGCGCTACTTTAACTCCATGTACGCCAGGCACATGTCGTTTAAGAGCGCTTTACCCAGCACAAATTTTACGTCTTCTGATTCTAAGGCCGCAAACGGAGAGAATTTTTCATTGTCAAGGCAGACGAAAAAAGCGTACCGGAGAATATGCCCATTGAGGATAACTCGGAAAATGAAGAAATTGTCACGTTCTGAGGCGTGTAGTTCCTTGTAAACTGAGGGTATCTATGATATTAATAAAGTTTAATCATTTTAATCATTTTGCCTCTAAAACATTGACAAAGTGGAAACTCATTAATATAATAAAATAGTTGCATGCGCAACTGTTGCGCTTGCAACCAAGCATTAAATTTAATCCAGTCTAATTTTTAATAGAGGAGAAGCTATGACACATTTTATGAAGGCTTTGGGCGAGGTATGGCGGTGCGCCAACCTTTACCGCACCAGCCAATATGGGCAGCTGGGAATAGGCAGCTATCAGGATTCCTATATTACAAATATATGCAGGCAGCCGGGAATTGCACAGGAACAGCTGACTAAACTCATATACGCGCATAAGAGCAGTGTGGCGCGGCAGCTAAGTTCCCTGGAGGAGAAGGGTTTTATAATTCGCACTCCTGACCCAAATGACAAGCGCAGCCTGCTTGTTTACCCCACCCAAAAAGCGCTGGATGCCCTGCCTGTCATCCGCCAGGTACACGCGCAATGGAACGCACTTATCCTGGAAGGCTTAACTCCCCAGGAGCAGAAGGATATTGAAAAATATCTGAAACTGCTCTCAGATAACGCCAAGCGCGTACTGGAAGGAGTCAGGCCCGAATGAAAACGGTAATTTCCTATCTTTTGGCGTATAAATTCAGAATGCTGCTGGGCTTTCTGCTAAAAATCAGCGGCACGCTGGCCGAATTAGTGCTTCCCCTGATTATGGCGCATATGATTGACAACGTAGTGCCCACACGCAGCGTCACAGCTCTGGCTTTTTGGGGCATACTGATGCTTGCGTGCGCCGCAGCAGCTCTTGCCGGAAACGTCACGGCAAACCGCATGGCTTCAAAAGTAGCGCATGATACCACCCAGCGTCTGCGCGCCGATTTATTTGCCAAAACCCTCTCTCTTTCAGCCAGCCAGACCGACCGTGCCACCATCCCGTCCCTTGTTTCCCGGCTCTCGTCTGATACATACAATGTGCATAACATGATAGGAATGATGCAGCGTCTGGGCGTGCGCGCTCCTATACTGCTTATAGGAGGCGTGGCCTTAACCTTTACCGTAGACCCCGTTCTGGCTCTGGTGCTGCTCGTCTCTGTGCCTTTTCTCACCCTTATTGTTATCTGGGTCTCCAAAAAGGGCATAGTGCTTTATGCGCGCTTACAGCGCTCGGTGGATACAATGGTCCGCAAGGTACGGGACGACTATACCGGCATAAGGGTTATCAAAGCCCTTTCCAAGACCCGATATGAAAGCGAAACTTTCAAACAGATAAATCAGGAAGTAGTAAAAAACGAAACTGCCGCGGGCATTACCACCGGCATAACCTCCCCCACCATGAACGCCCTGCTTAATCTGGGCATGACGGCTGTAATTTTCGTGGGAGCGTACAGAGTATCAAACGGACACGCAATGGTAGGGGATATAATCGCCTTTACCTCCTATTTTACCGTCATTTTAAACGCTGTGATCTCGGTGAGCCGAATATTTGTTAATTTTTCCAAAGGCGGCGCTTCGGCTAAACGTATACAGGATATACTTCTGCTCCCCGAAGAATTGCTGCCAATGGAGGAAAAAGACTTAAATAAATCTGATAACGGAGAGTACACCGCCGCCTCAGGCATAAACAAAAGCCACACGGGTTCCCAAACTGACTTTATCCGTTTTGAGAATGTTTCCTTTGCATATGACGGCATACCGGCATTAAAACATATAAGCTTCAGTATAAAGAAAGGCGAATCCCTGGGAATTATAGGGGGAACCGGAAGCGGCAAAAGCACGCTTGTCGCCCTGCTTATCCGCTTTTACGACCCGGATGAGGGACGGATCCTTATAGAAGGCAGGGATATCCGCACCTATGACCGGGCAGCTCTGCGCAGAAAATTCGGCATTGTATTTCAAAACGACTTTCTTATGGCCGCCAGCATTGGGGAAAACATTGATTTTGAGCGGGAACTGCCTGAGGAGGCTCTGACAGCTGCGGCTCAATATGCCAAAGCGGACGCATTTATTTCGGAACACGGCGGCTACGGCGAGCTTTTAACCGCACGCGGCTCCAATTTTTCAGGCGGACAAAAGCAGCGTCTGCTTATCGCAAGGGCACTGGCCGCCCATCCTGAAATCCTTATCCTGGACGATTCCTCCAGCGCGCTGGATTATAAAACCGACGCTCAGCTGCGCCGTGCGCTGCCCGAACATTTTCCCGATACCACCATAATAATGATAGCTCAGCGCATAAGCTCGGTGCGCTTTGCCAAGCACATACTGGTCCTGGACCAGGGGCAGGCCGCAGGCTTTGGCCGGAACGAAGAGCTTATGCGCAGCTGCGGGGTATACCGCAGCATATATGCTTCGCAGCACGAAAGCGAAACTGAAGGAGGGATCATTGATGCCGGCGCGTAATATTAAAGCCGCGGCCGTCCCCGGTCTCAATAAAAGCCGCAAGGCTAAAAGCGCCAGGATAACGGCCGGCATTATATGTCCTGAATTCATTAAAGGGAGGGCAGCAGCAAATGAATAACAGCAATAAAACGGGCGAATATGTAAAAAAGGACAGAAAAGCCGTTATTCTGCGGCTGGCGGGCTATTTCTTCAGATATAAATTCCGAGTGCTGGCAGCTCTTCTGTTAATGATAGGCAGTAATCTTTTTGCTCTGCTTGGGCCCTATCTTTCGGGCGAGGCCATAGACGCAATAGCCCGCGAGGGCGGGGTGGATTTTAGCGCAGTAGGCAAATACTGCCTGCTTATGGCTGTATTTTATATTGTATCCGCCGTTTTATCCTATCTTCTGTCGGTATTAATGATAAGCCTGAGCCAGAAAATCATACGGTATATGAGGCAGGAGGTCTTTGATAAAATCCTCTCTCTGCCCGTTGGCGCGCTGGACCGCGTCCAGGCAGGAGATTTAATAAACCGCATTTCATATGATATCGATACGGTAAACGCCTCTCTTTCAAACGACATTCTCCAGGCCGCCACGGGAGTTATAACAGTCATAGGCGCCCTGATAGGCATGATAGCCGCTTCCCCGCCCCTGCTGGGCGTGTTTATAATCACCCTGCCCATTTCCATCATTATAGCTATAAGAAGGAGCCGGACCGTGCGGCCCCTGTTCCGGAAAAGGTCTGCTAAGCTGGCTCAATTAAACGGCTTTTCTGAAGAAATGCTTTCGGGGCTTAAAACAATACGCGCCTATGGCCGGGAGGAAAAGATATTTGAAAAATTCCGCCTGAAAAACGACGAGGCTGTAGACGCGTATTACGACGCCGATTATTACGGCAGCCTTATTGGCCCGGCAGTAAATTTCGTAAACAATCTGGGAACCGTATTAATAAGCACGGCGGGCGCGTTCTTCTTTCTGTTCGGGCTTATATCCATAGGCGATATTTCGGCCTTTCTGCTCTATTCGCGCAAATTTTCCGGGCCGGTCAACGAATATGCCAATATTATGGGTGAAATCCAATCTGCGCTGGCCGCCGCCGAAAGGGTTTTCAGGCTTTTAGACGCCCCGCGTGAACCTGAGGATGCTCCTGACGCCGTTGAGGCTAAAGACGTTCAGGGCGAAGTACGCTTTAAAAATGTGCGCTTTTCCTATGACGGCAAAACAGACATAATCAAAAATCTTTCTTTTACCGCGCTTCCCGGACAGACCATAGCCATTGTAGGGCCGACCGGGGCGGGCAAGACCACTCTGGTTAATTTAATGATGCGCTTTTACGATACGCAGGAGGGCAGCATAACCCTGGACGGCCGGGATATCCGCAAATATACCCTAAAAAGCCTGCGCGGAGCATTTACAATGGTTTTGCAGGATACATGGCTTTTTGAGGGGACCATATATGAGAATATTGCTTACGGAAAGGAAAACGCGTCCCGAAGCGAAGTGGAAAAAGTTGCCCAAGCAGCGCATATCGCCGACTTTATCAACTCACTTCCAAACAAATATGAAACAATGATAACCGACGGCGGCGAAAACCTCTCTAAGGGGCAAAAGCAGCTTATGACTATAGCGCGGGCCATGCTTTCGCCGGCACACATGCTTATACTGGACGAAGCGACCAGCAACGTGGACACACGCACAGAATTGCTCATACGGGACGCCATGAATACCCTAATGCAGGGAAGAACCTGCTTTGTAATCGCACACAGGCTCACCACTATACGCAATGCCGACCTTATACTGGTTGTAAAAGACGGCGACATCATAGAGAGCGGAAAGCACAAAGAACTTTTAAGCCGGGGAGGCTTCTATTCAGAAATTTATACCTCACAATTTAAATAAACGGCGGTAAAAGCATTTTAAATGATGACCGATTGGGATTTTAGGCGCAGCCTAAAGGGCGCATAGCGGGGGCGGCTCTTGGCGGCCGAAGGCCGCAGCCGGGCCGCAGGCCCGGCCAAGGCAGGCTTCGCCTGCCCAACGCCGCCCCCCTGGGGCTTGTTTATGCGCTCTGCCCGATGAATAAAATAAGGCCGCCCTGCCGCAAAATTAATTTACGGCTTGCTTAAGGCACTTTTTTAAACATCTCAGCCGGCACGCCGCAGACGGGGCATTTAAAGCCTTCGGGCAGTTCGCCCTCATGGAAATAGCCGCATACGGAACATACATAGCCCTCTTTTTTAGGCGCCTCTGGAGCCTGGTAGGTAGGTGCGTTTTTGGGTGCGCTTCCTTTAATTACGTTATGATAGTATTCATAGGTCATAACATGACTGTTTTGACCGCTTGGATTCAAAGCGGCGTCTTTTACGGCTGCAAAGAATACAGTGTGCGTGCCTAAATCGGAGGAAGAGATAATTTCGCAAAGCAGGTATCCGACGCTGCCATTTTCCAGCACGGGCAGCCCCTGCTCATATTTCCAGGGCAGGCCGGAAAATTTATCGGTATCTCTGGAAGAAGTAAAGCCCAGTACTCTTATGATTTCGGGCGGTACGTCCTCGTTTAAAATGGATACAGAAAAATGTCCCTGGTTTTTTATAAGATCGTGAGTGGCGTTGTCTTTATTCATGCTTAGGGCAATGACTGCGGGCGTGCTGGTTATCTGGAAAACCGTGTTGACTATGCAGGCGCCGCCCTGAGCGCCTATGGCGTATAATCCGTAGGATAGTTTGTATAAAACGCTTTTGTCCATTTTGCGACCTCCGTATTTTAATACGGCCATACCTGTGCCCGTTTGCCCCTAAAAGCCTTGATTAGCCCTTGCGGGACTGCGGGCGGACAGGTACAGCCTCTTTTAATCTGATTATACCTCGCCGCGCATTAAATTTCAACGAAAAATTTCAGCCCGAAGTATTTTATTTTTCCATTGGCCAGTTTCAGTCGGCAGGACATTTATCCTCCTGAGTGACCGTCAGCCCTTTCATTTTAAATAAATTCATAAGCTGTTTGCGGCAGTCGCTGAAAACAGTAACTCTGTGCCAGCCTGCGTTCCAGTTATATAGTATGTTTTCCGCTTCGGCTTTGGCTGCGAGCTTAGAACGGCATGCCTCCTGAAGGCCTACGTTTCCAACCGATTCGGAGGAGTGAATAACAGTCGGGGCCTGTTCTTTAGGGTAAATCATAGCGGTTGTGAGCTTTTCTCCGGCAGGGAAGCATACCTGGACGGAGGCGCCTTTTTTATCCTCTGAATGGCTTCTTATATAGCACCGGCACCGGCGCGGATCGTTTTTACCGTATACTTTTGAGCAGGCGACGCAGTGGGCATATATTATCTGTTCGGATGAGGTATCTATAACCGGATCTGAAACAAAGCCGGGCCGGCCGGTAAGATATTGGATTACAAGGGAGGTTACGGTGGCGCATAAATCTGCTTCGCACACGGCTACTATGCCGTTATTGAGCATTTCATAATGGGACAGGCAGGGATACATATGCTTGCCTCCTTCATACTTGCCGCCGTAGGAGAGGGAGAGGCAGTCTATTGTCACTGCGTCAGCGTGTGTGTCGGCCATCATAGCTTTTATAGCTAAATGCAGGCTTGCGCTTTCAATTATTTCATCCATGGAAGGTTCGGCGGTTTCAGTGGTTTCCTCTACCCATCTTTGAGCAACTAGGCGTGCTTCCTCTAAATTCACCTTATCCAGATATTCGTTTAACTGGGCAGCGGTTTTGTTTATGAAGTTGCAGCCCCAGGTTTCGTGGAAACTCTTTTCGCCGTCTGCTAAGTCCATTTCCGAAACCACCAGGATATTGGTTTCCTTCATTTTATGCAGTACGTCAAAAAGCCTTACCGCTTTGGCGATTTCGCCGTAGTCCAGCGTGGAGAGAAGGGGAACGGGCAGCTTTTCATTGCGGATGACGTTGGCGGAAAAAACTAAAGCTGAGCCGCTTCCGCAGAAGGGTACGTCGGCAATTATGGTAGGCAGTCCTTCAGCCGCTTGATGGCTGTAAAATACATCGATAAATTTCCAGCAGGTCATAAGTAGTACAAGCACTCCGTCGTATTTCTTCAAATCCTCTTGGTAATCGGCGTGTGCCTGAGCCAGTTCGGTATAGCTTACCACGTCAAAATCCATATCCGGATTCATCTCTTTGATAGGAGTGACCACCCGCTTTAATTCTTTATCCGCATCATGATTGATGCAGGGCCAGCAGGGCACGTCGGGATTTTCTCTTACCGCAACAATTTTAACTATTGTTTTTCTCATTTATACAGCCTCCGATATAATATTAATTCTGTCCGTTTTCAGGAACAAATCCATTTTAGAGCGGGTTTCTGGGCAAGTCAATATGGATGCGGCTTAAGGTTAATTTTGATGAAAAGCTGACTAGTATTAATGAACTTTATATCGGCTGATAAAAAATAATTTCAGAAGTAATTATTTATATTAAAATACAGCATATCCTTAGTTTACAAGGAACTGCACGGTCAGAATGCGTAAAATCTGCGTTCTGCTGCGCTGCTTTCACTATATGTGCGCTCGGTACAAGTCGTTCAGGCGCGCTTTACCCGGCATAAATTTTATGCATTCTGACTCTCCGGCCTTAAGCGGAGAGAATTTCTCCATTTTCAAGGCAAACGATAAAGGTCTACCGGACGCCCATTGAGGCTAACGCAGAAAAAGAAGGAATTATCCCGTAATGAAGCGTGTAAATTGAGGGTAACTGTTGATTTAATAATTTAAACGCTTTATTGAAAAGAAGATACTTTTTCATAAGGAAAAGGGATTGGAATAATGGGCACTTTAGCATGCTGTTTTCTCTGAATGCGCCGTATGCTTTTTACAGGCTGTTTAATTGGGCGGAATTACGGCTGTATTGCTCCGCTGTAAATGCTTTTATATTCAGAGGGGGAGAGACCAAACAGTTTTTTAAACTGGTTTGTATAGCTGCTTATGCTGGCATAGCCGTATTCGCAAGCTATTTGTCCTATGCTTTTATCCTTTAAGAGCAAATCGCGGCAGGACTGCTTAAGGCGTAGGCGGCGCCAGTAGCTGTATGGGGTATTTCCGGTAGAGTCCTTAAAAAGCTTAATTAAATATTCTTTTGTATAATGGTATTCTTTGGCCAGCTTTGCAAGGCTGAAGCTGGATTGAAGATTATTTTCCATATAGCTTATCATTTCAGTTATAACGGCGTTTTCACTGTGTTCGGGCAGGGCGTTTAAGGCGGTGCGGAGTATCGCAAAAAGTATGCCGTTCAGCCACTGGGATTCCATAAGCTCTTTCTCGTTATCCTGCCAGTTCCTGTCTTCAAATGCCTTTATATAGGCGTCCATTGCCTGTACGCCTATATTTGCGCTGTACGCCGCCGTTAAGATATCCTCAGTGTATGCCTGGGTGTGCCCGCCGTTATAATGCAGCCAATAAAATTCCCATTCGCATCCTTGTGCGGCGCGGTAGCTGTGGGGAGTGCTGCGGGGAAGTATTATGGCCGTTCCGGGCAATGCATTAAATTCTTTGCCGGATATTGCAATGTCGCCTTTTCCCCGCCTGGTTAAAAGCAGGAGATTGGTATCCAGTCCGTTTGGACGTGAAATGGAATACAGAGGATTAACGCAGTGCCAGCCCATGCACAATATTTTGCCTGTTGATTTAAATCTTCCTGAAGGCAGGCTTGTATTATAAAATTTAACCTGGCCGAAATCTCCTGATACGCTGTAATCCTGCATTTTTTGCCTCCGCTTCGGGCATGCTTATTAAGCCCGCATATATTATATCAAATTATGCAGGCAAAGCAATATTTAAATTATATATGCGCAGCCTCTGATTTAATTATATTTAAAGCGCAGAGGGCATTATATGTTGTTATCGGGCGGACTGGGCAAACAGAGCTTCTGCGCCTTAATAATTATTTAAAAGGGGGCCGGAGGAATTTTTCATGCCGGAATATCAGTTTTTGCGCAGTCCGAGGCCGCTGACGTCCACCAGTATGACGTCCTCGCCGAATTTGCAAATCTTGTTCCATGGGACAATGATGTCTTTGCCGCCTTTAAAAATAGAGGTAATTCCGCATTGCCCAGGTACGACAATAGCTTCCACCTTTCCGCAGGTAACGTCTATTATTACATCGCATATGCAGCCCAGCCGTTTGCCGTCGCAAAGATTAACTACCTCTTTTTGGCGTAAGTCGGTATATCGTTCGCTCATTATTATGCCTCCCGTCGGCTATTATTATATTTTATTGTATGCAGATAAATTTATTTTCTTGCCTTAGACAATACAATCAAAGTGCAATGTGCCATAAAGAGAGCGCATTGCACATTTTGCTGCATTGCAGTACTGTTAATAGGCAATACGGTCCGGTAATTCTGCATACTGCCGCCATGCAAAAGCGAAAAGCTGTGCTTCTCTGCGGTTCGAGAATTTTGCTTAGGTGCCCATACGGCCGCGGGGAGCCCTGGCGAAAACATACCGGCCATATTTTAAGATTGTGCATTAAAGCGGCTGCGCCGGGGATTTTATGCAAAACGCGTTGTATTCTGATTTTATTCTCTAAGGCTTCAATATAAAAATTGCTACAAATTACCTGTAATATTTCTAAATTAATATAGCAAAATAATATCAGAAACTTCTTAAGGAGGTGAATTTTAAATGGCGTCAAGCAATAAACTTGTGGTTCCCGAGGCTAAGCAGGCTATGGACAACTTCAAATACGAAGTGGCCAGCTCCATGGGAGTTAACCTTAAGCAGGGCTATAACGGCGATCTGACTGCTAAGCAGAGCGGCAGCATAGGCGGCGAGATGGTTCGCAGGATGATCGAGTCGTATCAGCGCGGCAACAAGTAAGTTATATTATTCCGAATTTAATTAATATTTATTAGGAGGTGAAAAAGAAATGGCTAGGAGCAATAAGCTGGTTGTACCCGAAGCGAAGCAGGCTATGAACAACCTGAAGAACGAGGTTGCCAAGCAGGTAGGAGTTAATCTCAAGCAGGGTTATAACGGCGATTTGACCTCCCGTGAGGCTGGTTCTATCGGCGGCGAGATGGTTAAGCGCATGATCGAATCTTATGAGAGAACTTCTAAGTAATTAATTTAGAGCTTTCATTAATTACGAAAATATTTATAAAAAATATTTTCGCAAAGAGAAGCGGAGACGCTTCTCTTTTTTTATCAGTGCTTTAACAAAACAGGCTCCTGCTTAACGCTGCTCTGATAAATCCATTGCCCTTAAAAGCGGGGTTTGTACAGGGACTGGAAGGCCTTAAAATAAGCCGGCGCTCAATGACGCTGGCCTTATCCGTGCGGGCCGCAAGCGGTATGATTACATTTTTACCTTTGGATTTCAGCCCTTGAAAATTTATACCTTTTAATGCAGGGAGGGGATATGCAGAAATGTGCGCAGACTTTGCGGCGCACAGGCGAATTTGCAGGGCGGAGAGAGGTTCTTGTTTGGACACCAGCGCAGGATATTTTGGCAAATAAAAGGAATATACCACGCTAAAAAAGTTAGAATCGTGCTGGTTCTGATTAAGATTGTATATTTACTATTTGTATATATGGCATTAAAATAATATTAAGGCAACACCGCATAACAGCGGATGAAGATCGCTGTTAGTCAGTTGCCGAGCA
>URYI01000046.1 GCA_900552055.1 uncultured Eubacteriales bacterium | reverse complement strand
CCAAACGCCGCCGCCCCACTGGGCTTTATTCTCTTTTTGGGCCGGCTTATTATTCAATAGTATTAATGCAGTATAACCTTGCCTGACAGCCACGAATCAATTATTTTATCTACAGGCATGCTGGTTTGCGCCTGGAATGCTGCTATATATTCATCCTTGGTTATAGTTTTGAATTGATACTCGCTTTTCAAGCTTTTGAGCGCTTTATAGAAGGCCTCATCCCCCATCTGCTGGTTTAAAGTGTCAAGCATAAGCGCGGTTTTGGTGTAAACCATAGTTTCATAAGCCAGATAATCCTCAAATTGGTTTACCGGTTTATTAATTGACATATCCATATCAGAATGGCGCTGATTTAACTCGGCCATAGCAAACCGGTAGTTGTTGGCTATGTAGTAGTTAAAATAGGTACGGTAGTCTTCGGGAGTTTTGGTCTTTTCGTAATATACCATGGTGGAATATTCGGCCAGTCCTTCGTCTATAAACGCTTCATCTACCTGATTGTTCCCCACAATGCCGTACCACCATTGATGCGCGGTTTCATGAACTACCACATGTTCCAGAGTAAGCAAATTCTGAAGCTTGTAAAACTGCTTGTTTATAAATACTATATTTGGGAATTCCATGCCCCCTATAAAGAAATCAGATTCAGCTACAGTATATTGCGGATAGGGGTATTCGCCGTAAAGCTCATTAAATATTTTCATAGCGCTGACAGCGAATTCCAGAGCCTTTTTGCCGGTTTCCTCATCGGTAAAATAAGAATAAACTATAGTGTCGCCCACCTGCTCGCTGAGAAGCTGGTAATTGGTGCTGAATACGCAGGCAAAATCCCGGACATTGTCCGCTTGGATATTCCAAACAGTTTTTAAAGGGTCGGACTGGTCTTTTTGGGTTATAGTTCCGGTAGTTGCAAGAGTGTATTCCTGGGGCAGGGTAAGAGCAACCTCGTACAGCGCGGTTTCGCTGAAGAATGGGTCGCCCGTGGAATAATAGGGGTTTTTAACAAAGCCCTGGTCATAACCGCAAACAATGGGGTACCAATTTCCCAGATTAACGCCGAAATCAGTGTATCCAAAACGGCCGGAGGCGTTGGGGAGCGTAACTGTAAAATCCATTTCCAGTTTAACAGTTCTGTTTTTATTGAGCTTTGGTATTTGTATATTAAGAATCTGGTTGTTCTCTTCCAGTGAGGTTTGGGCTTCCTTGCCGTTGACCCTTATGTTGGTCACTTCTATGCCGCCCGTATTGAAACCGTTCGGATAGGCCAGTTCCATCCATTCCTGAGGGAAAGGGGCATTTTCCTGGGAAGAAAAGGCATTGGGATAAAGGTGCAGGCTAAGGCTTTCAAGGGGATTCCCAGTCTGATTAAGGTAGTTCAGCGTCATGCTGCCTCGTATTACATGTGTAGAAGGGGAATACTCGGCCTGGATTTGATAAGTGCTTTTCTTTGCATCCCGCGCAGGAGAACCGCTGGGAAGCAATATTACTGTGAGTACGACTGCAAGTGTGACCACCGCGGCCGCGGCAAGCCAGATACGCGTTCTTTTGTCCTTAAGGGAAAGCTTCATATCATTACCCCCGGATTAAGAATTGTTTAAATATATGTCTGGACGAGGCAAAACATGCTTTTGAATAATATGTGTCAAAATAAATGCCTTATGGAGCGCGGCCCCGCCCGCATTTTGCGGCGCGCTGCGCCGCAAAATAAAGGAGGGCGCCTTCTGGGACCGGATCAGAACTTAATAGATAAGGCACAGGCATACCTTTATTTTAATCTAACACTATTTTCAGGCGCCCATTTATATAACCCCCCCGCCGCGCCCTTCGAGGCTGCGCGGGCTGCCGCAGCGTTTTTGTGCGGTCTATTTTATTCTCTAACAGAATAAAATAGACCGCTTTTTCCCCGCCCACCCGCCCCCACGAAGCCACCGCAGTGAGTTTTGGATATTTCCCGGCTGTAATCCCCCCCGCAGAAGAGAGGATAAAAGTGCAACCGCCCGTCAGACGGGCGGTTTGCGCAAAGGCTGGAAGCTTATTATTACCGGCCAGCGCCTACAGGCGCTGGATTTCATCTTTTTACCAAAGGTTCAATCTCTTTATTGCCCGTGCCTCTTCTACTACCCCTTAAGGGGTGCTCGTATTGCTTGCCGTCCTTAAAAGGGCTTTCGTATTCTTTTGCGTTTAACCTGTCCTGTTGTGCTTCTCCTGAGCTTGGATATATTTCCGGATCGAGGCTTGGTTGAGTCTATCTGTCGATACTTGGTTTTCCGCGGACCAGCAATGCCGGTTTCTAAATTTGCACTTCAAGTTTGCGTGCTCATAGAACATCATCAAGGCAGCCTTTCCTTTTCAGATGCTCCATGGAACTTGATATGCTCCTTTTCGGCGTTACACTTTACATATATGGTTGGGCAGCATGTTCTCTTATACGGTCACTACGCCCTTGCACCTGCACAGCTTTTTGATAATTCCTGCAAGTCCTTCAGTTACTCCTTGTATAAGATCTTTCTTATGTATTTCGGACAAGAACGCCCTATGTTACTTGCGCATCCTTTTGGTATGCACCAAACTATTCGTTTGCTCTGCCCTACATCTCACTTTTCTCTTGCAATAGACCAGGACGCCATTATCGTATTGATTGGTGAGCTTTTTGTAAAATTCTTTTTTCACCCACATAGCGAGCGGTTGTTTATGCTTGGTTCTCTTCGCTTAATCGCCTGAAGGCAGGATAAAACAAAAAACCGCCCTTTAGATTGCTCCCAAAGGACGGTTAATAAGCATGTTAATTTAATAGTCAGCGCTTAGGAGTAATGACAACCCTGCGGTTGGGCTCTTCTCCTTCGCTGGCAGTAGTTACATTTTCGTCATTTTGCAGCGCATAATGAATTATGCGGCGTTCATAGGGATTCATGGGCTCCAGGCGCATTCTGCGTCCGCTGCGCGCGGCCTTTTGTGCGAGCCGGTGCGCGAGGCGGATAAGGGTCTGCTCTCTTCTTCCCCGATAGCCTTCAGTATCTAATGTAACCCTGAGATATTCATCCCTGTCACGGTTTACGACTAAGGAAACAAGATACTGCATAGAGTCCAGAGTTTCTCCATGATGCCCTATAATCTTGCCCATAGTTTCCCCGCTTATATCTATATATAAGCCGTCGGCGTTTTCTACGCCCTTTAAAGCGCATTCTATTTGCATATTATCCAGAAGCCCTTTCAGGAAGTGCATGGCCGGGTGGCTTTCTGAAAGGGGCTGACCCTCCGGCAGAGAAGATTTAGGGCTTGTTCTGGGCTGAGGAGCGGCCTTAGCGCGGCGGCTTGCTTTGGATTCATCATGGACAGCCTCTTTTTTCTCTTCTTTAGGCTGGGACTGAGCAGGATTTTCGCTTTCTTCCTGAGCTTCCCGCTTTGTCAGGCGTACTTTCGCCAAGCGGCCGCCCAGGCCCAGAAAGCCTTTGCTGCCTTCGTCCAAAATATCAATAGTGGCTTCGTCAAAGGCGAGCCCCATTTGTTCCAGCCCCTTGAATATGGCTTCGTCTATAGTTTTGGCTTCAATCTCTAAGAAATTTTCGGTATTGCTCATTATAAAGCCTCCGTTAAATAATCAGCAGGCGGAAATATATTACCGCCTAACCGCCCGGCAGGATATGCCGCCAGGATAAATTATTATTTTACTGCTGTCTGAGCTTTGGCTTCCTTGCGTTTATCCAGCGCATCCAGCACTTTATTTATAACATAGTTGGCCAGCATCATAATAAGACTGGAGGTTACCCAGTATATGGCGATGGCGCTGGAAGAGGAAAGGCCAAAATATGTGAATAATATGGGGAAGAAAATACCCATAAATTTATTTGCGCCCTGTCCAGCATTGGGATTGGCCGGGTCAGCGGCCACGGGATTCATCTTCTGATTGAATTTAAAGCTGAGGAACTGTACGGCGCCGGTCAATATCGGGAGAATAAACAGTCCGTTAAAGCCCGTGCGTACGCTTTCCGGGAGCAGCCCCCACATCCAGGCCGAATCGCCGGCAAAGACTGCCGGGTTTATTATATCGCTGCTCATGCCGCTGAAAAGAGAGCCTATTATGGCAACGTAGCGGTTGATGACGGACAGCGATACCGCCGCGTCAGGCTGCCATATGTTTTTTACCCATAAAAAGCTGTTGGTAGACAGCCAGTCCGTAGTGACCGTTGAAACTGCCTGTGAACCGCTGCTGAGCACCTGCTCGGCAGCCGGCAGGAAATTTGTTATGCCTGAAGAAGCAGAAGCTGCGAGGTATCCGGCAGCGTTGACATCTCCTATGCGCACTCCGCTTAAAGCTGTTTTGATATTATCCATCAAAAGCTGATTCTGAGCCTGCGCCATGGAATTAAAGACCGCAAAAAAAGCTATCAGCAGCGGATAGGCAATAAATGGCGCGAAACAGCCTTTAGGCATAAGCCCTATGCCATGCTGACGGCGCAGTTCCATTGTTTTGCGCGACAGCATTTCCTGATTGTTCTTATAGGCCTTGGTGATTCTGTCCATCTCAGGCTGGATGAGCTTCATTTTCCTGGTGTAATCACGCTGCCCTTTACGGGAATAGATATCCAGGGGCAGGCAGATTAAACGGAGCAGCAGGGTAAACAGCACTATTGTAAGGCCGAAATTACCCGTTATGGCATCGTTCATCCAGGTGAAAAGATTAATTAACCATTCGGTCATTCTAATATCCGCGATTTATTCCTTCGGGAATAAATCTTCCTCTTTTGAAGATTTGTTGTGCGGCTTTTTTTCGGGCACAGGATCATAGCCGCCTTTGGAAAACGGGTTGCAGCGAATTATGCGCCATGCAGCCAGAGCACAACCCTTAAATATGCCGAAGCGCTCTATGGCTGTGTAGGCATATTGGGAGCAAGTGGGCAAATAGCGGCAGCAGGGCGGCCGGGCCGGGGAAATATTTTTCTGATAAAAGCGGATAGCTGCTAGAAACAGGCGTTTCATGGCTTGTCCGCCTCGGCAGGGATATCTGGCGCGGACAGCCCCGCGCGTTTTAATATGGACTGCATATCGGCCAGCAGCTGCCAATAGGATGCGCTGCGGGCGCTGAAGCGCGCTATAAAAAGATAGCTGTATCCCTGATGCATACTATTCAGATTAGCCCTGGCGCATTCGCGCAGCAGCCGCTTTATGCGGTTGCGTTTTACAGCGCTGCCCAGCTTTTTGCTGACCGAGAAGCCCAAACGCAGCCCCATCCGGTTCTTTACATACACAAGAACCAGGTATCTGCCCGAACATGAGGCGCCCTTGCGGTGAACATAGGCAAACTCCTTGTTCTTTTTAAGCATGTATTGCTTGAGCATGCGTTTTCCCCAGCCTGTCCGGTATTTTTAGGCGGACAGACGCTTGCGGCCCTTGTTGCGGCGGCGGGCAAGTACGTTGCGGCCGCTTTTAGTACTCATTCTTTTGCGGAAGCCGTGCACTTTGCTTCTGTGTCTCTTTTTGGGCTGATAGGTTCTTAACATTAATATCTTCCTTTCTGATTAAGGCGTATAAAGCCTGGTAGTTAAATTAGACGCTAAACATTATAGAGTACGCAAGGGCATTCTGTCAAATAAAATTGCGCACTTCTCCCTGAAAAAGGGCAGGTATGCCTTCATGCCATAGGATAATGCCTGCTGAGGTAATGATACACGTCTCAATTAAGCACGCGGCATGGCTATATCGGGCAAATATAATTTTAAAGAGAGCGTCCTTGCTGTGTTCAGGCAATTATTAAGAGCAGATTGCCTTATGCGGTGCAGCCCGGCAGCAGCCCAATGGGGAGCGCGCACGGCCTTTAGCTCTCTCTCAGAGGAGGCAGTTCTCCTTCTTTAGCCAGATAGTAAGACTGAATGATATCGTCTATGTAATCCTTTCTCACCTTGCATACCCTGTAGCCGTTATAATCCACCATATAGTAATTCATATCCATTTCGTAAAAGCTGGCTGTTACCGAATAGGGGATATTTTCTCCGTTTTCATCAGTTATGAACGAGGTGGTGTTTAGGCTGAAGGAAAATACCTCTTCCCCGTATTTCTGCGGGTCTGTTTCCTGTATTCGGGCGGCCAGGCTGATGCTTATAAGCTTGGCATAAAAGGCGCGCATGGAGGCTTCGGGCAGGGTTTCGCCGTTAAGGGTAAAGGTTGTGAGCAGAACATTTTCGCCTGAAGCGTCCAGGATAGGATTGTGGTCGTCGTCCAGCTTGTTTTTCCTGGTGATTTCTATGGTTTCTTTTTGGCCGCGTATGGTTATATCAATGCTGTTCATATTGTCTATATGCTGCATTGCAAAGCTGAGGTTGGCGATATCCATTGCGTCGGTGCGCAGCAGATTGACGGAAGCTGAACTGATGGTATATACTTTAAGGCTTTTAAGATCCACTGATTCCAGCAGCTTGCCGCTGTCGTCGTGCATGGAATAAAGGATTGCATAGCGGTCGTCAGAGCCTTCAACGGGGTTCCCTACTATCAGAATCTGGGAAGGATAATTTTCCTTGATTACCGGTTCGCCTTCTTCAGTCAGTTCTGCCTGGAACATGGCAAGGCGCAGATAATAATCCTCGAAGCCGTATTTATCCCAATCTTCCCCGGCAGTCTCAGCCACATAGCCCGACATTGTTATGGCTGCAAGGCTTTCAAAAAAGGTGTTCAGCTTGGTTGCGTCGGTGTCGCAGAGAAAGGGGGAGATAATCTGCCATACATTTTCGCCCGAAATAAGGTCGCTGTTGTAAATCATGGTCAGGCCGTCGTCGCTCTATGGTGAAATAGTTCATAGCGCCCGTCTGTACATCCAGAGTAGGCAGGTCCCTCCATTCGTCCACAGTTCTGGTGAAGTATGTGCCGATGGTCTGATGGCCAAGATAAAGCTCAGAGGAAGAAGCGTCCATAAAATAGTACTGGTTCTCAGTGCCGTACTGGCTGCCTATGAGGTAGGTGTAAACGCCTTTATCCTTTATTGTTATGCTTACGCGCACGGGATTGCTCGCGCTGTCCAGACCGTAAAGGGCTAAATCTTCCTCTGAAGAAGGCGCCCTGCCTAAATCACGCAGCGCGCGCAGCGTGGTGCAGCGGTTGATAAGCAGCATAAGGTTGTACTGGCTTATATCGGTATTGTCCCGGTTCTCTATCATCCAGCTTACGCTGTCTGTGTCGGCGGGGTCCCGGATTATAGAATAGGTATCTCTGGACGAATCTATGGTGACGCGCTCTATATCCTCTTCTTCGCAGGCAATTAAATCTATCATTCCGTCCGCATTGGTGTTATTCTCGTCCGCGTTGTTTATTTCGTCCTGCTTTATCATGGCTACGGCTGTAATTACCGAGCCGGCCAGTATAACTACTGCGAGGATAAGGGCTATGAGCATTCTTGTTAAAGATTTATCCGCTTTAGCGCTCATAGATTTTTCCTCCTTCTGTAGATTATAAAGCCGGTGCCCAGTATAATTACCGGCAGAACCACTATTACTATTATTACTACGGCGCGCACCGAGGCCAGGTCTGAGATTACAAAGGAATAATCAGCTATGGCCTTGGCTGTTATGGACAGGCTGTCCAATTTATTTTCCACCCAGCTTACGCTGTTTACCATAAGGCTCTGGTTGCCTTCGCTGTTCTGGCGGGCGCCCATGATTATTTCGCTGGAGCCGAAAACTACTATGCGCGTGTAAGCGTCTCCTGCGATAGAGTTGGGGTCGTGTACGCTGAGGGCCATGCCTACGCAGTGGGGCTCGGCCAGGTAGCTGTCCAGCTGATTGGAATATGAGCCGTTGAGATAATCCTCTATGGGCACGGAGAGGCTGCTTTCAGAGGTGATTAAAAGATCGGCCTGCTCGTTGCTGTCGCTGGAAGGAGCGTAATAATCCAGGCTCAGGGCTTCATGCACATATACATTTACGGCGCCTTCAATGAGCGGGTCGGTAATGTCGTGAGAGGATAATTCGGGAACCAGCTCCACGCCTGAGAGCTCTGTGCGCATGGAGGAATCCTGCTCGTAAACTACGTCTGAGCCGACTTTTATCATGTAGTAGTCCAGAAGCGCCTTAAAGTAGGTTAAATCCTCCTGCACCGAGGGGTCGAAGAACATAACCAGCTTGCCGTGATTTTTAAGGAAGGCCTGAAGGGTGTTGAATTCATCTTCGCTCAGGTCGCTGGAAGGGCCTACAACCATGAGCACGTCCCCCTTCTGCAAATTGGAGCCGTCGGTAATAAGGTTGAGCTTTTCCACCTGGAAATTGGCGCCCTCCAGGGAATCGGTGATGTTCTGAACGGCGGAGGCGTTATCAGGGTCGTCTGTCTGTTCGCCGTGGCCGGAGAGCAGATAAACTGTCGTGGGCTCTTCGTCTATCATAAACAGCAGAGCGTTGGTAAGCCTCTGCTCCAGCACGACATATTCAACGCCGTCATCAGTGGTGCGGTAATAGTCCGAATAGGTTATAACGCGGAACTTGTCTTCGGCTGCGTTGGTAACAACTAAGGTGCCGTCCGAAACGGTTGCGCTGCTGGTGCTGAATTTGCGCAGCAGGGCGGGATTAGTGGCCGGGTCCACAACCTTGACCTCTATCTGATTATTGGCCGCAGTATATCTTTCAAGGGTTTTTTCCACTATAGTGCTTTGGGAGTTATCATCCGCGAAGGAATATATAACCAGCTTTTCATCTATTCGGCCTATAACGTCGTTGGACAGTTCCGAAAGGGTATATATCTGTTCTCGGGTTAAATCTGCTTTCAGCCCCGCGTTTTTTTCCACCAGGCTGAAAATTATGTTTACGCAGACGGTAACTACTATTACGCTTATTATAAGCGCGGTATTAAAGCCGCCGTATCTGAGCAGCTTGCCGTAATCCCGCTGCTTTTTCTCCCGGCGGGGCTTTGCCGAAATTATTTCTTTATTATTAGCCTCCTGGGGCTTATTTACGTCTTTTTTCATTTAATTACCACTCCATCTTCTTCTTTCAATGAGCTTGGTTGTTACAAATAAGCAGGCCGCTGTGACGGTTATATAATAGATAATGGGGGAAAGGCCCAATATGCCGCTTGTAAATTCAGTAAACCGACCGAAAAGGGCCAAGGCATTAAGGGCGTCTCTTAAAAAGCCGGCGCTTATCATGGAAACCGCCTGAGTACCCATCATTAACAGGAAGAACACGCCGAAGGTAGCTACCGCGGCCACTACCTGGCTCTGGGTGCATGCTGAAATTAAAAGGCCTACGGCCATAGCAGTGCAGCCCATAAGGAAGAATCCGACATAGCTTGTAAAAATTTCGCCTGCGCGGGGAGAGCCCAGCACGGCCAGGATTATCGGATAAATAACGCTGAGCAGCAGGGTTATAAGCAGCACGCATGAAGCGGCGAAGAATTTGCCCAGCACTACTTTATATATAGGAAGGGGGGAGGTGAGGTAGAGCTGGTCTATTTTGAGCCTGCGTTCTTCAGAGAAGGAGCGCATAGTCAGCAGGGGAACCAAAAAGGCAAAGGGCGTGGCCATAGTTCCCAGAGTCATGGCGAAATTGGCGTTTGAATTATAGCCGTCCCCGTTTATGTTGCCTATAAGAAATACAAGGCCCAGCACCAGCATGAATATGCCCACGAACACATAGCCCATGGGAGAGCTGAAGTATGCGCGCAGTTCGCGCTTGAATACCGCGTTCATTTAAAAGTCCTCCTTTGACGTTCCGGTTAATTGGAGGAATATGTCCTCCAAAGTGTAATCCAAATAGCGCATTAATAATATAGGTGTGCCTGATTTGCCCATTATATTAAAAATGGCGCGGCGCACATCTATTTCTTTGTTGGCGGTGATAAGAAAATCGTAGCTGCTTGATTCTCTGACCCCCAGATTGTCTACATTGATAACTCCTTCAATGGCGCGCAGGGTACGGGCCGTGGCGGCTTCGGGACCGGCTATCCTTACGGTAAGTTTGGCCGTTTCGCCCAGGCCTTGCTGAAGAGCGGCCAGGCTGTCCTGCGCCACTATGCGGCCGTGGTCTATAATTATTACCCGTTCGCAGACATCGGCTACCTCGGGAAGAATATGAGAGGAAAGAATTATGGTATGTTCTTTGCCCAGGCCCTTTATAAGATGGCGTATCTCTATAATCTGAGTCGGATCCAAGCCGACTGTGGGTTCGTCCAGGATTAAAACGGGAGGATTGCCCACCAGCGCTTCGGCCAGGCCTACCCTCTGCTTATAGCCCTTAGAGAGGTTGCCGATTATCCGGGCGCTGACGTCGGTAATCCGAACCAATTCTTTTATGCGGTCCAGATGCTCTTTGCGGTTTTTATGGGGAACCTTTTTGATATCCGCAGCAAAGGCGAGGTATTCATTTACCGTCATATCCATATACAGCGGAGGCTGTTCGGGCAGATAGCCTATGCGTTTTTTTACTTCGGCCGGCTCTTTAAGGATGTCGTGGCCGTCTACAAGAGCTGTGCCGCTGGTAGAAGAGATGTAGCCCGTTATCATGTTCATGGTTGTGGTTTTTCCTGCGCCGTTGCGGCCCAGGAAGCCGACAATTTCGCCGGCGTTTACGGTGAAGCTTGCGTTGTCCACAACCAGCTTTTCGCCGTATCGCTTGGTTAGATTTCTGACCTCAATCATTTTTGTTAGCTGCCTCCTGATATTATATATAGATATATAGGTGTGCCGTTTATATTTTAAGCCGGGCGTCCCGCCCCCTGTCCCCGGCAGTTAATTTCATTAACTGCCGGGGACAAAAAAGGAGGGCGCCGCCAGCTTTATAAGCAATTTCAGCACATTTTAAGATTGATGAATTATGCGCACTTTCTATTTTTTTACAGCGGGCGCCCGCTTATATAAAACCCGCCCCCGCCCGGCGCCCAGGGAGCGCGCACGTCCTAGCGGTAGGAGCGGTCCACAAAGCGGGTAAATTCGGCTTTCCAGGTGAGCTCAACGCTGCCTGTAGCGCCGTTTCGCTGCTTTGCCACTATTATCTGGGCCAGGGTCTTATCCTGCTCCTGGCTGTCGGTATAATATGCGGGACGGTGTATAAACATTACCACGTCTGCATCCTGCTCTATTGCTCCCGATTCGCGCAAATCGCTCAATACGGGAGTATGGTCCGAACGAGTCGCGGCGCCGCGGGAGAGCTGGGCAAGCACCATAATAGGCACGTTTAAATCCCGCGCAAGCACTTTAAGCTGGCGGGAAAGCTCGCTTACCTCTTGCTGGCGGTTCTCGGTCTTTCGTCCGGGGGAACTCATAAGGGTAAGGTAATCGATGATAACTAATTTTAAGTCTTTAATGCGCCTGCATTTGCTGCGCACTTCGGCTACAGATATGCCTGCGGTGTCGTCTATGTAAAGAGGAGCGCGCTCAAGCAGGGTCATTGTGGAATTGAGACGTTCAAATTCCTCCTCGCTTATTTCGCCGCGCTTTATTTTTTCCGAGTCCACGGCGGCTTCTGAGCTGATTATGCGCATAGCGACTTCCGCTTTGGACATTTCAAGAGAAAATATGGCCGTGGCCTGATTGTTTTTAATAGAAGCATAGCCTGCAACATTATGTGAAAAAGAGGATTTACCCATGGAGGGGCGGCAGGCGACTATTATAAGGCTGGCCGGCTGGAGCCCTCCCAGGAGCCTGTCCAGCTCCTTAAAGCCCATGGCTATACCCTGGACCTGGCCCTTGGTGCGGTAGTATTCGTCTATGCGCTCATAAATATCGGGCAGGATGTCCTTCATCTGGGCGAGGGCAGAAGCCTCGTTGTTCATGGCGATATTGAAAATTTCCTTTTCGGCTGTTTCTATTATGTCTTTAGAATCCTTTACAGCCGCATAGCTGTCGGTAGCGGTAACGCTGGAAACGCTTATCAGCCGCCGCAGCTTATATTTTTCTATGACTATATCTATGTAATAGGCCAGATTGGCCGTGCTGGGGACGGCGCCTGAAAGCTCGGTTATATATTGAGCGCCCCCTATCAATTCAAGGGTGCCCCTTTTAACCAGCTCGTTCATCAGCGTTATTACGTCTACCGGTTTTCCGGCATGGAAAAGCGCGCCAATAGCTTCATAAAGCTCCTGGTGATTGGGGCGGTAAAAATAGTCTTTATTTTTTATGCGCTCAAAAACGGGCGCTATACAATCTCCCGATAACAGCATGCAGCCGAGGCATGAGCGTTCGGCGTCTATGTCATTGGGCAGGATTTGAGCGGCCTGGGTTTCCATTTGGGCTCCTTTTATTATTTTAAATACCGTTTCTTAAGTATTTCTCAGCTTAGTTTTTAAGGCGGGTTATGGCCTCAGGAAGCAGACAGCAAATCTGCTTTTTATATTATACAGCCTGAATTGGCCAATGTAAAGAAAAAACCTTTTTCGCGCGCAGAATTTACGGTTTTTTAATAGTTTGGCGCCTGCGGGCGGGTTAAGGGGTGCTTTGCAGGGCGGCCGGCGTTAGGGCAGATTATCCCCGGAACGGGGGCGGCTCTTGGCAGGCTCAAGCCTGCCCGGCCCGCGCGCAGCGCG
>URYI01000045.1 GCA_900552055.1 uncultured Eubacteriales bacterium | reverse complement strand
GTCCTGACCGTATATGCCCTTGTCAATTTAGGGTAAATATTTTAGAAGACAATTTATATCATGATGGAGTCTGGTATGCTGATTATGTGCGTATAAGAGGGAAGACGATGAAAATATAATGATTTATGCTCCGTGCCCTGGGAAGTTTAATCAGCCAAGGGATATGGTTGGCGATTTGGGGTATTTGGTACTGCAAGGGCCCGTTGTTTGCTTGCCGGCGCGCTCGCAGCACACCGGCTTGCTGTTTTGCTGTTAAACGTCTGCCGCCCTCTATGGCGACCTGCGGGTACTCTTTTTATCTGTGTTTTCCAATCTTATTGCAATGTCAAATTGCTTATACTAAACGTCTCCATAAATTAACAAAAACAATGTTTCGGGAGGGCGAAATACTGCAAAAAAGCGCTTCTCGTTTATCTGTAAGTATGATAGAATAAATAGAAAATTAGAGAAAGCCGAAAAATCCTATATGAAGCTGAAAGAAAAAATAAGAAGCCTGAAAGCGCACCCTCTCCTCCGGGTGCTGGCTGACAACAGGGGAAATCCACGGACCCTTGTATTAATTGAACCGTTATGGGGCATTCCTTACAATCTTATCTCACCCTTTGCCACTCTTTACATGTACACACAGGGCATCACAGATTTGCAGATTGGCCTGATTCTTTCCATTACAATGGTGGTTCAGGTGCTGTTATCCTTTTTTGGGGGAATTTTATCTGACAAGCTGGGACGAAAATTTACAACTATGATGGGGGATTTTTTCGGTTGGGCGATGGCGTGCCTGGTGTGGGCCGTTTCAAACAATTTCTGGGCGTTTTTGGTCGCTGCGCTGCTCAACTGCTTTGAACAAATTAACCAGACGGCATGGTACTGTCTGCTTATCGAGGATGCCCGTCCAAAGGATCTGGTTGGGATATATACCTGGGTGAATATCGGCGGGCTGGTGGCTATCTTTTTTGCGCCGCTTTCCGGCTTGTTTATCAGTTCGTATTCCATTGTGCCGGTAGTACGGGTATTATATATCCTCTTTGCGCTGACCATGCTCATAAAAACTTTCATTACCTTCAGGTTTTGCCGTGAGACCAAGCAGGGCCAAATACGTCGGGCTGAGACAAGGGGAGTCTCTATTCTCCATATGCTGGGGGAATATCGCCAGCTGATCCCCAGCCTTCTGAAAAACAGGAGCGTACTAAAAGCGGTAGCTGTCTCGGTGATTCTGTATATTACCAATATGGTGAGCACAAATTTCTTCGGACTGTATGTAACACAGCGGCTGGGGCTTTCGGAAAATTTTTTAGCGCTGTTTCCCATTTTGAACGCTGCTGTTATGCTGATATTTATGGTAGGGTTCCAGCACCGCATGAACGCCGCGAAATTTCGCCTCCCGCTGTGGATTGGCTTGGCCCTGTATGCCGTTGGGGCATTGGTGCTGATTTTCTCTCCTGCGGACAGCCTGCTTTTTGTGCCGTTGTATGTATTTGTTGCTGCCGTGGCTGCCGCGCTGGTGAATCCGCGCAAGGATGCGCTTCTCCAGCTCAACCTCACCTCTCAGGAACGGGCGCGCCTGAATGCTCTTATCATGGCGTCCACCATTGCGCTCTCTTCTCCCTTCGGATATTTGGCCGGCTGGCTCTCCAGCCTGGACCGCCGCCTGCCCTTCGTTTTCACACTTCTATTATTTGTCGCGGCAATTCTTGTCGTCTGCCGTATCCAGGAACCGCAGGTAGAAGAAAAGAGCGCCTGAACACGGGAAAACACTGCTGCAATGGGACAAGGAACTGAAAAACGCTGAGAATAACCGCCGACAAAATGGCTCAATCCGAACTTTAAAGCCTGTTTTAATTTCACGGTTTTATCTAATATCTTTTTTATAATGCAAGCCTGATCCGAGTGTTCGCAAGGACACTCGGATTTTTTTCCTAAAGCGATGGTTAAGAATATAGTTATTGGTGGGAGCGCCTTTTATGGGACCTCCCATTTTTTATTTACGCTGAATCCTGTAATCCCATGCGGAAGATATCCCTGCATAATTCTTTTGTTGTGTACTATGCGCAGTTTGACTTGGATAAGGGCTTGAACTCTCTTTCAATTTTAAAAATAAGGTTGCTGTATTTTGGCCAATATCCCCCAATGAGATTTTTATAAGCATCAAATAGGCCGGGCATTTTCTTTTCGCCTCTGCTGGATTTTTTATTTTAACCCTGACAGTGGCTGTCATGGTTAAAAGATAAAATGCATGCAGGAAAGGAGGGAAAAAGAATGGGAACGGCCGAACGGCGAACAGAAATAATGCGCGTGCTTTACCGGCGCAGGCATGAAAAGATTTCTAATTTAGCGGAAGAGTTCGGCGTTTCCGTAAGAACTATTTTGCGCGATATTGAAGTGCTCAGCGCTACAGAACCTATATATACTCAGTGCGGCAGATACTACGGAGGAGTTTATATAATGGATAATAATTCTGCCGGGAGAATATATATGTCCGAAAAAGAATTGGCCGTATTGCGAAAGCTCCTCTCTTTTGCCCAAGCTAAGGAAGTATGCAGCCTAAACGAAGAAGAGTGCAGCTTGGTTAAAGTCATAATCGCGGAATATACCAAACCAAATTATAGAAAGGAAAACAGACATGAAACAAAAGGAAAAAGAGCTGTTTAAAAAATTGTGCAGCTTTAATTCGGATAGGGTGGATAAGGAATTGCTTAAATATGCAACGCCGGCGGTTCTGGGGCAGTTATTTTTTAACCGCATGCAGGGCATTGCCTACTATAACCTAAAGACGCATAATCTGCTTGGAATGCTCAACCGGGAATTCAGGAATGCAATAAGATCTGCCTATGAACAAAATGTCCAGAAAAATAAAAGCTATTTTAAATGTGTTCGGATGGTTTCGGAGATTTTGTCCCAAAGCGATGTTGAGGCTGCCATGTTAAAGGGGGCCGTTTTATGCGCCTGTTACCCCGAAGGCTGCCGCACTGCCAACGATATAGACCTGCTGGTGCTTCCGCATGACGTTACCTCGGTAGGAAAGCTTTTGATCAGCAATGGATTTAAGCAGGGCAGCGTAACGGGCGGAGAATTTATTCCTGCATCGCGTGCGGATATTATACAGTCCAAAATGCTCAGAGGGGAAACCGTTCCGTTTATAAAAGAGGTGGATTTGCCTTTTATGAAATATCTTGAGGTGGATATTAATTTTTCTCTTGACTATAAAAACGGAGAAAATGATATCCTTTCGGCATTCCTAGGCAATAGGCGCACTGTTTTGCAGCAGGGCATCAGCCTTCCGACGCTTGGCAGGGAGGATTTCTTTATACATCTATGCGTCCATCTTTATAAAGAGGCTACAACATTGCCCTGGATTGAGATGCGCAGAGATATGACCTTATATAAATACTGCGATATTTATATGCTGCTTGACAAAATGACAGATGCTGAGACAGAGCGTATGTTTGCGCGTGCAGAAGAATTGCGGCTGGATAAGATTTGCGCGTATGCAATTTTAGAAACCGCGGATTTATTTGATATGAACTTTCAAACGGCCATACGGACTTCAGAATGGATTCTTTCAGGACATCCTGCTTTCCGTTTGCAGGTAACTGACCCTGCGGGGAAGAGACTTTTAACGTATAAAACGGCCAGTGCGGCCGACCGTTTTTTTGTGGAAGACCGTGCCGCAGAATTAAAGGAGGACAAAACAAATGAAAAAACTTAACATGCGCGGCAATAACACTGGAGGCATGCTTATAACAGCCTGCGGTTTGGACGGATGCGGCAAAACTACCATGCTGAAGCGTTTGACCAAAGACCTGGAGGAAAAGCATCAGGTTTTTATCACAAAGCAGCCTACTGATTTTGTCCGCAAATCTGAAATTTTCAGAACATATACTGATTCGCCCCATCACGCTGCTTATGATTACCGCAGCTTATCCCTTCTCTGCGCGTCTGATCGTTTGCAGCATGTTAATAAGGTTATTGAGCCGGAGATGGCCAAAGGCAAAATTGTTTTAAGCGACAGATATTTCTATTCCTGCCTTGCTAATTTAAGAGCAAGGGGATTTAAAAATGACCAATGGATATATGAAATTGCCCAATGGATAATAAAACCTGATATTGCGTTTTTCTTTGATGTTCCGGTTGAAAGGGCAGTGGCAAGAGTCCGCCGGCGCCCTGAGGAGAAGGACAGATATATTGATATGGAACTGCAATATAAATTGCGGGCGGAATATATAGATATTTGCCGGGCTAACGGCGGAATACTGATATCGACAGATAATAGCGAGGGCCAAGCCTATGAGCTGGTAAAGCAAACAGTTAAAGAGGTGATGCGAAATGAAAATATTTGAAAATGCAGTTGAAATATTAAAAGAACTAAGCGGAATGGAAGATATAAGAACTGATGACAAATTGAAAGACGATCTTGCGCTGGACAGCCTTTCAATGGTAACGCTCTTGCTGGAAATAGAGGACTGTTTTGGCATTCAGCTTGAGGAAGCGGACATGGATCCCAATGATTTAGCAAGCGTGGAAGATGTGCTTGAGTTAATTGAAAAATATCGGAGTGAAGAGGATGAATAAGTATGCGGAACTGCCTATAATTGCGCCAATATACAGTACATATCACTATCAGGGCGATGCCTCTGCCGTTATTAATGATAATCCGTCTATCAGGAACTGGTTTCTTAATAATAATTTGATTTTAATATGGAACCGCAGCTATTTGAACTGCACATCGGCTCCTAAAATCAGCGTATCCTGCTCTACATGGAGGGAAAATCCTTATTTAGATAAAAAGTGGATTGATGCTCTGTATCTAAAGGGGCATGTGCATGCAGTAATCAGGAATCTGATAGACGCCGGGTATTATGTACATTTTGAAGGATTGGACGACTACTATATTAAAGGGAAAAGCTGGTACAAAGAAAAGCATTTTTATCATGACGGTTTAATCTGCGGCTATAATCAGGAGGATAAAACCTATTGCATGTACGCCTACGACAGCAAATGGATATATCAGACGTTTTGGACCCCGCAGTCCTGCTTTGAAGCGGGGCGCAAAGCAATACTGAGAAACGGCGGTTATATAGGAATATGCGGTATTAAACCTCTGCCGGGAAAGGTGGAATTTTGCGCAAAAACGGCGCTTAAGACAATCGCGGAATATCTGGATTCATCTATTGAAAAATATCCTCTGACCGGAGAAGGGTTTATCCACGGAATAGTCGTGCAGGAGTATGTCGCTAAATATATCGGGGAAATGATTGACGGCTTTATTCCTTACGAAAAAATGGACCGCCGGATTTTCCATCAGATTTGGGAACAAAAAAAACTCATGCTTGAAAGTATACAATGCATTGAACAGGCTCTGGAAATCCCGGCGGAGGTGAGCAGGCAATATGCTCCATTGGTAAAAGAAGCGGATGCAATGCGTATGCTTTATGCTTCCCATTATATGAAGCGCCGGGATTCGGTTTTGCCGGTAATAAGGAATAAAATGCTGTTTATTAACAGCGAGGAAGAGAAACTGCTTAATAAGCTTATTAAAAACGGGAGTGTTAAATACAAATGAAACTTTGGGAATTTATAAAAACAAAAATGCTGGAGCACCCTAACCAGACGGTATGCGAAAATAACGCCGAGCTTTCCTTTGAAGCGCTTGTTATATGGGCGGAGGCTTTCGCTCAGAAGCTTAAAGGAATTAAATGCTGCGCTGTGCTCTGCCGGTCGGAGATGTCGGCCGCAATGGCTCTGCTTGGGTGTTTTGCCGCGCAGGTAACGGCCTTGCCGCTGTCAATGCGCTATGGAGAGCTGCACTGCAATAAAATATTGGATACCATAAGCCCCGACGCGGTTATTACAGATGAGAACGGTCAATTTACAGTGGGGACGCTGCCGGGCAGTACATATGCTGCGCCCCAAGCGCACCCGGCCATTATTATGTGCACTTCGGGTACGACCGGCAGCCCCAAAGGCGTAATGCTGAGCGAGAATAATATTATTTGCAATGTGGAAGATATTGCTGATTATTTTAATATAGGTCCTGAGGATTATCTTCTTATTGCACGGCCGCTGTATCACTGCGCTGTTTTAACGGGCGAGTTTTTAACGGCGCTGATAAAGGGCTGCAAAATCAGGTTTTATTCAGAAGGCTTTAACCCTTATAAATTATCCGAGCTTATTTCCCGGCATAAAATCACTGCGCTTTGCGGAACGCCTACATTATTTGAAATGATGGCGCGCTTAAAACATGCGCCCTATGGGAATACATTGGCTCGCATTTGCATAAGCGGCGAATGCATGGGGCGGGAAACAGCGCTTCGCATTGCAGAAGCGTATCCGGGAACAGAAATCTATCATGTTTACGGTTTGACTGAAGCCAGTCCGAGAGTGGCCTTCCTGCCGCCTGATAAATTTAAAAATTATCCGGACTATGTCGGCGTACCGTTAAAATCTGTTTCCATTAAAATAATGGGCCCGGACGGCAGGGCATGCGGAAAAAACGAGGAGGGCATTTTGTGGGTAAAAGGAAAAAACGTAATGCTCGGCTATTATAGAGAACCCGAAAAAACCAAAAACGCAGTTCGGGCCGGCTGGCTCTGCACAGGGGATGTGGCCGAAATAAACGACGACGGCTTTCTTAAGATAAAAGGCAGAAATGATCATATGATTATCAAATCAGGCATGAATATATATCCTGCGGAAATTGAGTCGGCGTTAAAAACTGACCCGCGGGTAAAAGAGGCTTTGGCCTATGGATATAAAGGCCGCGGCGGAACGCAGATAGGTTTAAAAATAGTAGGTGATTTTGAATCTGCTGCAGAAGTTAAAAGGCTGTGCGGGGATTGCCTGCCCTCTTTTCAGGTGCCTGCGTTAATTGAAATAGTGGACGCTTTGCCTAAAAACGGTTCGGGGAAAATCATAAGGGGAAGTATGGATGCTTGAATTTGAAAAAAAGCTGTTGCTTACAGCGGAAGAATATCATGAAATTATAAATAAAATAGGAGACTTGGACGCTGAACCGGTATTGCAGACCAATTATTATTTTGATACGGAAAATTTAGAAATGAACAGCAAGGGAATAACCTGCCGTATTCGTTTTAAGGATGGGAAATATACTGCTGAAATTAAATGCCATGGTGAAGCGCCGCTGTATGGCAGTATTGAAAGCCGCCTGTTTACAAGTGATGAATTTAATGAAACTTACTTCAGCAGCAGGGGCCTTTATTTGCAGGGCAGTCTTATTACCCAAAGAAGGGCAGTTTATAGGGATGAGTTCTGCGAAATAGTGCTTGATAAAAATGCCTATCTCGGCGTTACTGATTATGAGCTGGAAATAGAATATAAAGAGCAGTACGAAAAATATGCGGAACGCATGCTCTGTTCTGTGGCAGAATGCCTGTTAAGCGGAGGCATAATAAAAAGCCTCTTGGAATTTCTTGATCGAGTTGACAACTCGGAAAGCAAGTCAAGACGCTTTTTCAAGGAAAAAATGAAAAAATAATTTTTATCCGGGCAGTCTTTGTCCGGTTTTTTAGTTTTTGGAGCGGACAGGACAGCGCTGGGGCATAAAGGACAATGTAGCCTCAACTGGCTGGAGCTGCGCCCATGCCGCGCTGCTTTGGCTTGCCGGCGCGCTGCGCGCCCGGCAATGCCGTTTGAGTGCCTGGCGGAGCATAAATTGGAGGTGCCTTGCGTGGCATAAAGCAGTATAAGTTTGGCTCTGAAATCTCAAGGCCGTAAAGAATCCTGTTTTTAATGTTCTCAAGGCAGACGGGGAAGGGGGAAAAGCATGTGCCGGCCGAGGAAAGCCTGGGAAAGGCGTGTTTTCCCGCCGAAGCGTATCAGCCCTTGGACACTAACGCTATATAGATTATATAGGCTATGCAGCCGTATATTCAGCTTTATTTGATATATCGCTGCATTATGTCAAGCTAGCATACAAAATTTTTTATAAAATTTCATTTTGCGGCTGGACATTTATTCTGTTATCCAATATAATGAAATAGTTAAAATATTTATAATATAAACACAAAGCTGCGGCATGGATGCGTGCAGAGGGTCTGCTAAAAGAGCTTTAAATATAGGACGGTCGTTTTTATCTTTACGGGGAGGCGCTTTGACAGTGTTATTTAGGCTAGCCTGCATAAGATAGGCGCCGGGTTTGGATTGCAAAAAAGGAATTTATGCCGTTTTTTCGGAGATATTTAAAGGGAGAGGTGAATTTTTATGAAAAGCAATCTTCGGACAACTGTTAAGTGGACTGTAATTGGAATAATTATAGCAGTTTTGGTTTGGGCTACTGTGCATGTTGGTATTCTGGCTATATTTAGTTATATTTCAAAATGGGCGTATAATGTAGAGGATTTTGCAGATTATCAGGCCGACTTTGAGGCTGTGGCGTCCTTCTGCACCGAGTACAGCCAAGAACATCCGACTGAAAACGGCATATGCACTTTCAGGTACGGTCATGGCGAAATTAGCGGGGAAATACTATATGATGCTGAAATTATAACAGTGCCTGAAGATATAAAGAACAGCTTTCTTAAAATTCGGGAAGCGTTCCCTCACAAAGATGCTCATCTGGATAATATAGAATATTACAATGGTACCGTATATTTTAAAACAGATAACTTATTATATTCATTGGTGTATTCCCCGGAAGGGAAGCCAAAATTGATGGATAAGATTAATGAGGGAACTGCCAAAAGAATCACCGGCGACTGGTATCATGTTGTGAGAAAGTAGTGCCCGGGCTGTGTTTATACTGCCGTAATTTTAGCTTGTTCCACCCGCTTATCTGTGCGGCGGAATATTTATACGAACGCGCCAACCGGTTTATCGTATTTTGGCAGAACGTTCAGTATATTATATTTTATTAATTTTTAAATAAGGAGCTAAGGACATGAGAAAGGTATTTATAGTAGTCAGCACGCTTGTTATACTTGCTACAATCATTGGCTTTGCTTTTTTATTTCATGATGAATTAACATATGATTCATCGGATGCTGATAAGTATGGAATTCTTTCTATTTATCTATTCGGGCCGTTGGCTGTTTTCATAATTTTGTCCGAGTTTACCATAAGCCACGGCATTCTTTACTTCACGTCCTTTGAATGGAAAACAAAACTTAAAGATATATTGAACGGCATTGCCATGGCGATTGTTGTTTATATACCTACGCTTGGCTTCTTGATACCTGAATTGACAGCAGTCAGCTTTATTGCATTGATATTGATAAGAATAGTATATTTTGTTGTTGTTATTGTAGAAAGAAGCAGTGCGCTTATAAACAAAATCAGGCAGCGCAAGAATACGGAAAATAGTCAGGTTCACGCCTGACGGAGCGTTAAAGCGGGTAATATTATTGCTCGCATTGCTGCGAAAGCTGCGCATATTTAAAAATGCACAGCGGATATTTTTAAAAGGCGGTACAATATGAGCGGTGCGGACGACGTTTTAATAAAAAGTGCCTTTTATAACAAGCATGTTAATGACAGAGAATATGGCGTTTATTCTTAGAACTTAATTTAGAGGTGGATGAGATGAAAAATAACTGTTGTCCGCATTGTGATTGCAGAATAGGGCTGTTGAGAAAAGAATTTTGTTTGAGCTGCCGCACTGCCGCAGAATGCCCGAACTGTAAAAAGAAAATAATACTTAGGCCGCCGGACAATAAAAGCGCTGTGATTATGATTGCGTTAATCGCTGTGAAACTCATAATTGATTTTACCATAAAAAGCTTTGAATTTTTTCGCATCAGTAATTTTGTGCTTATAGGGATTTTATTTTTTGCAAAGCTGGTTCTGCCTATTGAAAAGGAACCACCTCAGGAGGAATAAACAGTTTTTATGCTGCCGTCCGCAGGGAGGGCGGCTGAAATAAGTGCCGTATAAATTTAAATAAAAGCAAAAAAATTTTTTTAACCCGGACAGAAAGTGTCCGGGTTAACTTTTATACTGTCCGTGCAGCTGCGGAAGATTGGTTGAATCCAATCAGAAATACAATAAAAATATATAAGAAAAGAGGTAATATTTTATGGCATGCAGAGGAAGAAATCAGACGGCAGGCACGGTACAGAATATCCAAGCGGTACAAAACACTGAAGGGGAATTTGCGGCGGTTAAAGGTACGGATAATGTAGAAAGGCTCCTGTTCGGAGTGGATTCGCGCACTCCGTCAGGGACGGCGCTTCAGAACAATCTTACCCAGTTTGAATGGGTGGTGAGAAATAAAATCTACCCCAATTTCTGGGGCAGGAATCTTGTGGGGGAAAACGCGCTCACAAGAGACGAAATAGAATTTATTCATTCCAAAGGCTGCAAAATAGCGGCCATATACATTGCGGATGAAGCTAAGGAAACAGAGGAGCAGGGGAAAATACTGGCTAAAAAGATAGCCCTGACCGCGCTGGAACTGGGAGTTCCGGCAGGCGCTGCTGTTTTCCTGGAAGTGGATGAAAAAGAGAATATTACTGCTGAATATATGCGCGCATTAGCGCAGGCGCTGCTTTTTGAAGGCTTTACGCCCGGCTTTAAGGCCAACACTGACGCTGTGTACTCTTTTGACCGGGAATACAGCCGGGGAATGCAGTCGGACAGGGAGCTTTTTGAAAAGTGCCTGGTTTGGGCAGTGGCGCCCAGCCTGGAGGAATACGACCATATAACCACCAGCCATCTTATCCGTCCGGATAACTGGATTCCCTATGCTCCTTCAGGCATAACCCGCCGGGATATAGCGCTTTGGCAGTACGGAAAGAATTGCCATCCTATTCAGGACGATGCGGGGAATGACACCAGCTTTAATTTGAATCTTGTCCGTAATGAAGAGGTTATTATCCATAAGATGTTTTAATTGGATCTGAAGCAGAAGGGAGGAAATAAAAATGATATGTGTAAATTCAGTGAAGGTAACGCCTGAGAGCGTTACCCTGAAAGCAGGGCAGTGGTATTATAACGCTCGTGCAGAGGTCTGCCCGCTGGACGCAGAGTGCAGGAGCGTAAGGTGGTACAGCAACAATACAAGCGTAGCGACAGTTAATGCGGCTACCGGCTATATATATGCGGTTAAGGATGGAAGCGCAAAAATATACGCGGAGGCGACAGACGGCAGCGGGGAAAAGGACTATATAACGGTAAACGTAACCAGCGGGCCGATATATGTAGACTCAGTAACCTTAAGCCGCACCAGCATTTCATTGGAGGAGGGAGAAAATTATACCCTGTATGCAAATGTGTTCCCCTCCAATGCGGACAACAGAACCATAGCCTGGAGCAGCAGCAATGAGAATATTGCGGAGGTAAGCAATGGAATAATAACTGCCAAAACGGCAGGTACGGCATATATATACGCCCGTGCGATGGACGGAAGTGAAAAATATGCGCAGTGCCAGGTAACAGTAACAGAGGAGGTACTGGTGACGTCGGTAAGCGTCAGTCCGGCAAGAAAGACCATGACGGTAGGGGACACTGCCTATCTGCATGAAACTGTCTGCCCGCCGGACGCGGATAATAAGGAAGTGGTATGGAGCAGCAGCGATTTGAGCGTTGTTACGGTAAACTACAGCAACGGCTTTATTATGGCGGTAAAAGAGGGCGTAGCAAACGTATATGCAACCGCGGCTGACGGCAGCGGCCGGAGCGGCGTGTGCGAGATAACAGTCGAGCCCACCGTGCGAGTTGAATCGGTTATGATATACACACAAGTGCCCGAAATAATGTATATAGGCGACGTCTTGACCCTACAGGCCATAGTCTGCCCAGGGGATGCAACCAATCAAACAATCACCTGGAGCAGCAGCGATGAAGAGGTAGCGGAAGTGGGCATGTACACGGGCGAACTTATAGCAAAATCAGTAGGCACTGTTACTATTACCGCCACTTCAGCCGATGGACGGCATACTGACAGCCGCACAATAACTGTTTGGCTGGATACTGTTATTATTCGGAGAGATGGAGATTTTAACAAAATTGTTTTTGAACATGCAGGTAAGGAATGGTTTTGCCTTAATACAGATATGATTTTTGATTATGATAATTCTGTGGATCCGGTATTGACGAAGCGTGCTCTCTATAATATTTTAAAGAATGTTGTAGAGCCGGAACCAGGCTCAATGACAAACCCTGTGCAGGATACTTCTTGGGGAAATATACAAACATTCACCGATGATGAAATCAAATTGCTGTACGCCATAGATCCGCATGGAGTAGCTTATTATGTTCAACAAACTGCGGAATATTTATATAATGATTTATCTGATATATTGCCTTATAAGGATTATTTTTTCAGGCTCTTGTATAATAGAGAGCCAAATTACTTTGCTCGTTTTATAACTGGCGATTGGTATATAACGGAGGATAAAAGCGATCTACTTAAAGTTTTATCGGAATCAGAAGAAGTGTTTGGTGGGCACAATATTTACGATTTTACAACGGCATTAGAATTAGCGGGAGTTGTTGTAAGCATTATAGGTTTTGTATTTGGGACGAATTTTTTTACGACGGGACCAATAAAACTTTGTATTCGTAAAGCGGTATTGGCCACGGTAAGAGTCCTAACTGTAGGGGAGGCGATAGTACGCGGGGAACTTGCTTCCGCTCTTATGGATGAAGCTATTGAGCGAGCCTTCCAAAAGTTCAACTTCAAATGGGCACTTGATTTAGTTTCCATGTTTAATAGTATGGGTGAGGCTTTAGAAAGCATAGTGGATAGCCCTGATCTGCCTAATTATTATTATGAAATCATGAATTATTGTGCACATGATAGTAAGTATCTTGTTTATGCTGAATTCCAGAATATAGAAAAATATAAACTGGAGGACATTTGTACTGCAATAGATAATTATAATAACTATAATTAATTATAAACAAACGGTTTGTCTAGCGAATATCTGTTAGACAAACCGTTTTATATTCCCGAATACTAAAATAATTTTTGCTTAAAGTAAAGAAGTAGATAATTCAAAATATTTAGTGTTATATACCATTGCTATTCCTTTATTCATTTTTACTAAAAGAAAGATATCGCCAGTTTCAGAAGTAAAATAAATGTCTTTTTCGCGCATTGAGTATAACCTTGACCATTTGTAACTTTTTATGACTGGGATATCGAATTTTTCATTACATTTAAAATATAATCTGTAGGGCCTGTAATAACTAGTTCTGAAAGATTTGGGAGTTTCCTCTTCTTTTCCTATTAATTTATCTGTCTCCAAAACGAATTTCCCTTTTTTGATTTGTATTGCTTGTGTAATAAGATATGTACTACAGAATATAATGGTAACTAAAAAAAGAATGACGGGAATCATAATAAAAAGATGAAGTATTATGCTGACATCTTTAGAAAGACGATTATACATTACCAGTGCAAGTGCCATTAGTGGCAGCAAGATAATGCTTATTAGAAGAATATTCTTGCTGTCTGATATTACCATATTCATTAAATCTTTTTTAAGGCAACACCGCACAAAGACGAAGCAGTAGAAAAGATTACAAAAAAGTGGTAAAAT
>URYI01000044.1 GCA_900552055.1 uncultured Eubacteriales bacterium | reverse complement strand
GCGGCCTTTCAGGCCGCAAACGCCGCATATGGCCAACTCGGACTGGGAGCCGTTGTCAATGCCGGCGTTTTACGCCGGCATTGACAACATAATTTTATGGTGATAAAATATAAAAAATCAGTTCGACCTAGCTATTACAGATATACCTTTAAAAATTTTAAAATATTTTAGAAAAATGCCGGGCTTATCCTTAAGGATAAAGAACGGCTTTAAAATAATTAGTATGGAGGTAGGCTTATGAGCAATTCGGATATGCGGCTTCTTGAAATATTATCCCTGGACGCGCGCCTTTCCCATGAAGAAATAGCAGTTATGATGGGCATGGATACGGCGGACGTGGATAAGAGAATTTCCGAACTGGAAAAAGAGGGGATTATAATTGGATACAGCGCAGTTATCAATCCTGAACGCATAGAGGATGATTCTGTGCATGCACTTATTGAAGTTAAAGTAACTCCTCAGCGCAACCAGGGTTTTGACTCCATAGCCGAGCTTATATATTCCTTTGACGAGGTGCAGTCTTGTTATCTAATGTCTGGCGCGTATGACCTTATGGTAATCGTACAGGGCCGCAATATTAAGGAAGTTTCTGCTTTTGTCTCTGAAAAGCTTTCCATTCTTGATAATGTTTTAAGCTGCTCAACTCATTTTATACTTAAGCGCTATAAGGACAACGGCCGGATTTTCGTTAATAAAGACAGCGACAAGAGATTGGCGGTGTCCCCATGAGCAATGAGGAAAAAAACAGGATAGCGGATAATGTTTCAGGTATTCCTTTTTCTCCTATAAGGAAATTTTTTGATATTGTCAATGAAATGAAGGAAGCTATTTCCTTGGGCATTGGCGAACCGGATTTTATAACGCCCTGGCATATCCGTTCGGCTGCGATACAGTCCATTAAGGACGGGGAAACGTCCTATAGCTCAAATGCCGGTACTATGGAGCTGCGCCGGGAAATATCCAGGTACATGAAGGACAGATTCCAATTAGATTATTCCCCGGAGCATGAAATATTGGTTACGGTGGGAGCCAGCGAGGCTATAGACCTTTCACTGCGCGCCCTTATTAATCCGGGAGATGAAGTAATAATTCCTGACCCAAGCTATGTCTCCTATATGCCCAACGTATGTCTGGTGCACGGAGTGCCGGTAGCGCTGCCAACATATGCAAAGGATAATTTCCGAATAACTCCTGAGCAGCTGAAAAAAGCCATAACTCCGCGGACAAAAGCGCTGATACTGCCATATCCCAATAATCCTACGGGAGCCGTAATGCCTAGGGAGAATCTTGAGGCTATAGCTCCTATAATAGAAGAAGCGGATATTATGGTTATCTCGGATGAAATTTATTCCGAGCTTATATATTCCGGGCGGCATGCTTCCATAGCTTCAATAGAGGGCATGAAAGAACGGACTATTTTAATTAACGGGTTTTCTAAATCATTTGCAATGACAGGCTGGCGCGTGGGTTTTATATGCACGCCTCCTGAAATTATGAACGCCGTTTATAAAATCCATCAGTATACTATTATGTGCGCCTCTACCATGAGCCAGGCCGCGGCGTGCGAGGCTATGCGCTATAATATAGACAACAATTACGAGGATATCGTAAAGATGCGCGAATCTTACGATATGCGCAGACGATATATATTTAACGCTTTTAACAAAATGGGGCTGGAGTGCTTTGAGCCTATGGGCGCTTTTTATGTGTTCCCATGCATAAAAAGCACCGGTTTGAACAGCGATACTTTCTGTGAAAGGCTTTTGAGGGAAAAGCATGTCGCTGTGGTGCCGGGCAGCGCGTTTGGCCAGAGCGGAGAAGGTTATGTGCGCTGTTCGTATGCCGCTTCTTTAGAGAATATAAAGGAAGCAATGAAGAGAATAGAGAGTTTTGTAAATCAGGTGAGAAATTCAGAGGGTAAGGCTGTATGAATATAGTTTTGGTAGAGCCTGAAATACCTCAGAATACCGGCAATATATCCCGCACCTGTGCTGTAACGGGCGCCTCCCTGCATTTAGTAGGCAAACTGGGCTTTTCTACTGATGATAAATATTTGAAGCGCTCAGGTCTTGATTACTGGCATATGCTTGATTTGCATTATTATGATTCTATCGAGGAGCTTTACAACTTATATCCGCAGGGCCGCTTTTTCTATGCTACTACTAAGGGAGGCCATCTCTATACGCAGCCTCAGTACCGCCAGAATGATTTTCTGGTTTTTGGCAAGGAAACCAAGGGCCTGCCTGAAGATTTATTAAAGGCTAATCTGGATAGCTGCATAAGGATTCCCATGATTGATGAGGCTCGTTCGCTTAATCTTTCCAATTCAGTTGCTATTGTGCTTTACGAGGCGCTGCGGCAGCAGAATTTTGACGGGTTAAAACAGTACGGTAAGTTAAGCGCGCTTTAGTGCGCTTAGACTGGCTGTTATTGCAAATACAATAAATATAAACATTTACGGAGGACGGTAAAATGGAATACGCTTTTTCAGACAGAATTAAAAATATGACGGGAAATGCTATAAGAGATATTTTTAAGCTGTTGGCCCGGCCGGAGGTCATTTCCTTTGCCGGCGGCATGCCGGCGGCGGATGCGCTTCCCGCCGAACAGATAAGGGAGATTGCCTCTCAGGTGCTTAAAGACGACCCAATAGGCATATTGCAGTACGGAGCTACCGAAGCTTACGCGCCCTTGAGAGAAAGCGCCGCTGAATTTGTGTGCAATACGGCAAATATTAAGTGCTCTCCTGAGGATTTATTTATAATTTCGGGCGGCCAGCAGGGATTGGATCTTGCCTGCAAGGCCTTCCTTAATAAAGGGGACAGGGTGCTTGTAGAGCGGCCCACTTATCTTGCGGCCCTTCAGATTATGGCTACATATGAAGCGGAAGTACATTCGGTCAATATGGACGAAGAGGGTATGCTGATTGACGAATTGGAGGACAAGCTGAAAAAATATTCGCCTAAGCTGATTTATACAATCCCTAATTTCCAGAACCCAACGGGACGTACAGCTTCTCTGGAAAGGCGCAGAAAATACCTGGAGCTTGCGGAAAAATATAATGCAGTAATAGTGGAGGACGACCCATACGGCCTCTTAAGATATGAGGGGGAAGCGGTTCCCAGCATCAAATCCCTGGACGAAACGGGCCGGGTTATATATGTTACCAGCTTTTCCAAGGTTATTTCTCCTGGACTGCGCGTGGGCGCGGCTGTAGCGGCTCCGACCGTTCTGCGCAAGATGATAATAGGCAAGCAGGCGACAGATGTTCATACTAATTCTCTTTCTCAAGCTATAGTTGACCGTTTCCTGCGCCAGGGATATATGCCTGAACAGTTGAAAAAATCCAATAAAATACACGGCGAGCGCAAGAATAAGATGCAGGAAATGCTGGACAAATATTTCCCCAAAGACGTTAAATATACCCGTCCTGACGGCGGCCTGTTTATTTGGGCAGAATTAAAGGAAGGAATAAATACCCTGGATGTGCTCCAAAAAACCACTCAGAGGGACGTAGCCTTCATTCCGGGCTCACATTTCTTTGCTGAAGGGGACGGCTTAAATACCATGCGTCTTAATTTCTCCAATTCTTCCTTTGAGAGGATTGAAAAGGGAATAAAAATACTGGCTGAAACCATATCTGAATTTTAATTTGATTTAGTTTACTTCTGTATTGCAAAGACTCAGAGGGCAGGCGCTGTTTTTAACAGCGCCTGCCTTTTAAGTTGCGCATGCAAACAGTTCCCGCTTCTTTCCAAATGATAGATTTAATTGCCTCATAAATTTTTCAATATTGGCCGGCATTGGTTTTCAATTATATGCAATAATAAGTTTTCTGACCATATCGATATCAGCGTGCATTGTGTATATTACTGGCTTTTTTTGTTATTTTATCTTTGCGAGATATTGACTCTTATATATGAATAATATATAATCGTATAAGGGGGTATTATTATATTTCCTCATTAAAAGCATTAAATTATTTCGCCGATAATAAGGAGCAGGTTATTATGAAAAATAAATTTATTAACTTCCGGCTGCTTTACGAATTTTTTAAACAGATTAGAGTACTGGGGATAATTATCACAGTGGTGCTGTGCGGCGGCAGCGCATTCTGGGATTTTGTTTTATACAGTTCTAAATTGGACGATGGATATATAGCAAACATTTCAGATGTGGCTCCCATATTGTATTATGCTGTATATTTAATTCCGATAGTTTTTACTTTTAAAGCATTCAGCTTTTTATATAAGAGAAAAGCCTGTGATTTTTATCACAGCATACCTGACCGCAGAAGCAGTGTTTTTGTATCTGCCGCTTTGGCGGCCATTTGCTGGAGCCTTATAAGCATTATCGCTGTAACGCTGGCAGGTTATTTGAGCCTTATTATCATCGGCTCTGTATGCCCGTTTTCCTATGCATTATATTTCATAGCATATAATGCGGTTATTGCTCTTTTAATAACTGGCTGTGCTTCTATTGCGTTAAGCATAACAGGCACTCTTCTTTCGGGGCTGATATTAACCGTTATAATAATGTTTTTGCCCAGAATAATAATATTTTTATCCAACAATATCGTGAGACATATCTCTAAAATCGCCTATATGCCGATGGACGGATTTCTCTTTGATCCAGATTATAATTTTTTGACGGCTCCTCTTGTTAATATTATTTCTTCGCAAGCAACAAGCATCTTGCTTCCCGCTTTTGGCGGAGGATATATATACTCTATTACCCTAAGCATTATTTATTTAATTCTGGGCTGCTTTTTATTCTGCCGGCGGAAAAGCGAGACAGCGGACAACGGCGTGTTCAGTCCGCTCAAAAAGCATGCCTATTCTCTAATTGTGTCCTTTCCCATGCTGATAATAGCTATGTATCTGTTGCTGGAGTATATATATAATAAAGGAGATTATGTTAATCCTATTATCATTGTACTGGCCGCAGTTTCTGTGGCGGTTTATTTCATATATGTCGGCTTAACCTCCAGAAGCGCTAAAGCAACGCTCAAATCCGCGCCTATATATCTTATAAATATTGGAGTATGTGCTTTAATAGGGCTTTGCTCTGTAGGCATAGGATATCTTGCCATTGATGATAACCCTTCTCCTGACCAGGTCAGTTATCTAAAGGTGGGTCCCTATTATTTTGATTATGATACGCCGGAATATGAGGATGCAGTATGGGTTGGTCCCCGGTACAGTAATGAGGAAATGATAGAAATTGCCTGTGAGCAGCTGGCGGAAACCAGCCGGGAGATTAAGGTTCAGGATGATTATATGCTTTATCCGGCTTACTCTAAGGAAGTGACCTTTGCTCTTAAATCGGGGCGCAGAATAACGCGCAGGGTATTTTTCTGGCAGGACGCAATGCGCTTTGAGGAGCTGCTTAATGAAGAAGAAGAGCGGCAGGCAGACAGTGTCTACACACTGCCGAAGGACTCGGAGATTGTTAATATGTCGGGCCGGGAGGGAATAGCGGATATAGACGGCGCAAGCCTCAGCGCGCTTTGGGAAAGCTATAAAAAGGAATATGCTGAATTGCCTGCTTCAATTCGGGAAATTCTCATGGCTAAAGGTATATTGTTAAATACTGCGAGTACTCCCTTCTCGTTTGATGTAAGCGGCAATGCCGGCATGCTGGCATATAGCGATACATTTTATATTACGCCGGCTATGCCCGAAACCTTTGATATGGCCAGCAGACTGGCTTTTAGCGAAGAAAGATATGCTGATTTCAAGGAAGGCTTGCAGAGAATCATCCGCGCGTATAACACAAATACATCGACCAGCTATCTTGAGATTGATATTAGCTTCTATAATGTTCCTGATGAGGTGATTGAAGGGGTATCCTTGGATACCATGCTTTATCAATACAGCTATACACTTAATATAGAACGCGGTAAAGAAGATATTATAAGGCTGATGAATAGTTGTGAGTTTGAAAAAGCGGAACCGGATAAAGAAATAATGCTTATCGAGCTGCAAGTTGGTTTCGATACGCTGAATTCTGACCAATCTATCAGCCGCGAATCTTATACTCATTATATTTCCGTGAAGGCGGATGATGAATTATATCCTAAACTTAAAGAAATGTTGGTTGATAAATATATGCTGGACAGGGAGCAGCGGCTCAGTTAAAAAAATATTTTTAGTATTAAAAATAAATTTGAAAAACAAAGATATAACTTAGGGCACACTTTCATCCGGAAGGGTGCCCTAAGTTATATCCGTTCCTTGATGAAACGGGTTATCTGCGGTACGCTGCCGTTCAGCGAGCAACGATATATACCATAGACATATGAAGGAAGGAATATTGCATCATATTTTCCCGGAGTGGAAATATATAATACGGCCGAGGCTGTATAATATATCTCGCCGGAGATATATTATACTTTGCTTGCCGGCAAAAGCTGTTCTTTATCAGGCGCTTGGACCAGTTTCAGCATGCAGTTTATTATGGAACTTTCCACTCCGGAAAGGGTCAATTCTTATTTATAAAAAACGGAGAGGGCTTCTTTGCGAAACCTCTCCGTTAAAGCTTACCTTTATTTTAATTTTCGTATAGATTATGCCGCGTTAATGCTTTGCTGCTGGAAAAGCAGGTTAATAAGAGAGGTAAGGCTTTCCTGGTCTATGCTTACAACAGCATGGCTTTCATCTGAGCGCACGCTGTAGCCGTATTCCACGTCCTGCTCGTAGAGCATAAGATCTAAAGTTAAAACAGGCTGATCAGGCTTGGCTTCGGACATTGTGCAGTTATTTAAGATTTCCATAACGGGCAAGTATTCTTCATGATAAGAAGAAATGGTAGTAGAGTATCCTCCCTGGAACATCGCGGCCAGGTTTTCATCCTCTATATCCAGCTGCGAGGTGTTATAAAAGCCTATATCTATATTAACCTCATAGTTGCCGGCTTGCTCCGTAATTTCTTGAACTGATTGGAGCTTTTCTTTAAATTGGCTGATAGGCTGCTGCTGGTTGGCATATTGGGCAGCCATATTAAACGTATTGGGAGTTAATGAGGTGATGGCATATCTGTCGCTCCATACGGTTAAACCAACAGTTCCTGTAAGGTTAATATAGAAAGGCGAACTGGAATAATCCTGCGTTTTTGCCTCTGCCTTAGCCTCGTTGGACAGCGATGCATATTCCGCTTTATAGCTCTCCCACAGCTCCCGGAACTGGTCCTGAGTCAAAATTACTGTTGAGTAACTGCCTATACTGGATATCTGGGAGTCACTAGGCAGCTTAATAAGATTTTCCACATAAGCCGGCTCGCTCCAAAGCAGGTTTTCAAACTGGGCTGCAGCGCTCCCGAAATCTACAGTGCGTGTTATTTTAGTACCTGAGTTTAATACGAAGGTAACGCTGCGGCCGGAGATATGTTCGGGACTGCGGGGGTCATTCTTGATTGCCTTGGCAGTCTGCGCGGTTTTATCCAGCTGTTCGCACGCAAGAGAAACAATATCCTTGTTTTTGTATTCTATAGTGGCCTGCAATGCCTGAGTATAGGAAGGAGTTACATAGTATCCATCACTGTTTGATACGTTTATCTCAATATGATTCACTTCATCTGCCTGCGGAGTATCGTTAAGTATATTCTGGCTGATTCCGTATGAGGCCAGGCAGACTATAGCGCATACTGCGATATCGGCCAGGAAAAGCGGCGCGGCTTTGAGCATGCTTTTAAAGCTTTTGGTGGTTATTGCTTCATATACAAAATAGATAATTACCGATAAAACAATTAGTATTACTATCAGGCTTTCGTCACTGTTGGAGGTTATTAATACCGCAGCGGCCAGCAGGGTAGGCAGGGATATTAAAAGCCTGTAAATATGCTGCAAAGCTCTGTTGGGAGCGCTCTTTTCGGCGCTTTCACTCTTTCTGGCCCGAAAAGCCAAGGCTCCGAGCAGGATATATATAAGTCCAAGGACGCCGGTATATATATATCCGCCTGCAAAAGCGGGCAAAGTGGCTGCGTTTGAATTGCCTGACGCTATTGCACTGAAGAGAGGCGCAGTAACAAAATTATAGTTCTGGTTAAACAGCAGGCCGTCATTAAGCGCGCTGGCTATTATGGACTGATCGCGCACCATGATATTAATCAGGGTAAGTATTAAACGGGGCAGGAACATTATAATCAATGTAAGGCACAATCCGGGAAGCAGAGTGCCTGTGGCGCTGAGCGCTATGCAGGCGCAGCCCGTTATTATAAGGGCGACAACGGCGTTGTAAGCTGTTAAATAGCCTATATAAACAGCCGGACAGCTCAGACTGCATATAATAAGGCTCAGATAGCCTATAAGCACCATTGATATGATTGTTATGAGGCTCCAGCAGAAGGAGGCCAGACAGCCTGAAAAATACATGCACAGGCGTGTAGGGGGCAAACTGTGGTAAAAATCGCTGTCCCGGCGTTTATTGAGAAATTTGAATATGCCCGCAGTGTATATTATGGGAATAAAGTATATTACAAAATAGAGCACGGGAGTTACCTGGGATATCTGCACGGCCTCGTTTATATATCTGCCGTTTGTAATGTATTGTGCCAAAGTGGGTACGGCCGTAATTATGCATAATACTGCGGTTAGAATTATCCCCGTCAGTTTTATTTGCTTAAAGAAATCCCAGAAAAGATTTATACTGAAATATTTCTGTTTCATAATAAACTCCTTTTAGTTAATTAAGTGCGTCCTCAAAGGAATAGCCCAGCGCTTCCATCTCATAGATGAATACTTCTTCCAGGGTAAGGGGCAGGGCTTCTACCAGCAAAGGATTAAGAGCCTTTATCTGGGCGACGGCTCGTTCTTTATCTCCGCGCGCTATAATGCTGGCTATGCTGCCTTTTTTGACGAATGAAACGATGTTCATATCGCTAAACAGGCTTTGGTCATAAGGTTCGGAAAAAGCTACCTGCAATTTAAACAGGGAAGTGCGCAGATTTTCTATATCGCTTTCAAATATTATGCCTCCCTTGTGCAGCAGGGCCAGCTGGTCGCATGTATCCTCCAGTTCGCGCAGCGAATGACTGGTAATTACCGCGGTAGCTTTACGCTCGCAGACATCCGCATATATTACCTTTTTAACCAGGTTGCGCATTACCGGGTCCAATCCGTCAAAGGTTTCGTCAAAAAATATAAAATCCGGCTTAACGCTGAGAGCCAAAATAGTCGCCGCCTGGCGTTTCATGCCCTTTGAAAAAGTCTGCAGTTTAGCGTTGGGATCGAGATTAAAGGCGTGGGCGAGCTGCTCAAAGCGCTGGCCGTCAAAGCCGGGATAAACCGATTTATATAACGACGCCATTCTGTTCATATTGGACTGGGGCAGAAAGTATAATTCATCGGGCACAAAGACAAAACGGCGCTTGACTTCCGGGTTATCATATACCCGTTTGCCGTCTATGAGCACTTCGCCCTTGTCCGGGCGGTATATGCCTGTTATCAGACGCAGAAGGGTGGATTTTCCCGCGCCGTTTGACCCAACCAGTCCGTATATGCAGCCGTTTGGTATTGAGCAGCTGAGATTTTCCAGTGCGGTAAATTTATCAAAAGTTTTTGTTAAATTCTGTGCAGTTATCATAATTATACTTCCTTTCCTGATATATTGTATATTTGGTCTATCAGCATTTTTAGTTCCTTGCCGCATATGCCGGCCAGTTTTAATTCGGATACTATTTCTTTAAACTGATCCAGCTTTTCACGTTTGGAGCGCATTAAAATATCTTTTGCGTTCTCTGAGATAAAGCGTCCCGTGCCGGGAACGCTGTAGCATATCCCTTTAAGCTCCATTTCGGAATAGGCTTTTTGAAGCGTATTAGGATTCACAGACAGCTCCTGGGAAAGAGAGCGCACGGAGGGCAGCGGCGAATTTGGCCCTAAGACATTTGTAAGGATAAGCAGTTCCAGCTTCTGAATTACCTGTTCATATATAGGAACGCGGGACATCTTGTCTATTTCAAGCATGCCTTACCTCCTCTCTATGTGTATTAGTTGTATTAATACACTAAGTATATATTTTTTATATGCCGGTGTCAAGTCTTTTATTCATATTATTTAAATATATTTTGATTTCATGAGATATTTGTTATATAATAGATTTAAGGTTAAGATTTTTTCTGAGCAAAAGGCCGGACTGAGCCGCGTTGTACTCTGGCAGCTTGGAATAAATAACGCAATAGGCTTAATATATAAAAAAAGCCTGTATTTTTATAAAAACTATGGTAATCGGATATGAAAATAACAAAGATTCAAAGGCAGAAAAATAATCCTCAGCGTTTCAATATATATGCGGACGGCGTTTTCTTTACGGGTATGGGCGAGGAAGAAATAGTGCGTCTGGGTTTAAAAGAGGGAGATATAATAGATAAATCTGTCCTGCTTTCAGGTATAAGGGAGGATGAATTTCTGCGTGCGCTAAATAAAGCGGGGGAATATATAGGCGGCGGACGCAAGACGCAAAAGCAAGCGGAAGATTATCTGTCAAAAAAGGGATTTGGCGAAGAGATAATTTTGCGGGTTATGGAAAGACTTAAGGAATACAGATATATAGACGATGACGAGTATGCTAGGGCTTATATCCAGCAAAATGCCGTTAAGGGCGGACAGGCTATCCGTTATTCTTTAATGCGCAGAGGAGTTTCAAAGGAAATTATTGATAAAACTCTGTCTGAACGGGATGAAAATGCTGAAATGGAGGGTGCGCTGAAGGCGGGTAGGGCCTATCTTAAAGGCAGAAGCTTTAAGGATGAGCGGGACGCACGCGCGAAGCTTTTTCAGGCGCTGGCGCGCCGGGGCTTTGATTATGATATTGTTAGCCAGGCGGCAGAAAGCCTGCTTGAGGAGGAGGGGGAATTTTGATAATAGGCACGGGAATAGATATTACCGATATAACCCGCATAGCCCTAATGCTGCGCAGGGATAATTTTTTAAAAAAGATATATACGCCCGAAGAGCAGGAATATTTAAAATCCAAAAAAATGAACGCTCAGAGCGCCGCTGGAATATTTGCCGTAAAGGAGGCCTGCTCTAAGGCTTTGGGCACTGGGGTAAGGAATATGGCCTGGACGGATATAGAAGTAATGCATGATTCTTTGGGCAAGCCGTATGCGCGTCTGCATAACAATGCGCAGGAGCTTTTTGAAAAACTGGGAGGAAAAAATATTCATATATCCATATCGCACGAACGTTTTTTCGCGGTTGCACAATGTATTTTGGAGGGGGAAGATAAATGAAAAATATCGTAAGCGCCAGACGTATGCGGGAACTGGAAAATTATAATTTTGAAACCCTGAAAAAGCCGTCAATGGAGATTATGCGCAGAGCAGGCACCCAGGCGGCGCAATACATTATCTCCCGATATAATCCCAGGAGCGCGCTGTGCGTCTGCGGAAGCGGCAATAACGGAGGAGACGGCTTTGTGTGCGCCCAGGAGCTTTCCAAGCTGGGCTGCGAAACAAAGGTGTTTTTTATAGGAGAAGAGGAGGAGCTTAAAGAGGACGCCCGATTTTTTTTTCAAAGAGCAAAGGCTTTATTAACAGACAGCCCTTGTTTAAGCGATGTAATAGTAGACGCCATATTCGGTATAGGGCTGAATAGGAACGTGAGCGGAGCGCAGCTGGAGGGAATTAAGCTTATTGACAGCTTAAAAGGGCAGGGAGCCAAAGTAGTAAGCATAGATATTCCGTCAGGCGTGCATGCAGACAGCGGACGGATTATGAAGCATGCAGTAACTGCTGATGATACCGTTACCTTTCTCTGCCCTAAATTAGGACATGTTTTAGCTGACGGATGTGTGCAGAGCGGAAATCTGGCAGTTGTCTCTGCAAATCTGGAATTTCCCGAAGGAATAGATGAGAGAGACAAATTTATTGAGTTAAGCGATTTAAAGGATTTTCTGCCCATGCGCAGCCGGGCGGGCCATAAAGGGAATTTCGGCAGCGTTGGAGTTGTGGGCGGAGCAAGGGGCATGGAAGGCGCGGCTGTATTGAGCGGGTTTGCCTCTTTAAAAGCGGGTGCAGGAAAAGTTACCCTTTTTGCGGCTGAACAGGACAGCTTTTACGACAGAAGACCGCTGGAGCTGATGTGTTCATATTACGGAGAACTGGAAGAATGCCTTGAAGCGCTGGAAGGAATGGACGCAATGGTATTTGGTCCGGGGGCGGGCCGGAATCACGGCGAAAGGCTGGAAATGCTGCTCCGTGCGGAAACACCTGTGGTACTGGATGCGGACGCGCTTTATATTCTCGCTGAAATAGGGGAACGGGCAATGCTGCAGAGAAACGCGCCCGTTATAATAACCCCGCATCTGGGCGAGGGCGCCCGCCTTCTGGGCTGTTCTGCCTCCGAAGTGCGGGGCAGCCAGGCGGACTGCGCAGACGAATTGGCCAGCCGGTATAATTGCATTGTTGTTTTAAAGGGAGCCTCTACTGTTATTTCAGACGGAGAAAGCAGATATTTGTACGCGGGCTTAAATCACGGTATGGCTACAGCAGGGAGCGGCGACGTGCTTTCAGGAATAACGGCGGCATTCTTGGCTCAGGGCGACGCTTTGGAGGCAGCCATAGCCGGCGTTTTAGCGCATGGCGCCGCAGGCTGGCAGGCGGCAAAAAAAGTTTCCAAGCGTTCCATGACGGCAGGAGATATAATTAACGGCCTGGGTCCTGCTTTTTTAGAGGCTGAAGGTGAATAAGCTCACGACGAAATTAAATAAATAATATTATCTATTAAGTAAGCGTCAGTGTACAAGGGATAATGCGCTGCAGCCAGAAAATTTGCCCGTATTTTATGTTATACGCAGTTGGTATGCTTTTCTGTGTTATCTTTGGTCGATGTGCGCGCCGCTGCCTAATATATAATTCACGGCGGCTCATTTGTGGTAAAATGATAAACCGGCAGAGGGAAGAAAAATGTGACCGGGGCAGACTGCGCTGAAAGCAGTCTGCCTCAGTTTCTTGATTTCACGATAAATGAGAAGTTTTGATGTCATGGCGCAGAATGAAACTAACCCTAATGAATTGTTTCAAACATATTTCTAATGGAGTCCTGCTCGGTAATGGTTCTAATTACCCTTGCGGGGACACCTGCTGCAAACGAATCGGAGGGGATATCCCTTGTTACAACACTTCCTGCTCCAATAACACAGTTATCTCCTATTGTTACGCCTGGACATACAACCACATTAGCGCCAAACCAGCAATCATTTCCAATGGTTACAGGCTTGGCATAACACAAAAAGCGTTTTACACCATCGCTGCAAAGCATTCCTCTGCGTTCTTCAGCGATCATCGGATGCAGGGGAGTGACAATGGTCACATTTGGCCCGAAATTATTGTAATCTCCTATCGTTACTATGGCATCATCTTGCACGGTAAAATTGAAATTCATAAAGCAATGTGCGCCAATTTTTGTGTGGCAACCATAGTGAAAGTGAATAGGTCCAAGCATAAATGTGCCTTCGCCAATTTTCGATAACAGTTCTTTTAATACATGCTGCCTTTTTTCGTTGTCTTTTTCAAAAAGAAGATTATATTCCTGACTAAGTCTATGTGCTTTCAGTTTTTTTCAATTAATTCCTCTTCCTCCGAGGCAAAGAGCATTCCCATAAAAATTCGTTCTTCTTCTGTCATTTTATTCACTCCTTAAGTACCCTAAATTGACAAGGGGATACACGCCTCCGGCGGTCTGATTTCGGCATTTTCAGCGTCATCGTCAATGGGTGTACATTCAGTATACCTCATTCCGCTTCCTTGAAAATGCCGAAATCAAACCTGCTGGAGGCCGAAGAG
>URYI01000043.1 GCA_900552055.1 uncultured Eubacteriales bacterium | reverse complement strand
ACTTTTTATCCGCTTTTTTGATCTCTACTGTCCAAGATGTATTGTAGCTCTACAACAATCAAAAAAAGACCAACTATATTAAGTTGATCTCATCGATAAATTTATTTTATAATACATTTTTGTATCCTCAATCGTAAGAGTAAACGGATTACTGATAAATTCGGAATACAAATTACAAAATATTTGCAAGGTTTCCAAACAGGAAAAAAATCCTTTTTTAGAAATCGAATGTGATGCTAAGGCAACAACAGCATCTGTAACACTTTTTTTGAAAATTTGCGGATTATTTAAAACTGCCTTATACTTGAAATTCGTATTGTCAATAAACCCTTTTCGTTCATTCAATATATCTAACAAAGAATCAATTGTCTTTTCTGACAAAACATCTGCCCAAAAGTATGAATTTATATTTTTAAATAAAAAGATAGTCATAGCTGCAACTAAAGTAAGCAACTGTTACGGCAACTTTATAAGATGTTCTTATGTAATTTCTTTGTTTATATCTGGTCTGATTTCTAGTTAAATAAAAAGTATATGCCTTATTGTCGTTTAAAACATTTTGATATTGCTTAGTTCTATATTTTTTCATTTTGCTCTTTTCTATCTTTTTTTACATTCTATTTTCCACTGTTCTATTTTTTCATTATGTTCTTTTATTATAAAAAAATTCCCTTGATTCAAAAATTTATCGAGTAAATTTTTAGCGTCCGGATTTCTTTTTCCAGAAATATCAAAATAATACTTAAAATACGGGTATTTAAATGGGTTTTTAAGAATTAGATACAATATAAAAAATACAATTAAAATTACCCCTAACAAAATAATGATTTGCTCAATATTATCATACATATTTCACTCACTCACTTTCAAATCTCCATTTGTTGTTTAGATAATTATATCATGTTTCTTACACAAAAACTATTCCAAAATAACAACAAAAGTATTATAATGTATGTAGTGATCGATTCATACATTAATTACCTTTGGTAAAAGTTGTAGATAACTTCCTCACCCGCTCCACGTCGGAACGAGTTACGCTCGTTCCGATTTTTTATTTTATGAAAAATCAGCAACCCGCTCCGCTGCTCCTCCTTTTCCGCAAAAGGTCGCGTTCACATCGGCTAACGACTTGTAAACGCGCCGTTCTTACACTGATTTGTTCACTGCCAACCTTTTGCGGGTTCGAGTCTGTTTCATAACTTTTTGCAGGCATCTTTTTTGCAGCTTCTTTACACGAAACAAAGTCCCTTTTGTCAGCAGACAAAAGGGACTTTGTTTCAATGATACCCGTTCCTTGCGGAGCGGGCGATATTTTTTTCGATATGATATCGCTCTGCGAGCGATGATATATGCCCGCGGCATATGAAGGGTCCTTGCCTTTTAAAGACAGCTTGCGGATTATAAAAGTTCGCAAACTGTTTTTTATTAAGCGATACAATCATGGCACAATGCGGCCCCAGTCTTGGAAAATTCGCTCATTATCACGGCCGGCGAGAGAGACGAGGCATATATTTATGCGCCGTAATAATTGTATAACTATATGAATTAACCGTTATTTTTATATCATCAATTTCACAATACCAGTTTTTCCCTTGCTTATAGATACGGCAATTTTCATCTAAAATTAAATTTCTGCAAAATGCAACAACATCTGTATTATCCAAATTAAGATTTTTCTTTATTCTATAAGCGCTCATTTGAGTGGTATGGACTTTATCTATATTATTAAGCAATATTTGCTTGTCGCCCATATCATATCCTTTAAAAACAGCGGATTTAATTATTTGTCCGCCATGCTGATTATATAATAAAAACAATCCTAATAAGTCTTTGATGCACAGCCGTCAGTATGCAGGGGATAATGCTGTATTAGGCAGCCGGCTTTGCCTCCCCGCCGCGCTGCTTTTGCTCTGCCGCAGCGCCCTCCGGCCGCTGATTGATTAACCGCTGCAAAACAAAATAACAGCTGCTATCTAGCATCTCCGATAAGGAAGCATTTCTACAACCACAATAGGAAGTTGCCGTGCAAATTCCCTGCTTGCTGCTGCGGTATAAGACAAAACTACTCGAAGAAGAACCAAAGAATTCCCTTTCGAGTGGTTTCTTATTTTGTGAAGTTTCAAACCTTCGGTTTGAAGTGAAGTTGCAATAAATGACAGTGAAGTATTTGTCAAATGTGAAGTTAAGTTTGACACAAAGCCATTACGCAACAAACTTCATTGCAAAGCAACTTCACTGCCGCAGGGAAACTTAACTTCGGCACAGCGCGGTGCATTATATAAAATATTGCCCTTATGCAGCTGTGCCGATTGCAGCCGCCGTTTTATTTTGAAGCAAGCCGCATGACTGTTGCCGCCGCAAGGATTCCCCGACCCAGTAAAGCCTGACAGATAAGCATTTTCACCCAATCCGTCCTGCTCAAAATCATAATCCGTCATGAAAACTTGTAAATGCGCCGGTTTCTCTCTTGGGAAGCCCATATTGCTCTTTCCCCAGCCTTATAGCCTTAATTAAAAACGCCATGTTTCTGCCCAGGTTGCGCATAGTCTGAAGGCCCTCTAAATCCTTATTAACATCTTTCTCGGTAAACCCATGAACTTCATTCCAATACGAGCTGGCTGCTATGGGCATATTGGCTATTGTAAAATATTTGTTTATCTCATCCAGCGCCGAGGTGCTGCCCGCCCGTCTTGAAGAAAGCACTGCCGCGCCCACCTTCATGCTTTTATCAAAATGCGTGCTGTAAAACAATCTGTCCAGAAAAGACAATATGGTTCCGTTAGCGCCGGCATAATAGACAGGCGTGCCCACTATAAGCCCTTCGGCTTTCTCGAATTTAGACGCCGTTTCATTGACTAAATCCTCAAAAACACATTTGCCCTTTACCCCGCAGGTATTGCATGCAATACAGCCTCTTATATTTTTATTCCCCACCATTATGGTTTCAGTTTCTATGCCCTCTTTATTTAAAGTTTCCTCCGCCTCTCTCAACGCCCTGGCAGTACAGCCCTTAATATGAGGGCTGCCGTTCAAAATAATTACCTTCATTTTAATTCTCCTCCCTTATACTCATGCATTTCAGCCTTAAGTCTTTTAAAACCGAAATAATTTTGCCCATTAATCCTTTACCCTCCCTGGCGCAGGAGCCAATAAAATCCAGTCCCCTGCATGGCGGAACACCTTCTGCATTTATATATACTTGCTGGCTTCTCTTACGCTCAATTTATCCATTCTTTCCTTATACCTATTAATAAAATCCCTGACCCAATCAGGGTTTGTTTTAGAATAATCCCTTAGGCTCCAGCCTATGGCCTTATTTATAAAAAACTCACTGCTGCCCAGATTATTTATGATTATCTGTTCCAGCAGCTGCGTGTTGGTCTTTTCCTTTCTTAAAAGCTGATGGTCTATCGCAATTCTCCTTATCCAAAAATCCTCGTCGGTTGACCATTGAAGCATCAAATCATCCACGCGCTTATCCTTTAAGCCTATATCGCCGATTACTTTGTCAAAAAAATCAATAGTATCCCACCACTGCTTTTGCTGGATATACTTTCTTATTGCAGGTATATCCTCGTAAGTCAAATACTCATTTTTAACGCTCAAATAATCAACGGCAAGGTATTGGAACTCTCTGTGCTCGTCCGTAAAGCATTTATCCAGAAAAGACCAGTCTATTTCCTCCCGTTTCTTCTCCCGCTTTAAAAAATCCTTGCTTAATTCTTTTCTTTTAGGAGTGGGCAGTCCATAAAATTCAAATTTATTCCGCATATATTTGGACATGGCCTCAGCATTTTCCTTATCTGCTTCCCCCTCGAAAATTTTTTTAATCTCTAAATAACTATCCATTGTCAAAGTCTCCGCTTAAACTAAATTTTTCAGCAAAATAATTTCCAGGGGCTGTCCGGGCAGAATCAGCGAACCGCAATCCGAAAAGCCGTGTTTCCTGTAAAAAAACTGCGCCCTCTCATTTGAAAGGGTAGAGGTTAAAATCAAGCAATGGCCGGTTTCCCGCATTTCCTTTTCAAAAAATACCAGCAGCTGCCCGCCGCAGCCTCTGCCTTGAAAATTATCCAGAATATACAGCATATTAATAAAGGGCGTATTGTCCCAGAACAGATTATACCGCAGCCAGCCCATAAATACGCCGTCATTTTCCATAACTACTATCCTGTTTTTATTCAGGCTGTCTCTCAGTTCAGCTTCCCTAATGTGTCTGTCATATTTTTTTAAAACTAATAAATCATTAATGGTTGCGTATCTTATCATGCTATCAACTAAAGCCCTCGCCTTATTAACAACGCGGCAGCATATAAAATAATTGAATTTTTCACGCCCAAGAACTCAAATCTGCTTTTAAAACTGAACCACTTTGAAAAATTGCGCTGTCAGTCAGCCCATACAGCCGGCGCTATTGATTGCCCCTTTATTTATAATATACAGCCAGCCGGCACTGCCGGCATACCGGCATATTATTTCATATTGGCAAAGCGTTCTACAGCCTTTGTAAAGCCTTCTATAGTCTTATCCGCGTCTCCGTGCTCTATCCCGTCCCTTACGCAATGCTTGATATGTCCTTCCAGGACTACCTGCCCTACTCTGTGCAGGGCGGATTTAGCCGCATTAATCTGCGCGAGCACATCCTCGCACGGGACGTCCTCATCCACCATCCTGTCTATAGCCTGTACCTGCCCGATTATTTTTTTCAGCCTTCTATGCAGGTTGTCCGCATCCATGCACTGCTTCATACCGCACCTCCTGGTACCATATAAGGTATGCCCTTTCAGCTTTCGACTTGGCCGCGCTCTCCTTAAAATATACCGAGAACTTCGCACCCCGCCGGCTAAGGATATTAACAGGATAAACTAAATCAGGGCCTGTGTCAAGCCCTGATTATAATAATGCAAATATTCCTGCACAGCCCTCAGCAGGGCCGGATTATGCACGGCAATTTATAAAAATCCGCGCATATTTACCGCCAGCTCTTCCTCCAGTTTTATAAGCCGCTTGGTTATATCCTTAGATACCTCGTCCGCCGCCTTGTATTGGTTCAGGTACCTGCTCAGGGATTTGACCCCCATATTGCAGCCATCCGTCATTAAATCTGCTATGGCGCTGTCCGATTGGTCTACGGCCATTCTTACGCCTGTTTTCATCCAGGACATGCCTTTTGCGATTGGATTAGGCTCCTTGCCTTCGTCCTGATATTTGTCCAGCAGTGCCCGTATTTCCTTTTTAAGCTTTTCATGCTCGTTTCTGCAATCGTTCAGGCATTTTTTCAGATTATCAGCGCTGACGCAGTCCATAACCTCGTCTATGGCGCTTATACCCATTTTTATCCCGGCGTCGCATTCGCGCAGAAGCCTGATAGTATCCTGTTCCACCATAAATCATCTTTCTCCCTTTATTGTTCTGCTCAGAGGCCGCAATAAGGACAGATGCGCCCTATGCAGGCTGATTTCCCCGCCCTCTGCCATTGTTTTTAAAAAACGCGTTCCCTGCGTCATCCATCATGTCGTACAGAAAAATCTTAATTGCCCGCGGCCACAAGCCTTACAGGAAAGCGCCCTATGCAAGGCACGCTGCGCTGCCGCAAGGCGCAGCCCTGCACCGCGGCGCAAGTGCTCCCGGTAAAATACATTCTTCCCCGCTTGTACCGCCTCTGCGCATTTTAAATGCAGTTTGAGAATACTGCTGCGGCACACTCGGATATGATGAGCCGCAAATATGGGCTCACGATATTGTTAAAAGCCTCGGCGCATACAAGCGCGCGGCGTTTATTCCAGTTCCCTACTCTTTTTCCTGCTTTTGAAGCCATTCAAGCAGCTTTGCGGCATGCACGGCTTCCTCCTCGGCAAATCGGGCAAAAAGCTCAGAGAGCTTTTTATCCTCATTTTCGGTTTCGTGCGCGTAATCCTGATAATCCCGTACCAGTTCGGTAGAATTCTGCCATGCTCTTAAAACATGGTCGCGGTTGCTTATGGTAAATCCGTTTTTGTCATTCATAAAGCCTTACTCCTTTTAAATCTGTTTGCAGGACGCCCAAGCTTCCGGACCGTCCTTATATTATTAAATCGTATAAACTATTATCTCCATTTGCACTGCTTATAATTCTCCGGCCAAACAGTTCAAGCAGCGCTTGTTCCCAAAATAAAGATTTAGCCGCTTAATATAAACCTCAAATACCGCTTATTCTTTCAAATCCCCCGCGGCGGGATTGTCTATCAGCCTGCCCTCCTGAGTAAAGCGCGAACCATGACAGGAACAGTCCCAAGTATGCTCATATTTATTCCATTTAAGCGCGCAGCCTAAATGCGGACAGCGTTTAGTGCTCGGAGTTAAAAGGCCAACTGCCGCCTCAAATGCATTGACGGCAAGCTGAGGCCTAAGAATGCTTCTGGACGGAGAAAAAAGCTCCTGATAATCATTTTTTCTTCCCTGAACCATGTCGCATAACAGCCTTGCAGCCGCCATTGAAGATGTCATGCCCCATTTATTAAAACCCGAAGCAACATATAAATTTTCGGTACTGGCCGAATAGCGGCCGATATAAGGCAGGCCGTCCAGCGTCATGCAGTCCTGAGCAGCCCAGCTGTATTTTTCCACGGCGTCGGGATAATATTTTTTGGAAAACTCCCTCAATTCCTGCCAGGCGCCGCCTTTTTTACCTGTGCGGTGGTCGCCGCCCCCTATAAAAAGCAGATTTTTATAATTCCTAAAAGACATGCCCTTAGGCGCTTCATCCACATACATGCCCCCTAAGTCAGGCGCGTTTTCCAGCGCTATGACATATGAACGGTGCTGATAAAGCTTTAAATAATAACTGCCGTGCTTATTTAAAAAGGGGAAATGAGTAGCTGCAATTATTTTTTGAGCAGTAATTGTACCGTTGTCAGTTACCGCCGTAAGCCCTTTAAGCTCCCGTATTGCAGTATGCTCATAAATATTCAGTCCCCGGCAAACGGCCGCCGCAAATTTCAGCGGATGGAACTGCGCCTGATTGGGAAATTTAACTGCTCCGGCCGTATTAAAGGGCAGGCCGGGATTAGCGCAGAATTCAGCTTTGGCTCCAATCCGTTCAAGCGCGCGCAGCTCCTTCTCCAGCTTTTTCCTATCATCCAAAGAATAGACATACGCATCCTTAATCTCGAAATCGCAGTCAATATCCGCGCAAAGGCGCCTGTACATTTTAAGCGCCTCTTCATTGGCATTATAATACTGCTTTGCCCTTTCCACGCCGAACTTATTTATAAGCTTATCATATATTAACCCGTGCTGGGAGGTAATTTTAGCGGTTGTGTTTTTGGTAATGCCGCTGCAAACGGTTTGCGCTTCAGCCAGCACATAAGGCACTCCCGCCTGATGCAGCATATAAGCGCATAAAATGCCCGCCATTCCCCCGCCTATTATTAATACATCGGTCTTTATGCTTCCGTTCAAACTTTCAAAGCCGGAAATCTCCGCTGTCTGCTCCCATAATGAAGTCATGGGCATTCCTCCCAGAATTACTTTTAAAAATAGGATGTCTAAAAAAGCAAAAAGTATTCTTAAATATGTTTAAATTGAAAATCCTTTTCTTTGCCAAACTATAGATAAAATTAAGCATTCCTTAATAAGAGATGCCTCTATGCACCGAAATGCTTAAAAACAGCAGCTCAACCGCTTTAACTTTTTTAAACTTTGCAACTGTCAGAATGTTGAAGCATTTACACCAATCAATAACATTTTTATTAAGCAGCTGCTCTTCTCCACACATTGCAATATTATCTGTATCTCAAATAATTGATATTTTTTATTCTGATATATAAAACGAAACATTGATAAATGTAAATTTATATGTTAAAATAAATTAAAATCAACAATTATCCTATTAAAATAAGATATAAATATAAAATTTAAGTAATAAATATATTGATAAAGTAAATGGTAGTATTGAATAAGAAATAATATATACTGATTTAAATTGTTGTAATAATGATAATTTATATAATATAGCAAATGTATTTTTTTGGTGATCATTATGAATATGATTAAAAGGATAATTAGAAATATTGTTTTCTGCTTTAGAAATACATGGAAAAATTCAAGGCAATATTTCTTTGCGACTGTGATTAAAAATTTATTTACAGCAATAATTCCTCTCGTGAATATTGCCGGCTTAGGCTTTACTATCAATGCATTAGTATCTGAAGAACCCCTCGCAAGCGTTTTGAAATACATATTGGGTTATGCACTGATTCATTTAGCGATTACTTTAGCTACACAATTACTGACGTTATGGGAAAACAATGCCATGCGTAAATCAAGCAATATTATGCAGTTTAAGTATATTCAAGATTGCCTTGATATCGATTATCACTATGTACAAGATGGAAAAATACTAAATTTGAAACAAAAATCAATGATTTCACAGCCCCCGTTTTTCTTGAGCCATTGGGGCAATTTAATTAATTACTTTATTCAGTCTATAAGCGTATTATTTATTTTTTCCGTATTCAGTCCGCCTTTTACTTTGATAATTATGTTATTATCAGTACTGATGATTATGTTAACTATATATACTCAAAAATGTGATTTCAACTTCAACAACAGTAAGGTAGAAGATGACCGCAAGCTTGATTATTTATATAGTGTTATGACTGATTATCAATATGCAAAAGAATTGCGCATTAACAATGCCGCCCAATTCATTAAAAATAAGTATATTTTTGAAACAAAGATACAAATCAGAAAATTAAAGAAACTTTTGAATAAAAAACTCGGAGTTAACTCATTAAGTATAATTTTATCAATTATACAAACAGGATGCATGTATCTGTATTTCTCACATCAGGTTTTTTTGAGCCAAATAAGTATTGCCGAATACAGTGTTCTTATTTCATCTGCCACGCTGTTTACCTCAGTCTTATTGGCCTGTTTTTCTTCGCTTGGAGCTATCAACAGCAGTTTCAAGGCGTTGGAATTTTACCGTGAATACGAACAAGTATTAAGGGAAAACAGTACATTATCAAAAAGTAATACATTATCAGAGATTAACATAGATTTTGCTAAAGCTAACATTAAGTTTGAAAATGTATCATTTATGTATCCTGACGCAACAGAATATGTATTGAAAAATATAACGTTTGATATTATCGCTGGAAAGAAATATGCTATTGTTGGATTGAATGGAAGTGGAAAAACCACGATCATCAAATTGATTTTAAGAATTTATTCGCCCACATCCGGGAAAATTACATTGAACGGTATTGATATTAATCAAATACCATACAGACAATATATAAGCAAAATAGCGTGCGTAATGCAGGACTTTGCACTGTTTGCCTATAGTATAAAAGAAAATGTGATTTTTGACGGAATATTTGACGAGACAAGGTTCCGTGACTGCATCAATAAAAGCGGGCTAAAAGAGAAGATAAGCAGTTTACCTTATGACATAAATACATCACTATACCGCGAACTTGATGAAGAGGGAATAGAGTTTTCTGGCGGAGAAGGACAAAAATTAGCCATGGCCAGAGCTTTGTATAAAAAAGCTGACATAATGATTCTTGATGAGCCGACAAGCGCTCTTGATCCAATAGCCGAATATGAGTTGTTTATGCGTTTTAACGATATTACAGATAATAAGACTACAATATATATATCGCATCGGCTTTCTTCCACGAAGTTTTGCGATGAAATAATTGTGATACATAACAATGAAATTGCAGAACGCGGGAATCATCAGATGCTCGTAGAGAATGGCGGCCTTTACGCTTCACTCTATGCTTCGCAGGCTAAATACTACCAAGAAAACGAGGCAAAAAGCAATGAAACAATTATTTAGAACAATAAAAATAATAATTGATTATGAGCCATTATACTTTGTTTTTGCATTGCCGCAATTACTTGTGTCTTCGGCTCTCCCCCTTTTATATGTTTATTTCCCCAAATTATTCATTGAGCAACTTACAAATAAGGATGACTATATTGAGATCGTAAAATGTATCTTGTTATATTGCGGCATTTTACTTTTTCTCAATTTGATTAATTTGATTCTATCAAATAAAACATCCTTCTGTGTTGATCGTTTCATTAAAAGAATCCGGCAGGAAACCGGTGAAATAACAATGAAGCTTTCATTATCTGACATGGAAGGCGCAAAATTTCACGAAAGATTATCGCTTGCTAATAATGCTTCTCAATTAACATCAATTATTAGTTTATTTCAAAATATTGTTTCGAGTATTATTACAATCATCGGTCTTTCTGTTATCATTACCCATGTTGACATTCTTTTTGTTGTGCTTGTGTTTATAACACTTTTAATAAAAACATACTTTACATGGTTAACCTACAGATATAACAAAAAACGTCGTGAATTATACGCTGCAAATAATCGTGTTGGAAATTACCTTACTAATATTGCCTATTTTAATCCCGGTGCGGCAAAGGAACTTCGCATTAATAATTTGAGCGATTGGTTTATGTCAAAAATTAAAGGATTCAGATATGAAATGTTGAAACTGCAATACGGGGATTTTAAAAGGAATACGATTTTTGAAAGCATAACGGCTGTCATCATCGCGCTTCAAACAATTATTATATTATTTATATTAGCAATGCGTTATACAGAAAACGTAATAAGCATTGCGGATTTCACCATGTATTTCAGCGCGGTAACATCACTTACGTCAGCACTTTCTTCTATTGTTGGCAGTATTGGAGAGTTACATCAACAATTATTAAATGTAAGTGATTTTAACAGTCTCAAGCACCAAAATAACGATGAAAACGCAGGCGTAACCAGCATACATATAAATAGTTACGACATTGAATTCCATAATGTTTCATTTTGTTATCCAAACACTAATAAATATATATTAAATCATATTAATATAAAAATCCCATATGGAGAAAAGTTAACTATAGTCGGAAAAAACGGAGCCGGAAAATCAACTTTTATAAAGCTCATTTGTAAGTTTTACAAACCAACTAAAGGAAAAATTACGATAGGCGGCATTGATATTTGGGAGATTGACAACAAGGAATATAATAACCTGATTGCCGCTGTATTTCAAGATTTTCAAAATTTTGCGTTTACAATCGATGAAAACATTACCTTGGGTAGGGATAACAACTCGGTAGAGTCTATTTTACGATGTGTTGGACTCCAAAGCGTACTTAACAATCTTCCGAACAAAACAAAAACGTATATTACCAGACAATTTGACAGCAATGGTATAGAATTATCTGGAGGCGAAAGTCAGAAAATCGCTATTGCCAGAGCAATTTATAAAAACACGCCTGTGCTAATTTTAGACGAACCCACAGCATCGCTTGATGCCCAAGCTGAAGCGGAAATATATAATAATTTCTTTAAATTATCGCAGAATAAGACAACTATATTTGTCTCACATAGATTGGCCTCATCAACTGTAGCAAATAAAATTGCCGTATTTAGTAACGGGAAAATAATTGAATACGGCAATCATCATGAATTGAGAGAAAAAAAAGGATTGTATAATGAAATGTATACAGCCCAAAAAACACTATATGAATAAGTTACAATTACGCGAAGGTGGAAGTATTATGAAAAAAATTAGTATTGCTATATTGGACTCGGGAGTGAAACGTGAGCATGAAGCGTTTATTAATCAAACAGTAAGTGGTTTTTCTCTAATCATCGAGAATGGGGTTGTAAAAGAAGATAGTGATTTTAACGATATATTGGGTCATGGAACGGCCATTTACTATCTTGTAAATAAGGAAATTCCCAAATCTTTTTGCTCAATTACAAACATAAAAATTAATACAAACAATAACAGTGTCGATTATGATGATTTCTGTTTATATCTTGAATATATTGAAAATAATTATTCATTTGATATAATTAATATCAGCATGGGAATAACACGAATTGGCTCAACATATAGAATGCAGCGAATTTGCAGCAAGCTATACAAAAAAGGCACCCTTATTGTATCAGCTTATGATAATAATGGAGCAGTTTCTTTTCCTGCAGCGTTAAAGGATGTTGTCGGGGTCGATGGCAATGATACGATACCTACATCACAAATACGATATAATCAAAAAGGAATAATTAATGCAGAAGGTAGATTGAGTAATTTACGCGTTCCTTGGACAACACCTAAATACAATATCGTAAAAGGTACTAGTTTTTTATGCGCAAAAGTTACTGGTGAATTAGCGTTAAAAAAATGTAATGAAGAAATCATAAATATACCGACAGAAGAAAAAGATATTGTTGATATATTATGTGGCTTACCGTTTAAAATATCAAAAGCAGCCGTATTTCCATTTAACAAGGAAATACATAGTCTAGCGAGATATGAAAATCTGCTTGATTTCAAAATTGTGTCGTACTATTCTCTAAGAGAGACCGGATGTATTGGTAAACGAATATCCGAAATAACTAATATACCCAATGAAAAAATAATTGACAATATATCTAATATTAATTGGGACTCATTTGATACTTTAATTTTAGAGCATTGTAAAGCGATTGATTCATCAGCTAACAGTTGTCATTTTGAGGACCTTTATGAGAAAGCAAAGAAGTTTAATAAAAATATTTATTGCTTTGATTTACCAAAAGATGTTTTGCAGGAAAGCAATTCTCAAGGATATTGTCCGAAATTATACAACAAGGATATTCTGTATAATAAAGGTAAATTGTTTATGACAAACAAACCAACCGTATGTATTGTAGGAACTAGTTCAAGTCAAGGTAAATTTACATTGCAGTTGAAAATTAGAGAAAAATTGTTGGGTATAGGATATAAGGTTGGACAAATAGGCACGGAACCATCTTCACTTTTATTTGGCATGGATGCAGTTTTCCCTTTAGGATATATGTCCACTGTTGATATTTATTGGGATAATATTTTTTCTGTTACTAATAAACTCATATGGAACATAACAAATAAAGATGTAGGCATAATTATTGGAGGTACACAAGCCGGATTATTACCATATAACAATAGAAATGCCAACAATATACCAATTAAGCACAGAATATTTTTAGAAGCGTTTTCTCCAGATACAATCATTCTTTGTGTTAATCCATATGATGATCTTAAATTTGTTAATAAAACTATAAAAGCAGCGGAAGGGCTTACGGGCGCACACATTTTGGGTGCCGTATGCTACCCTATCACATATGAGTCCGACTGGAAAGGAAATTTCGGAAAAACCAGGAGGATAACACAACAAGAATTTGCTCTTATAAAGGAGCAATATATAAAAGAATTTGATTTAGAATTATTCTTATTAGATATAGATACAGATATAAATAGGTTGATCAATAAAATAATTATATTTTATCATCAATCTAGCTGAAATAGCGCCTCACTTTTTTCTGATAGACTTGAACCCGCGAGCAACTGAAAAAAGGCAGCAGCAAACCGAAGCGCAGTGAGCAAGTTAACAGGCTAGCAGCAATGGTATGACGTGACTTTTTGAGAAAAAGGAGATATATGTATAAACGCCAGCGGGGCGGCACAAAGCAATGACTTGTCGGTTTAGCGACTGTGTTCTATTCGCAGCTGTCAGAACAGGGAACCGCAAAAGGAAATGTAGTTGAATGAGCCAGTAACTTTGTAAAAAAGTCGCCGCAAGCAATACGCAACTTGCGGCTATATGGTGCGCCTGAAGGGATTCGAACCCCTGGCCCACGGCTTAGAAGGCCGTTGCTCTATCCAACTGAGCTACAGGCGCATTAAAGCTATTTTATAATACCAACTAGCACAGCCTGAAATGCCGGAAAGTATTGCTTGTGGGTTTTATTATAATTATTTTGCGCCAATAAGTCAATCAAATATTTTATTTTCTTAATGGCAAAAGCCATGCCTGCCAATACGGGCAAAAACCTGCTAAGCCTCCTGCTTATGATTTCAGCGCCAGAGCCTAAGCACACGGGGGCGGCGTTTGCGGC
>URYI01000042.1 GCA_900552055.1 uncultured Eubacteriales bacterium | reverse complement strand
CTCTTCTATTCGCTACTCTTTTTTTCTTCTGTCACTCATCATTGTAACACATACATATTAAGCGGCGCAAAATATTATTGACATTTTCTTTGGGATAGGCTATAATATAATCTGCTGTTATGGAAATTTTGCGGAGCATCCGCTTTATCAGATTAGAGGTGAATGCAGATGAAAAAAGGAATACATCCTAATTATCAGAAGGCTATCGTCAAATGCGCCTGCGGGGAAACTTTTGAAACCGGCTCGGTAAAAAGCGAGCTTAAGGTGGAAATATGCTCCAAATGCCATCCTTTCTATACCGGCAAGCAGAAGCTGGTGGATACCGGCGGCCGCGTAGACAGGTTCAAGAAAAGATACGGCCTTTAATTGGATAGCAATAAAAATGATTAGTAAGAAGAGCAAATGCTCTTCTTATTTTTTACCCGCTTCCGGCTTAACGCTGAAAAATACTCTAAAATAAATTTCCAAAACAATAATAAAGAGAGAGGCCTGCCCTTCCTCTCGGCCTGCCGAAAAGCCTCCCTGCGAAATCTTCGGGCCCCGTTTTGCCAATGCGGCATTTGCTTTTCATAATTCCGTTCGCTCAAAATCCCTATGCTGCAAGCTTTTCATAATTCCGCTCCGCTCAAGCTCCCTATGCTGCGAACTTTTCATAATTCCGTTCCGCTCAAGCTTCCTATGCTGCGAACTTTTAACAGCATTCCTTTAGGCTGGGAACAAAGGATTACTTACCCAGGCTGCCCGCCGCTTCAGCCCCCTTAAACTTTTTCAAAAGTTTTAGACTGCCCTAAAAAAAGAGAGGAGCCCGCCGCTCCTCTCTTCCTCTGCTTATTGCGCCTGCATTCTCAAGCTGTTATTTGGCAAGAACGCCGCCGCATTTAAAGCTTGTTTGGACTAATACAGCATCAATCGTTATACTGGAAGCTGAGTCTGCCCATAGGCAGCGAGCTGCCGCTGGTATAGTAGTTCATGATATCTGTCGGCCCTTGAACGTCGTCAGCAACCTTGAAATAGAAGGTATTGCTGTTGGCGCCCAATCCCAGCGCACTGCGCGGAATGCGCACCTGAAGCACGCTGCCGTTTAAAGAAATATCAGCTTGGCCGGTAACGGTGCCTGTATAATTGCTGTTGAGCTTTTCTACATTGGAAACATTGCCGTTTACCGAACGGTTCACAACGTATTCATAGCCCTGCCATCCCTTGGATGAAGGCGTCCCGGTACCGATAAAGATATTCATCCAGCGGGAATCAGTCGCAGCGGTAATGTCATCTTCACAGCGGATATAGAAGTAAATATAACTGCTGTCTTTTGTTACTCTAACCTCCTGGATATTATTCCTGGGCGCGCTTTGAACATAGGTTGCAGTGCCCGCGGCGTTTATATAGTCCCTGCCGTAATTGGTTACGCCCATATCCCTGAATACAGCGTTTACATTATCCCACTGGCTCGGACTGCCGTTTATGTCTATGGTCTTTGTTACATACCCGGTCGCGCCCGCAGAATAACCCTTATAAGCGCGGATGTTCTTAACCAGCATCTGATAATAGAGGTCGGCATACCCGCCCTTCATCATCTCTATATCTGCGGAAAACTCCATATTGGCTACATCGCAGAAGGTGTATTCTCCGTCATACATGGTTTTGCTTGCCACCCACTGGTTCCAGCCGTTTACCGTCACTATTTCGGGTTTGACCGCCGAATTTAGCACAGTGTTCCAGGAGCTCTGGAAGAAGGTGCCTGTGTACAGGGCATCCAGATAATTGTTGGCGCCTGTGCTTACGTTGTAGCCGCGGCCCCAGTTGTTCAGCCCGCGCGTGAGAGAGAAGGAGAAGGGCAGCATGGGGCTGGACGCCGCCGAAACATTCATAATGTTGGTATGCATGGGCTGAGGATAGGTAAATTCAATCCACGGCACACCGTCGCTGCGGTACGCTTCATTCGGCCACTGCGGCATCTTAAAGGTAAAGAAATTCAGGATTTCAGAGGACAGCGGCTGAGGATAATAGCTGGTATCTCCCCTTACCGCAGCTTCAGCCAGGTCGTCCGCCACATTAGTGTAGCCGATAATTACAGGCTTGCCGTTGATTCTGTACCAGGTATTGGGATAGAGGTTCTTTTTATAAATGTCGTTATAAATTGAACGAACCGTATCTAAGGAGTGCGAGTGCGTGTAAAAGACTATCTGCGGCGGATTCCAGCCTTCACGCTGCATTTCGTCCATCACCTGCATGATATCAATCACCGCTTCGGCGTACGTCCAGGCGTTGGTTGTGTCAAAATACAGGAAATCTACGCCTGCCGTTGTCAGCAGCTCTAAGTGCTTGCGGATAATGTACGGGTCTCTGGAATGATAATAGCCCCAGAGCGGTTCGCCCCAGTAGTGCACTTCATTCGCGGGGCTGTCATATGTATCCTTATGGAAGAGTTCGTTATAGCCGTCCGGTCTGGCCAGGATTTGAGCAACGTCATATATCCCATTGAAGAAGGGAGCGCCCGTCCCGAACCACGGCCAATACATTACCCCTACGTCACGGCCGTCCTGATAGCCGCTTATAGCCGAAAAGGCGCGTCCGCTGTGATCCAGGCCCACTATCCGGTTGGAATTGTATCCCGCGCCGCTGTAGGAGGCCGATTCGCTCTTAGGCTCAGCCGAAGCCGTGCACTGCGGAGTAGCATACCATATTGTTCCGTTAATGATCTTATATGCCACAACATCGTAATAATAGGTCTTGTCTGAAATCAGGCCTGTATCAGTATAGCTTCTGTTTGCGGTAGATATAACATTATTAAAAGGCCCGTCTGGAGATTCTGCGCGCCGCAGAACATAACCGTCCGCTAAATCGCCCATATCCCAATGAACGGTTATTTCATTCCGGCCGGCAGAATATGCCATCATGGAAGCCGGACCCGAAACCACCGGCGTAGCTACAGTTACATTTTGGCTGGTAGCGCCGTAGTGAGTAGTTGTGCCCACAGCATACGGCACAACCTGATAGCTGTAAGATGTATCGGGTGTGCGGTTCTTATCGGTATATTTTGTACTGCTTGTCTGAGCAATTACCTCCCAGGCGCCGCTTGAAGCGTTAAGGCGCTTTATCGCATAGCCTGAAGCGCCGGGAACAGACGTCCAGGTAAGGGTGACAGACGTTGCCGCAGCCGAAGCTTCAACCGAGGAGGGCGCGCTCCCGAAGGAGGGCGTTGTCAGCGCCGCCTCAGAGCTGGGCGGTGCAAAATACCAATTACCGTTTACATTCCGGTATGCTACTACATGATAACGGTACTGCGTATTGGGCTGACAGGTATTATCAGTATAATCCCGGTCGATTGTCTGAAGCAGTATATCCCACTGCCCAGTGGACGGATTATATCTTTTAAGGGCATAACCGTCTGCATTGCTCGATTCGGACCACTTAATTTTTATAGAATATGCGCTTGTGGCCACAGCCGTTATTTCACCGGGAGCATAAATATACCGCGGAGTAGTTACCGTTGCAGTGCTGCTTTGGGGCGCATATGTAACAACGCCGTTAACGTGTGTATAAGCCACTACATGATAACTGTAGCTCGTACCCGGCGCCCTGTTGCCGTCTGTAAAAGAAAGTCCGTAAGTCTGCGCTATAATATCCCATTCGCCTGTAGAAGCATTGTAGCGCTTGAGGAAATATGCTTCGGCTCCGGCTGCGCTCGACCAGTTTATATTTACCGTAGTCGGATCGGCCGCGGTAGCGCTGATGGAGGAGGGCGCGTAAACATGCTGAAGCGTTAAGGACGCTTCCGGGCTTACAGGCGCAAAATGAATGGAGCCGTCAAAGGTTGTATATGCTACAACATGGTACCGGTAAGTTGTGTTGGGAGTCAGATTACTGTCGGTAAAAGAAAGCCCATAGGTCTGCGCTATAATATCCCATTCGCCTGTAGAGGGATTATATCTCTTTAAGAAATAAGCATCGGCCCCTGCCGCCGCAGACCATGTAATTTCTATGGAAGTCCCGCTTTTGGGAGTGGCGGTAACACGGTCAGGAGCATACGCATACTGAGGAGTAGTTGCGGATGCCTCCATACTTGTGGGCGCAAAGTAAACAATACCGTCTATCACCTTATAGGCCACAACGTGATATCGATAGGTAGTATTGGCCGCACGGCTGCCGTCTGTAAAAGAAAGCCCGGTAGTCTGCGCTATAATGTCCCATTCGCCCGTAGAGGAATTGTAACGCTTCAAAAAGTATGCGTCGGCATTGGAAGACTTGGACCAGGAAATTTGGATGGAATTCCGGCTCAAAGCAGCAGCGCTTACCGAACTGGGCGCGGCAACGCTTACAGTGCTTGAATTAAGGCTGACTGTTGAACTGCCGGCCGAATCCAAATATTCCGCTTCAAGCCAGCCCTCAGGCTGGAGTGCGCCGGACGCCGCGTCGGATGCCAGGAGCTCTGCATTGGATATCGAACAGTTGACCAGCAGAAACAGCAGTGTCAAAACCGTTACGCAGCGCAGCAATTTTGGATGACGTTTCATTAGCATTTTCTCCTTTTTATTTTTTTAGTGTAAACCTGCCCCCAGCCAGCGAAAACATGCACGATAAAAATGGAAAATACTTGAGCGCTTCCTGCATTATTCCCTATCAGCGCAAAGAGAACGCAAGCAGCCAAAGCACAAGTGCAGGACAAAAATTTTATTCTGCCCCAGCCGTGCGTGCTCCTGCCGGCTGAAGATACTGAAAGCTGAACCTTTTTAGCTTTGCGCCGCATGCTCCCCCAACTCCCATAGCTGAAGCATGCAGCAACGCCTGCCCGAAAAGCATCAGCTGTCATTCATAATACTGCTGCGGCAAAGCCCTTTTTTCGGCGCCCGGCTCGAAACAGCCCTCCACCGTAAAATTAACAATGCTTTGCCCTCTGGAATAAATCGAAATAGACGGCCGGAATCCTAATACCCATTTATTTCCACACACTGCTGAAATCCGTACCAACGCAACATTGCAGCGTACACTGATTGACGTAATTATCCAAAAATATAAGAAAGTTTTACAAACTGAACCTAAAAACAGCCTGGTAAATACTTTATTGTTTCCTTATAACGCCATTTTTTCTTGGCTTTAATAGATTTTATCGGAGATTTAAAGAAAATCTGATCCTATTCTCAATAACCCAGCCGCTTTTCCCTCGTTAAATCAAAAGCGAATTTTATTAACTCATGTAGGTGAATTTACTTCTTAGCGATTATTATATCCTATTATTTTAACAAACAACAGTTATGTAATATTTTTCATTTTTCTTCATTATAGTCCATGTATATCCTGATGTCAAGAAGAATTTTACAATTAATAAAATTTATAATATGCAGTGAATAAATAAAAAAGCATGCCAGCGTATTAATGCATGGTATGCTTACTTTAATTTAAGTATCTGCCGCTATTAAAGCGGCAGTCTGGCTTATAATTTTTAACTGCTTATCAAATAGCCAAAACATTAGCCAGATTATACATGCTCTCGTTTACCGTCTTTTCCATCTTGAGAGCGTCGTGTATTTCCATATCAAAAATCTGGTCGTCTTTAATGCCTACAACCCGGCCCCCTACGCCTTTAACCAGCAGATTAACCGCATAAAAGCCAAACATGCTGGCAAGCTGCGTATCCCGCGCGCTGGGAGAGCCGCCGCGCTGAATATGCCCAAGAACCGTAGCCCTCGCCTGCATGCCAGTGCGCGCCTCTATAGTCTTGCTCAGCTCGTTGCCGTCGCCCGCGCCTTCAGCCAAAAGGATTATGCTGGCCATCTTGCCCTTTTCCTTGCCCCTGAGCAGCATAGCACACACCTGCTCTATATCCCATGCCTTTTCGGGGATAAGAATACATTCCGCACCGCCGTTGAGGCCGGAATATAAAGCTAAATCACCGCACTTATTTCCCATTACCTCCACAACGCTCACGCGGTCGTGGCTGGTCATAGTATCCCTTATTTTCCTTATTGCGTCCAGAACGGTATTAAGCGCCGTATCAAAGCCCAGCGTATAATCGGTATAGGCCAAATCGTTATCAATAGTGCCAGGTATGCCTATAGCGGGTATGCCGTAATCAGTCAGCACCTGCGCTCCGGCAAAGGAGCCGTCTCCGCCTATGACCACCAACCCGTCTATCTCATTCTCCTTAAGATGTTTAAGAGCTATAGCCTGCCCCTCTTTGGTTTTAAATTCAAGACAGCGCGCAGTTTTTAAGATGGTGCCGCCGCGGTTGATAATATCTCCCACGCCGCGCAGATCCATTTCGTGCATTTTATTTTCAATCAGGCCCCAGTATCCGCGCTCTATGCCCGCAACGGTAAGCCCGTGATAAATTGCGGTGCGCACTACCGCGCGTATGCAGGCGTTCATGCCCGGTGCGTCTCCTCCGCTTGTCAGCACGCCTATTCTCTTAACTTCCATATATACATCCTCGCCTTTCCGGTCGAAATTATCTATTCAGGCTTTAAGCCGGTAATCATGCAAAAACATGCTTAAGATATAGTATAACAGAAACAAGGCTTTGTGACTACTGAAAATCTTCTGAAAAAACACAAATTATCTGATTTTCACATGCTGCTCTCCAAAAAGCCGCCTCAAACCGGCCAAGACCTGTTCGTCACCCGAAATCCTGCCCTCCAGCTCTTTCTGGCCGCGCTCTTTTTCGTAGTACAATATTACCCGGCAGCCCCCCTCGTGTCCCGCCATAAAGACGTCTAATTGATTAAGTGCCGCCCGGTTCTCATCAGTAATGCGTATCCATATCCTGCTTGTTTCTCCGTCCGGCTGCACCTCATACGCCGCGTCCAGGATTATCTTGGGCTGCTCGTCCTCCCTCATGGACAGCCTTCCCTTAAGGCGCACCACCTTTTCCGGAACCAGCTTGTCCCGGTAACGGGTATAGACATTGGGAAATACCAGGCATTCCAGCGCGCCGTAATTGTCCTCCGCCGTAACAAACGCCATAAGGTTATTGCTCTTGGTTATCTTGGTGCGCACAGCTGAAATTATGCCCAAATATTCTACTTCCTTGCCGTCATATATTCCGTTAAGCTGCAATTCCTCTTCGTCCATAAGCATGGCGGTAGTAAGATTTGCACGCTTAAGGGCATTTTTATATTTTTCCAGAGGATGCCCCGAAACATATATGCCCAGCATCTCCTTTTCCAGAGACAGCAGATAGGATTGCTCGTATTCAGGCAATTTGGGAATTTCGTTTTCCTGCTCCGAATCCAATTCGGATTCCAGCTCCTCGGTAAAAAATGAGAGCTGGCCCTCCACCATCCTTTTAGCGCCCGCCTGCACCTGGTCTATTATGCTCTCATAGCTGGAAAGCAGGCTGCGCCGCGTAAAGCCTGAGCTGTCAAAAGCGCCCGCCTTAATAAGGCATTCTACCGCCCGTTTATTTATTTCCCCTCCGCCGCTCATGCAGCGCCGGGCAAAATCATATATTCCCTTAAACGGGCCGTTGGCTTCCCGCTCTTTAACAATAGCCTCAACCGCATTCACACCCACATTTTTAACAGCCGCCATGCCGAAGCGGACCGCTCCCTTTTGAGTAACGGTAAAATAAGCCCCGCTTTCATTTATATCAGGCGGCAGCACGCTTATAAGATTATCCCGGCAGTATTGGATATATTGCGCCGCACGGGAGCCGTCCCCCAGAAAGCTGTTAAGCATGGCGGCCATAAACTCTGATGGATAATAATATTTTAAATATGCCGTCTCATACGCCACTACAGCATAAGCCGCCGCATGTGATTTATTAAAGGCGTATTGAGCAAATGTGCGTATCTGCTCAAACATCTCCTCGGCTATCTTTTCGGGAATGCCGTTGCGCACTGCTCCGGGCACCACTATTTGACCATTCTCCTCCAGGCCGTGTATGAATATCTCATGCTCGCGCTCCATGACCGCCTTATCCTTTTTGGACATGGCCCGCCTCATAACGTCGCTGCGTCCCAGCGAATAGCCTGCCACATCCCGGACTATCTGCATGACCTGCTCCTGATATACAATGCAGCCGTAAGTGACATTTAATACCGGCTCCAGAATAGGATGCAGATATTCAACGCTCCCCGGATCCTTTTTCCCTTTTACATAGCGAGGGATGCTCTCCATTGGGCCGGGCCGGTAAAGGGCTATGCCCGCTATAATATCTTCAAACGTGGAGGGGCCTAATTCACGCATAAAATTGCGCATGCCCGTGCTTTCAAGCTGAAATACGCCGTCCGTGTCCCCTTTTGCCAGCATGGCGTATACTTTGGCGTCGTCAAAGCTGATATTGTATATATCGGGCATCTCCCCCGTCCTGTTTTTAACTAAATCCAGCGTATCCTTTATAACAGCCAGCGTCCTCAGCCCCAAAAAGTCCATTTTTAACAGGCCCAGCTGTTCAAGAGTTTTCATGGTAAACTGGGTGACAGGCACATTATCGTTAATGGCCAGCGGGACATAGCTGTCTACCGGCTCCTTGGAAATAACCACACCCGCGGCATGGGTGGAGCTGTGCCGGGGCAATCCCTCTAATTTAAGGGAATACTCGATAAGCTTGGCCACCTGCTCTGATTCCAGCTCCTTTTTAAGGTCTGGACTGCGCTCTAAAGCGTCCGAAAGGGTAACATTCAATTCATGCGGAATTAATTTGGCTATCCTGTCGCATTCATTATAGGGGATATTCATGGCGCGGCCCACGTCCCGCACCACCATGCGCGCACCCATAGTGCCAAAGGTTATAATCTGCGCCACGTTATCCGCGCCGTATTTCTGAGTAACGTATTCTATGACCTTTCCCCGGCCGTCGGGCGGGAAATCCACGTCAAAATCCGGCATGCTTACCCTCTCCGGATTGAGGAAGCGTTCAAAGAGCAGATTATATTTAATGGGGTCTACTGTGGTTATATCCATAGCGTAAGCTACTATGCTGCCCGCGCCGCTTCCCCGTCCGGGGCCCACCATAATATCATGCGTCTTGGCGTAATGAATATAATCCCAAACTATGAGGTAATAATCCACATACCCCATTTTTTCTATCATATTCATCTCATATTCATAGCGCTCCAGCACTTCTTGGGAGGGCTGCCCGTATTTTTTAATAAGCCCTTCCCGGCTTATATCCCGCATAAACTGCACTGCCGTGCGGGAATCGGGAGTTTTATAATAGGGCAGCTTCAATTCGCCGAAAACATAGTCAAAATTGCAGCGCTCGGCTATTTTGACGGTGTTTTCCAAAGCTTCGGGCAAATCCGGAAAGAGCCCGCGCATTTCTTCTTCGCTTTTTAAATAAAAACCGTCTCCCTCAAAGCGCATGCGGTTAGGATCATCCACCGTCTTGCCCGTCTGAATGCAAAGCAGTATATCATGCGCCTCAGCGTCCTCACGGCGGGTATAATGCGAATCGTTAGTGCATACAATGCCTAAACCCAGCTCTCTGGCCAGTTTGATAAGCTGCGGATTTACCTGGCGTTCCTCGCGCAAGCCGTGGTCCTGTATTTCAATAAAGAAGTTATCCGGGCCTAAAATATTTTTCAGGCGCAGAGCCAGAACCTTAGCCTCCTCCTCCATGCCGTTAAGCAGAAGCTGGGGAATATCCCCGCCTATGCAGGCTGAAAGGCCTATAAGCCCCTCGGAATACTGTTCCAGCAAATCATAATCTATGCGGGGCTTATAATAGAAGCCCTCTGTAAAGCCGAGCGAAACCAGCTTGATAAGATTGTAATAGCCCTTTTCATTTTCTGCCAGCAGTATAAAATGGGCGTATTCCTTATCCGCTCTGCCCTCCTTTTCCTTGTGTCCGTGGGGCGCAACATATACTTCGCAGCCAATTATGGGCTTAATCCCGTGTTTTTTAGCCGCTTTATAAAAATCCACCACGCCGTACATAGCGCCGTGATCGGTTATGGCAAGGCTGTCCATACCCAGTTCTTTGGCCCTTAATACCAAATCTTCAATTCTGGACGCGCCGTCCAGCAGGCTGTATTCGGTATGTACATGAAGATGCGTAAAACCAGACATTTATTAACTCCTCTTTTGTATGGTCATTGATTCATTCTTATCTCCTCAGCTATTGAACGCAGTTTTCTGAGACGGTTATTAAGCGCTGAACGGCTTATACCTAGTTCCAAGGCCAGTTCGGATAAAGAAGCCTCCGGCCTCTCGGCGCGCATCTGGGCCGCCTCCATTAAAGCGGAAGAAACCTTCCGGCCTGAAGAGAGAATTAATTCAATATCCTCCATAGTACGCAGCGAAGCCGTTATGCTCTTATCCATATTAGCGCTTTCGCAGTTATTCTGACGGTTAATCCGGTTGCGTACCTCACGCACCACCCGGACGTTTTCCACCTCCAGCATAAATGCAGGCGCATTCATAAGGCCCAAAAGCTTGGATATGCTCCCCGCTTCTTTTATATAAAAAACCCGTTTGTCTCCGCGGTAATTCTCACCATAGGATATATTAAGCTTGTCCAGCAGCGATTGAATATATCTTCCGCTCATATCTCCCGAAGCGGAAAATTCCATCAAATACTGCTTATTGGGGTCGGCCAGCATGCCGCAGCCGAGGAACGCGCCCCTTAGCGCAGCGCGCAGGCAGCATTCCTTATCGGGCAGCCTTATCTCCGAAAGCACGCCGTCACGCCCGAATTTCTCAAAAACTGTCTGAGTTTTATCCCCGTCCAGTTCAATCACATAAAGAGTCATCCTGCGGGGCTGGTTTTTCCGGCGCATAAGCATGCGCGGCTCTGCGCCCGTCAGTTCCCTTATTAAGCTCAGCACGCGCCCGGCCAGAGGCTCCAATTCGGTTGTAAAATCAATACCCGGCCTGCCGCCTGAGAGAGAGAGCTCTCCGCCTGTATGCAGAAGCGCTTCCAATTCGCTCAGCCCGCAGCATTTTTTCGTATTGACATGCAGCAGGGACAGCTTCAATTCTTTTGTATAGGACATAATATCACTCTACCGGCTTATATTTCACGCCCAGCTTTTCATTTTCCAAATCCCGGTGTTCTGTAAACACATTAACTCCCTGCTCCCTGAAGCGGGCCGCCAGCCATTCTACCGTGGCCACTGAACGGTGCATGCCGCCCGTGCACCCTATGGCGATTATAAGGTCGCGCTTGGAGGAATGAGGATAAAGGGGCAGCACAAAGCTGATAAAATCATAAAGCTTATTAAAGAGCTCCAGGGTTTCAGGCGCCTTCATAATATAGTCCTGCACGTCCTTATTCAGTCCCGAATAATTTCTCAGGGAAGGCTCATTATACGGATTGGGCAAAAAGCGCACGTCAAAAACCATATCGGTATCTGATGGTATACCCCGCTTAAAGCCGAAAGATAGAATGGTCAGCCGTACTTTTTGGGTGTCCTCCTCTGAAAAATAGCGCCTGAGCATCTGGCCCAGCTGTTTGGGATGCAGTTTAGTCGTATTAATATTAAGCGTCGCGCGCTCCTTTAAATCGCCCAGGAGTTCAGCTTCCCGCCTTATGCCTTCAAGCAGGCGCCCCCCCACAGCCAGCGGATGCGCCCTTCGGGTGAGGTTATAGCGGTTGACCAGCTCTTCCTCGTCCGCATATAAAAATATAACCTCGAAAATATAGCCGTGCTCGTCCATATAATTCAAAGCTTCAAGCAGTCCGGAAAAGAATTCACGTCCCCGGATGTCTATAACCACCGCAACTTTATCCAGGGAACCGTTGCCCTGAAAAAAAAGATCCGCAAATTTACCCAGCAGCACAGGCGGAAGATTATCCACGCAGAAAAAGCCCATATCTTCCATGTACTTAAGCGCGTTTGTCTTTCCTGAACCCGACAGTCCGGTAATAATTACGAATCTCATTATTTTCACCTCTTATGTTCAATTATTCGCCTATTATGCGCACCTCCGGGCAAAGCATTATGCCCGACCTCTCATAGACGATTTCCTTTGTCCTTTCAACAAGTTCCAGCATCTGCTCGGCCGTAGCCTTACCCAGATTTATAAAAAAGCCCGCGTGCTTCTGTGAAATGCAGGCGTCTCCTACCCGCATCCCCTTAAGCCCGGCCTGGTCTATAAGCGCCGCAGCATACGCTCCGGCAGGCCTTTTAAACATACTGCCCGCGCTGGGATATTCTAAAGGCTGACGTTCCCTGCGGCGGCGGGTATAATCGCGTATCAGCTCGTTAATCTGCTCTTTGTTCCCATGCTCCAATTCCAGGCAGGCCCCTGTTATAACCACATCCCTGCCCGAAAGGGCGCAATGCCTGTAGGAAAAGTCAAGCTGTTCATTTTTTAAAGTCTTTAAATTTAAATTTTCATCTATAAAATATACCTCTTTGATTAAAGAGCCTATTTCACCGTTATAAGCGCCGGCATTCATATATATTCCCCCGCCCAGGCAGCCGGGAATGCCGCTGGCAAATTCAAAGCCCGCAAGAGAATGGGCTGCCAGAAAGCGTGCCAGAGCGCCTAAGGTAATTCCAGCCTGCGCACGGACTGTATTGCCTTCAGCCTGCGCGCGGCTCATAGCCGAATTAATCCTTATTACCAGTCCCCGCACTCCTTTATCCTTAACCAGCACGTTTGAGCCGTTGCCCAGCACAACAAAAGGTATGCCGTTATCCCGCGCAGTGCGGAGCAGGTCAATTATTTCCTCAGGGCTTTCAGCCTCTGCTACGATATCAGCGGGCCCGCCGATTCTGAAAGTAGTTATCCGGCTCATATCCACATCTGTCAAAAGCCGTTCATCGGGCAGCAGCCCTTTAAATATATGTATAATATCCTTACCCGACATACTTTTCTCCCAATTTGATATAGCCCGTCTGATAACAGAATAAAGCTATATGTTATTTTACATCATTTTTGCATTTTGAACAAGCGCTATCTGCTATTTTGATATATTACTGAAAAAAAGCTTTACATCCTGCTCATCAGCGCCCGTTTTCAAATATTCTATCATAAGCTTATTCTCCGCTGATATTTGTTCCTCCGAAGCAAATACGCTGGGCACAAGCAGCCGCTCATTTTTCATTTCCTCAAAAAGCCGGTTGACAAACTCCTCCTGATAAATTATATCCGAAGCTGAAACCGCCGCAGGAAACAAGCCTATAAGATTGAGAGTATTTTGTGTATCCGTCCGGCACAGCAGCCGCAGAACATTATACATTACGTCCAGCTTTTTCTCGTCCTCTGTCTTTAATATGCCTATGCACGCAACCAAATCAGTATAGCCCGATATAGGAAGCATTACTGTCGAGCGCATTTTGTTGTTGCCCGCGGCCGAGGCCAGCCTGTATATGTCCCTCTGCGTGCCCAGCATGGCGCAGATACTCTTTGAATAGTTATAGCTGTCCCAGATGTTTTCAGTGGTGTCCTCCTCATTGCAGCGCAGGGCATACTGCCCGCTTAGGCTGGCCGGCTCCAGCAGACGCGCCAGAGCAGCCCCCGGCACGCTCTTAACGGTGTTGGATATACCCAGGGCATAGATATCCCGCGTAGTTTTGCCGTATTTTGTCGGGCCGCCCAGCTTGCTTAAAAACTGCGGCAAACTTGAAATATCCTCGCCCAGGCCATGCTTAGACGCCAATTCGCTGTCCGCAAACACCGCGTATCCCCCAAAGGCCCAGGGAACGGCATAATTTGAGCACGCGCCTATCAATTCAGGCATAAGTCCTGTAAAATATTCCTCAGGTATCTCCATCAGCAGCTCTTCAGGATTTTCTATAAGCCCTCTCCCAAAGCTTATCATATCAGGCATTATGCTCTCATTTCCCGATGCAAGGAGGGTTTTAGCTCTTTCCGGGGTCATGGAGCGCACGACAAAATAAACACCGTTATACTGACTTTCCAGCGAGGACATCAATTTATTCAGCCAGGCGGTACGCGAACCCGTGCCCCCTTCAAAGGTATCCACCTGCCAGATAGTAATAACGCCGGTATAAGTACTCTCCCGTCTCTTCTGTACCTCCTCCGAAAATATATCTGAAGCCAGAATTGGATAAAGATACCCTGGGGCCAGCCAGAGAAAAAGCACCAGCACTACAAATAAGAGCAAAGCGGCCGGAGTTACTCTTCGGCCGCTTTTTTCTTTCTTTTTGGACATACAGCGCACCTCACGATAATTTCGTATTAAAGCGTATGCGCTTATTAAAATTTTTATGCCGGCGTTTATATGGTTCAATAAGGCCTCCGGCAGGCATGGAGCATAAAAGAGTATAAGTCCCGCGGCGTTTGCGGCCCGGAACGGGCCGCAAA
>URYI01000041.1 GCA_900552055.1 uncultured Eubacteriales bacterium | reverse complement strand
AAACTTGCTGCTTTCTTTGAATCTCTCGCTGTACAAAATGTTTGACAAACCTACATTTTAAAAACAGCCCCTCCCGAATGAATGAGCTGTTCTGCGCCACAACCGTTTTAAATTACTTATCATTTGAGCATCTCAGCCCAATGCCACATCCAGAATCATCATCAACAGGAACCCAGCTATTACGCCGATAGTGCCTATATTGGAATGCTCCCCCAGATGCGCTTCGGGAATAAGTTCCTCCACCACAACATACATCATCGCTCCGGCGGCAAAGGAAAGCAGCCAGGGCATTACCGCTCCGGCCGCGCCTGCAATAAGCACGGCTATAATGCCGAAAATAGGTTCAACCACGCCCGAAATGCTCCCATATAAAAAAGCCCTGCCTGCCGAGAGGCCCTCCTGGCGCAGGGGCAGCGATATAGCCGCGCCCTCCGGGAAATTCTGTATGCCCATTCCTATGGCCAGCGCAGCAGCCGACGAAAGGGCGGCCGCTGTTTCCCCCTGCGCAGCCAGAGCAAAGGCCAGCCCTACGGCCATGCCCTCCGGAATATTATGCAGAGTAACGGCAAACATCAAAAGAGTGCTCCTTCTAAGGGAGGAAGGCACCCCTTCAGGCTTTTGAGAATCAAGGTGCAGATGAGGGATAATCACGTCCAGCCCCATAATAAAAGCAACGCCCAGAATAAAGCCGCCGGCCGCCGGGATCCATCCTATTCCCCCGTTGGCCTCGGCTTCCTCAATAGCCGGAATAAGCAGGCTCCAGACTGAGGCCGCTATCATAACGCCGGCCGCAAAGCCCAGAAATATGCGCTGCACGTTCGCCTTCATGGTCTTTCTGAAGAAAAAGACCATAGACGAGCCCAGACAGGTCATAAAAAATGTAAACAGCGTCCCGGCCGCCGCCCACGCTAACGGTCTCATATTCTTCCCCCTCACCCGGCGCATTAAAATATATTTAATCTGCAAATCTAATATCAATACTGCAATTTGCTTTTAAACAGGCACCGTTATTTATGTAATTATACCATACGGCCTGCACATTTGCAATGCGCGCACCGCTCGGAAAGCACCGCATGCAGAGCGCACGCGCTGCTGGAGTGCACCCGTGCGACCGGAACATTATTGCGCTTAGCCTCCTGTGAAGCACTTATAACCATTTTATGCGAAACTGTGTTTGTGAAAAGTATCAATAAATCCGGGCAGCCCATCTTCTTTTTTAAAGAACCGTTTTCCTTGGCAAATACCTTGGCCTTGCAGCCGTATTCCCTGCATATATTTTCATATTGGCACACCATGCGCTCGTTTCCGCCTATAATAACTACGCTCATACCGTCTCCTTTAAAAGCTTATTAAGTTAGTTTTAACTAACTATATCTAGCATAACACATCGCCCGCCATATGTCAACAGCTTTAACAGGCTAATCCGGCATAGTTAATTTTCGGGGGACTCTTTAAAGAAAGGGGCTCTCTAAAGAAAGTCTACCGCCTCATCAAAAGTTTTTCTTGGACGTTCAGAGGGAGTTTCCGCCGGATATCCCAATGCTACTGCCGCAATTATTTCTCCCTTATCCTTAAAATGTTCCCTTAAATCATCGTATGCAAAATAAGTATCGCAAATCCACAGCGTACCAATGCCCAGAGAGGTCGCTTCCAGAAGCATATTCTGAATGGCCGCGCCGATGGACTGAATGTCTGCGCGTTCATATATCTTCTCTTCAGGCGTCAAATTATCATACAGAGATTTCCCCTTGGGATTGAATACGACAATCACAACGGGAGCCTGCTCCATTATGTCGGCGGTATGCTGCGCCGACATAATATATTTTGTGCTGTTGGGAAGCAGCTTCATGGTATTATACTCTTTTTCTATCCCCTGCCGCATCAAATCAACCAATTTATCCTTAGCGCCCCAAGTCAGCACTGCAAAGCTCCAGGGCTGCCTGTTTTTTGCCGATGGAGCCTTAAGCGCCGCCTCAATTATTTTACGCAGAATGTCCGCCGGAATATCCTTGCTTAAAAAATCCCTTATGCTTCTGCGCTCATATATTTCTTTCACCGCCGTTCAGCCTCCGTTTAAAAATTTTCCATTTAAACCGCCGGCGGCTTACATAGTTTCCCATGAGCGCCTGCGGCCTTAAGGCAGGTTTTCATAACCCCGCCATTGTTATAAATTATTTTATGGCCTGCGCTCTATCTTGTCAACACCCTTCCGGCACCGCGCAGCCAAAGCCTCTCAGGCTTTTTACACCGCAGCAGCGCTTCCTTAATTCTTTTTACAGCACAGTTATCATAAGCAAATATTTTAGATTAGATCTATAAACCCTGTTATTTACTTCTATTAATGTGTTATAATATGCGTACCATAAGTTTACAAGGAACTACGCGCCTCCTAACTGAATAATTTCTTCTTTTTCTGCGTTCTCCTCAATGGGCGCACGTTCGGTACGCTTCTATCGTTTGCCTTGAAAACGGAGGAATCCTCTCCGTTTGGAGCCGTAAAGTCATTAGGCATAAAATTTATGCCGGGTAAAGCGCGCTTGAACATATGTACCGAGCGTACATGGAGTGAAAGCAGCGCAGCAGAACGCAGATTTTATACATTCTGACCGTGCAGCTCCTTGTAAACTGAGGGTACTCAGGCTAAAAACAAATAAAATATGCTTAAAAATTGCCCGAAAGCATAAATTTAATTAAAAAGGAGCGAGATTCTATGAATGAAATTATTCAGAGCATGCTTGAGAGAAGAAGCATAAAGCGCTACAAATCTGATCCGGTTCCCAAAGAAGCGCTGGAACAAATAATAGCCGCGGGAACTTACGCCGCCAGCGGCATGGGCCGCCAGTCTCCTATTATCATAGCAGTTACCAACAGAGCGGAAAGAGACAAATTATCCGGGCTTAACCGCAAAATAGGCGGATGGGATTCGGGATTCGACCCGTTCTACGGTGCGCCCGCCGTATTAATTGTGCTGGCCAGAAAAGATTGCCCCACTTATATCTACGACGGCAGCCTTGCCCTGGGCAATATGATGCTGGCCGCTCATGCGCTGGGCCTGGGCAGCTGCTGGATACACCGGGCCAAGGAAGAATTTGAGACTGAAGAATGGCGTAAAATACTTGAATCCCTGGGCATCAGCGGAGAATACGAAGGCATCGGACACTGCATAGTAGGCTATCCCGACGAAATAAAGCAGGCTGCTCCGCGCAAGGACAACCGCGTATTTTTTATAGAATAGCTGCCCTAAATTGACAAGGGGATACACGCCTCCGGCAGTCTGATTTCGGCATTTTCTGCGTCGTCGTCAATGGGTGTACGTTCCAGTACGCCTCATTCCGCTTCCTTGAAAATGCCGAAATCAAACCTGCCGGAGGCCGAAGAGTCAGACAGCGGCCGCTTGAGTGCCCTGCAAGGCGCTTGAACGACGTGTACCGGGCGTACGCGGAGCGAAAAGCAACACGGCAGGACACTCAAACAGTCCTGTCCTGACCGTATATGCCCTTGTCAATTCAGGGTAGGGTTGGTTTACAATGGATAAAGCGCCCCAGACATGTAATTTGTCCGTTTTTAGTATTAGCCTCAGTCGGCGCGCGCTTTCTCCTTGTCTCTAGTCTGCCCTGAAAGCGGATAGCTTTTCATGGGCCAAGGCTGCGGAAACAAAACCATTGGATCGGCCTCCCTGCAGGGCATGGAAACTGCGTGTGCTTGGCGTACATGGATGAAAAGAAATACAGCAGGAACGCAGATCCAGCTATTTTGACCGTACTATCCTTTGTATACTAAAGCCAGGGTCAGGGAGCCGTGAACAAAGTGCCGCTGAGGGGACGAATTTTTCTTGCCGTCTGCGTCATTGTTCTTGAAATACGCCGGTATTTGGGAATTTGCCCGCTAGGACTCAAAGCAAGCAGGTGTTTCTGTCTCCGCCTGCTCTGGCGAACAGAAAAAGCTGCTCAGCCGGCTAGAAGTTTTTGCATAAAAGGTTTTGCAATTCAGAGCGTTGTAAAATGGATGCAGGGAATTTATAAGAGAGCGCACTGGCGTATAGAGAGCGAGCAGACACGGCGGACGTCGCCTGACAAACGTATTCTGCCGTGATTGTATCGCCCGGTTATATATCTGCGTATAATTATAGCACACCGGCACATATGATGTCCATACCCTAAAGCTGAAAATTCCTTTCAAGCGCACCCGCGCTTGACAAAAGAGGAAGGCTGTGCTATAAAGAAAGCAAATAAAAGGCTGTGAAGGGAAGCATTAAGCGTTCAAGGCGTTTAAAGAGAGAAAATGGCAGGTGGAAATTTTCATCGCCCGGCGCCCAACCCGTCCCGGAGCTGCGGCTTGGTCCTAAAAAGCCGCCGGCATGCCCGCCGTTATAAGGGAAGCAGCGCAGCCAAGCGCTTTTAAGAGCGGAAAAGTTTTTTCCGAATTTAGGTGGTACCGCGGATTTATATTCGCCCTAAGCCCAAAGCGGGCTTGGGGCGTTTTTAATTAAAAAATAAAACGGAGGTAGTTTAAAATGAAACTGGATAAGCTGGTGGGGGAGCGCTTTAAGCAGAGGCCGGCCGACTGCGTTATAGACAGCCACGCTTTAATGATACGGGGCGGTTATATGAAGAATATGGCTAACGGCATATATTCCTCTTACACTGTTCTGCGCCGTATAACTCACAAGATTGAAAATATCATCAGGCAGGAGATGGACGCCATAGACGGGCAGGAGGTGCTTTTTCCAGTGGTTATGCCCGCTTCTCTTTGGCAGGAATCGGGCCGGTATTACAGCATAGGAAGCGAAATGCTGCGATTTGAGGACCGCAACGGCGCTCCAATGGTGCTGGGCATGACCCATGAGGAGGCCGCGGTTCATCTGGTGCGCGAATACGGGCAGAGCTATGCCAAATACCCCTTTATGATATATCAGATTCAGACTAAGTTCCGCGACGAAGCGCGTCCCCGCGGCGGGCTTATCCGCGTGAGGGAATTTACCATGAAGGACGCCTATTCATTCCATACTTCGCAGGAGGATTTAGAGGAATACTATCAGCGCTGCTATCACGCCTATGAGCGCATCTTTGCGCGGGTTGGGGTGCCGGAAGTGGTGGCTATAGAATCTGATTCGGGCATGATGGGCGGAAGCCTTTCGCATGAATTTATGCTGCTCACACCCATAGGGGAGGATACCATAGTTACCTGCTCGGAATGCGATTATAAGGCTAATATGGAGGCGGCCGAGTGCGTTGTAGAAAATGCTCCGGAGGGAGAAAACGCCCTGGAAGCAGAAAAGCCTCTTGAAAAAATACATACTCCCGGCCAGAAGACCATAGAAGAGGTATGCGCCTTCTTAAAGCTGCCCGTAAATAAGGCCTGCAAGGCGGTAGTATATCAGAAGAACAGCAATGACCAATATGTGGTTGTGTTTATCCGGGGAGATTTGGATGTGAATGAGACCAAGCTGACCAACTGCCTGGGCTGCGCCGTTCATCCCGCCGTCATAACTGAGGAGAGCGGCATTCAGGCGGGCTTTATCGGCCCCATCGGCCTTAAAAACGCTCAAATCCTCTTTGACCGCTCCCTTGAAAACGCTTCTGATCTCTGCTGCGGCGCAAATGAGGCAGATTATCATTATACAGGCATGAACATTAAAAGAGATTACGGCCAGGCGGAATATTATGATTTGGCAAAGGCCCTGGAAGGAGGGATCTGCCCTAAATGCGGCAGGCATTCCCTTAAAATATCCCGCGGCATAGAGGTAGGGAACATATTCCAGCTGGGTACTAAATATACCAAGGCAATGAACATGCAGTACCTGGATGAAAACGGCGAGCTTAAATATCCCATTATGGGCTGCTACGGTATAGGCGTGGGCCGTCTTGCCGCTTCTATCTGCGAGGCCCGCCATGACGATTACGGTCCCATATGGCCCCTGGCCATCGCGCCCTGGCAGGTACATATCTGCTGTGTAAGGGCGGATGACGCCGAGGTCAAGGCGCTGGGAGATAAATTATACGAGGAAATGCAGCAGGCGGGCATAGAAGTCATATACGACGACCGGGCGGTAAGCGCAGGCGTAATGTTCTCGGACGCCGACCTCCTGGGCGTGCCCTACAGAATCATAGTCAGCCCGCGCAATCTTAAAGAGGGCTGCTGCGAGCTGGTGAGCAGGGATAAGACGCTTTCGCGCAAAATAAGACCGGATGAGGTGCTTGAAGAAATAAAAGGACTGCTTAAATAATTCAGCTTAATTATTCGGAGCCGGGAACAAACTGCGGCTTGAACTTACGCGGCATATAAAGATTGCATTAAAAATGGCGGCGCATTAAAAAAATGCTCCGCCATTGCGTATTTAACGCAATTTTTAAAGAAGCGGAGGAATTGGTTGGCTATTCAGTCCGCTGCGCAGCATTAGGCATATTTTAGGATTCTGAAAAATCAATTAACTGCGTAAGACTGTTAATGTCCCATTTATCGGCAGGGCATCCTGTTCTGCCTATCAAAAAAGAAGTAAAGCCCTGTTCTCTTGCGCCGTCAGCTTCAGGCTTGTAGTCATCCACATATATGCTTTCTTCTGCTGAGACGCCCTGTGCCTTGAGCGCTGCATTAAAAATAATAGGACTGGGCTTTCCCGCTCCTACAATGGAGCTGGCAGTAAATGAAGTAAAATATTTTGCAATTCCTAATTGCTGCAATGTGTATTCAAGAGAAGGCGAAGTATCGCTTATTACCCCCATCCTATATCCATGGCGATAGAAATATTCTAAAACTTCTACCCTAAATTGACACGGGCATATACGGTCGGGACAGGGCTGTTTGAGTGTCATGCCGTGCTGCTTTTCCCTCCGTGTACGTCCAGTACACGTCGTTCAAGCGCCTTGCAGGGTACTCAAACGGCCGCCGTCTGACTCTTCGACCTCCATTAGGTCTGATTCCGGCATTTTCAAGGAAGGGGAATGAGGCGTACTGAACGTGCACCCATTGACGATGACGCAGAAATGCCGGAATCAAACCGCTGGAGGCGTGTATCCCCTTGTCAATTTAGGGTAATGTTTTATAGAAATACTTCCTTATCGGAGACCTATATAAAGGCCGCTTTATAAATTTGGACAATAAACTTTAATATTTTTAATGAATGATACCAGATTTTTTGAGACGCGCAGATTAAGGGAGTAAAAACCTCTTGACAAGCCGCGGAACTGCGCGTATCATATTCGCATGAATGATGATGCATATGTGCATATGAATTTTGGGAGGAGCAGACATGAATCAGAATGTAGAATGTGCGGAAAAGACCGTTATGCATCCTGAAGTTGTTCAGGCTATGCAGGATAAGCTTATGGATGAGCGGAGCATAATGCGGCTGGTGGATTTTTACAAGCTGTTTTCTGACGTTACGCGGCTGAAAATACTCTATCTTTTATCCATGAGCGAGATGTGCGTATGCGATATTTCGGCTGCGCTGGATATGAATCAGTCAACTATTTCCCATCAGCTCAAAACTCTGCGCAACAGCAGGCTGATACGCTACCGCCGGGAGGGCAAGGTAGTATATTATTCGCTGGATGACGACCATATAGGCCAGGTGCTGCTCCAGGGAATGCTGCATTTAAGCGAAATGTAGGCTATAATGGAGGAAGGGCGTTTATGAACGAGCGTCTCAGCGCCAAGCTCAGGGGCCTGCCCGATTCGCCGGGCGTATATATGATGAAAAATGCCGCGGGGCGGATAATATATGTGGGCAAGGCTAAAAATTTAAAAAACCGGGTGCGCTCCTATTTTCATTCCAAAGAGCACGATATCAAGACCCAGGCTATGGTTTCGCATATAGACGACCTGGATTATATCGTGGTTACGACTGAGCGGGAAGCCTTTATGCTGGAAAATAACCTTATAAAGCGCTATGAGCCCCTATATAATATTGAGCTTAAGGATTCCAGAGGGTACCCGTATATAAGGATAACAGCCGAAGCCTATCCGCGCCTTGAACTGGCGCGCCGGTACGCCAAGGACGGCCAGTATTTCGGCCCCTATTTGAGCAACAGCATGGCAAACGATTTGCTGGATCTGGTTAATGATATATATCCGATGCGTACATGCAGGCAGAAATTAGATAAACCTAAGAAAAATGCAAGGCCCTGCATGCGCTATATGCTTAAAAAGTGCAGCGCTCCCTGTGTGGGAGCTGTTTCCCAGGAGGAATATGCCCTTATGGCAAAGGGCGCGGCAGATTTGCTGGGGGGCAGCCCGGACGAGATTATTGCGCGGCTGGAACAGAATATGCTTAAGGCGTCCGAAAAGCAGCAGTATGAAAGGGCGGCCGAGCTGCGCGACAGGATAGGCACGGTTAAAAAATTATATCAGCAGCAGAAAGTAGTGCTGGCGGAAGGGGACCATGACGTTATAGCCGCAGCGCTTAAAGACGGCTATGCGGTTATCTGCGCGCTTTATGTGCGTTCAGGCAGGCTTATAGGCACGGATATTAAAGAATATCCCGAAGTGGGCGCCATAGGCATAGACCAGCTTATCAGCCAGTATATAGCGAGCCGGTATTCAAAGGAAAGCCCCATGTGCTCGGTCCTCCTGGTGGAGGCAGCCGAAGGACGGGAGGCGCTGGAGGAATATCTTTCGGCTTCTGCGCGGCGGAAAATTAAACTGCTTACCCCGCGCAAGGGGGATAAAAAGAAGCTGCTGGATATGGCCAAGGCCAACGCCCAGGAGCGCATGAATAAATCCTTTGAGCGCCAGGCGGCCATGCGCGCCAGAAGAGAGGCGGGCCTTACCCAGCTTAAGGAAGCGCTGGGGCTGGCAAAATGGCCTGAGCGGATTGAATGCTTTGATATCTCTCATATTCAGGGAACGGATACAGTGGCGTCAATGGTGGTATTGCTAAACGGCGTGCCTGCGCCTAAGGAATACCGCCGCTTTAAGATAAGGCAGGATCAAAACGATGACTTTTTAAGCATGAGAGAGGTAATATCCCGCCGCTATAAGCGGCTTGCACAGGGAAGCGAGGGCTTTAGCGACCCGCCCGACCTCATAGTTATAGACGGGGGAAAGGGGCAGCTGAGCAGTGCGTGTGAAATTTTAAGCGAACTGGGGCTGTCCCTTCCGGCAATAGGGCTTGCCAAAAGAATGGAAGAGGTTTTTGTGCCCAATGAAAGCCTGCCGCTGGAACTGGAGGCCAATTCTCCCGGCGTACTGCTTTTGCAGACCATTCGGGACGAAGCGCACCGCTTTGCCATTACCTATCATCGTTCTCTCAGGAATAAGCGCGGGCTTTTAAGCCAGCTGGAGGGCATATTGGGAATAGGGCAGAAGAGACGGAAGCTTTTGTTTAAGACTTACGGCTCTGTTGAGAGGATAAAGCAGGCAAGCGTTGAGGAACTTAGCAATTTGGAGGGCATGAACGCTCTCAGCGCAAAAGAGGTATATCATTTTTTTCACAAGGATGATAAAAAGGACGGGGAAGCGGAAATATAGCTGCGGATATGAATAATGTAAAAGCTGCATCGGAATTGGGGCAGAGGGGTCAAAAGGCGCCGCGGCGTTTGCGGCCCGAAGGGCCGCCAGCCGGGCGCAGCCCGGCCACGCAGGCTTTTCCTGCCAAACGCCGTGGCGCCTTTTGGCCCCTCCGCCCTAATTCCGCCGGCACTACACTCCCAGCACAATTTCTCCGGCTTATTTTAAAACCGCTTGCGCCTTTATCATTTAACGGTTATTATAATAAAGATGTCAAAAAATAATTTGGCCTGCCTGAGCTTGTTTGCTTAAGGATGGCCAAGTAAAATGCTGTTAACGGAGCAGAAATATGTATAAATTGATAGTAAGCGATTTTGACGATACCCTTCTGCGCTCTGACAAAACTCTTTCAGAGCATACGGTCAATGTTATAAAGTCTCTCAAAAAATATAATATTCCCTTTACTTTCTGTTCAGGAAGAATGTATGATTCCTTAAAGAGATATGTCAAGGAACTGGAAATAGAAATACCTGTAATCAGCTATAACGGCGCGTGGATAATTGACCCTGTCAGCGGAGAGACTATAAACCACTGGGATATAGATTTACCTTTGGCCAAAGAGCTAATAACTCAGCTTGAAGGGATGAATCTGTATATCCAGGCGTATATGGATGATAAAATGTACTGCCGGGAGATAACTGATATAACCAAAATGTATACCAGCGCCACGGGCAGCGAGGCGCATCCGACACATCGGCTGCTGTCCGAGAGCATTTATACTCCTCCTACAAAGATAATAACCCTTACTTATCCGGAAGAGGTGCAGAGATTACTGCCCGTTATGAGAGAGCAGTATAAGGATAGATTGGTTGTTACTGTGTCCAATCCTGAATTTTTAGAATTTGTCAGCCCCCTTGCGGGTAAGGGCAGCGCCTTAAAGCTGCTGTGTAGCAGAATGGGGATAAAACGGGAGGAAGTGCTGGCCTTTGGCGATTCCTTAAATGATTTATCCATGCTGGAGTATGCGGGGCATTCGGTGGCTGTGGGAAATGCCCGAATTGAAGTTAAGGAAGCAGCGGACGAAGTGTGCCTGGCTAACGATGAGGACGGCGTGGCCACATATTTAGAGCAGATGCTTTACCGTCTAAAAACGGAGTAATAAACGGCAGTCCCTCTGACGCGGGGAAATTATTTAAGCAAAAAATGACGGCGGGCAGCCGTCTTTTTTATTCCAGGGCAATTATTTTTTCCCGGCCGTATATATCCGCTATATATACTGCGCCGCCTGTTTCCTTTGTTTTTAAACATCTATTCAGGGAGGCTCCTCGTTTGTCCCGCAGAGCAAAATTATCGCTTACAAATGTATTATCCCTGAAATGTCCCACTGCCCATACGTCTACGCCCTCCAAACCGTTCTGCTTAAAAGGAGAGCAGCCTGAAAGCCGGCCGTATCCGTCCAGATAGATTTCGAGGCAGTCCGGTCTTTCAAGCGTATTAAGGCTTACCACTTCTTTGGTAGGAAGGGCTGTGCCGTGCATTTCCAGCCGGGGACAGCCTGCGCGCAGCAGGCGCATAAAGGAAATGTGCGCATCCGTATGCGTGCGGGCCAGTCCAATGAAATTACGGCCGTTTTCGCATGCGGAAACAAGCGCCGTACCCCCTGCGCAGGTATAATCAATTACGGTATCGTTTGGCTTAGACAGACAGAGTATGAGCCGGTCGGCAAGCTCGCGGGGCTTTTGCCCAGGATAGTTCTCGTTTTCAGCAGAGCGCGGGCCTATCTGAGGTATGTCCCATACGTCGTCAAAGGGTATTATGGCATCGGCGTAATATTTCAGGGTTTTATTTCTGCTTGTTATTTGATAAAAGCTCCGTCCGTCTCCGTCTGTCTGCTTTTTTAAATGCACGCGCCCGTTTTGGTTCCGCTTTCTTCCAACGGCCAGCGTGTTGATGAAATATTTCCTGGTTTTAGAATATATGTAGATAACGCTGTGCCTTTTAAGGAAATGCCTTTTGGCGCTTCCGGGCAGGGAATAGTGCCAGATTATCTGATTGACGAAATTTTCCTTGCCCAAAACCCTGTCCAGCAGCAGCTTAAAATCTGCGCTTTCCTGTGCGGATGCTATTAAAGCAAGCGTGCCGCTGTCATTCAGAGAAGCTTGGGCGTTTAAAATCATTTCTTCCCATATGGAGGGAAAATATTCTTTGGTGCTTACATCCAAAGGCGTCGGAATTCCTGCTTTGATTTTGCATGCGCCGCCGGGTGTATCCGCGTCTATAATGGCCAGCTGCGCAGTCAAGGCCTGCGGACAGGCGCCTATATATATTTTGCCGCCTGCGTTATGGCTCAATTCTTGGCGTTGGTTTTGCAGCATTATAATTGATGATAGTTCCTTGGTTATTGAATTGTATTTCATGATTATCCTCCCAATGGCCTGCAATGCGTCCGTGAAGGCGCCGGAGCATTTTTTTAGGCAAATTATTAAGTTATGTGCTATAATAAAAATGCGGATATAAAAGGTTTTGCATAAACAATATACAGCAAAGCCTATTAATAAAGCTGCTGACACGCATGTGTCAATTACCGCATATATTAATTTATTCACTAAGAGCGCATATTGCTATAACTATTCTTTATTTTGAAATAATATTCAGATTAAAGGAGGGCTTAATTTATGATAAATAAAGAGGTTTTTAATTTGGCAGGTCTTGCTTTGGAGCGTATGGCCGCTAAGGGGATATTCCTGACGGCAGGGGGGAATAAACCCAACACCATGACTATGGGATGGGGCAGCGTTTCGGTATATTGGGGCAGGCCGGTTTTTATAGCGCCGGTGCGAAAGAGCCGTTTTACCTATCAACTGCTTGAGGAATGCGGAGAATTTACTCTGAGCGTGCCGGCAAATCCGGGCGATTTTACAGAGCAGCTCAGGCTGTGCGGCTCCCGTTCGGGCAGGGACTGCGACAAATATGCACTGGCCGGTCTGGAATTAAGCTCTGCACGGGAAATTGCCACTCCCGTGATAAAGGGCTGCGGCGCGTATTTTGAATGCCGGAGCATATATAAAGAGGATATATGCATAGACAAACTGCCGCCTGAACTGCAAAAGGCATGCTATCCTTCGGGAGATACTCATAGATTGTATTTTGGCGAAATATTAAGCTGCTATAAGGCGGAATGACCTTTAGAGGACAATATGGCAGGCAGCAGTTATTTTTTGAGAATGCAAAACATTAATATGCCGGAAAAGCGTGCGATTAAAAAGGGAGCGGCGCGCCCCGCCCTTTAAAGGAGGGCGCGCCAGATACCTGCATTCTATTTTATTGCAGAAGAATAGTGCCGGTATTATGGCCGATTTAGTTTTGGCGCGCCCTGCGCGGGCCGAGCCCGCGCTGATATAATCCCGCCCGCGCGCCGCGGCGCCGGGGCTTTTGCATGCCTGCCCTGCTATATCGGGCAAAGCATGGAAGATTCAGAGCGACAGACCGGCCTGCCTGAACAGGCGGTTATCATTTTGGGCGGTATAAATATTAATAAAAGCAAGGCAAGAAGGAAAGGGAGAGCTTGCATGCTTATGTATGTACATTAAGAAAAACGCGAGGATAAAAATATGTCTTTTGAGAATGTGAAAAGTTATTTTAAAGCGGCCGGTCTGGAAGAGAAAGTAATGCAGCTGGAAAAATCCAGCGCAACCGTTATAGAAGCTGCCGAGGCGCTTGGGTGCCAGGAGAAGCAGATTGCAAAAACCTTGTCATTTTTAATCGATAATGAGCCTGTGCTCATAGTAATGGCCGGAGATGCAAAAGTTGATAATAAAAAGTACAAGGAGGCATTTTCCCAAAAGGCAAAGATGATTCCCGCTGAGAGGGTAGAGGAATATACAGGGCATACGCCGGGAGGAGTCTGCCCTTTTGCCGTTAAGCCGGGGGTAAAAGTATATTTGGATATATCCTTAAAGCGTTTTGACAGTGTTTTCCCGGCGGCCGGCAGTTCATGCAGCGCCGTTCATTTATCTTTAGCCGAACTTGAAAAACATTCCAACAGCGCTGGCTGGGTGGACGTCTGCAAGGACTGGTCCTGAGACATAAATGAGAAAAGGTGTTTTTAATGCATAAATTAATATTGACCCAATATGCGGCAGACGCTTTTACCGATAAGGTTTTTAAGGGCAATCCTGCTGCCGTCTGTATTTTAGAGGAATGGCTGCCCGACGGTCTTATGCAGAATATAGCCAAGGAAAATAATTTGTCGGAATCCGCTTTTGCCGTCAAAAAAAGGGAGGGTACCAGCTGCGCTGGTTCACTCCAGGCGGGGAAGTGGACTTATGCGGCCATGCTACTTTGGCCGCCGCTTTTGTTCTTATGAATTATTACGGTGAAAAGGGCGGGAGGGTTATATTTTTTACCAAAAGCGGGCAATTAGCCGTTAAGTGCAAAGGCGGGCTCTATCAAATGGATTTTCCTGCATATGATTTAAAGCCTGTCCGGGTCAGCCCGCAAATATCCGCGGCTTTGGGAGAAACGCCCCAGGAGGTTTTCCTGGGCAGGGATTTGCTGTGCGTTTTTGAGGATGAAGAAATAATAAAGAGGCTTTCCCCTGATATGCAGAAGCTCAGAGAGCTGGACGGTTTGCTCCTTCATGCGACGGCGCCGTGCAGCGTACCCGGATACGACTGTATTTCACGGTCCTTTGCTCCTAAGCTTAACGTAAAAGAGGATCCTGTATGCGGGTCGGGCCATTGCCATATTGCTCCGTACTGGGCGCATAAGCTATTAAGGGAAAACATAACTGCGTATCAGGCTTCTGAGCGCGGAGGGACGCTTTACTGCCAGGTGAACTGAGACCGGGTAATATTGGGAGGAAGCGCGGCATTATTTTGCAGGAGCGAAATATTTTTAGACCTTTAAGCGCAGGAGAGGCAATTTTATTCAGGGGCACTATAGGTAAGGCGTAGGAAGGATATAAGGCGCTGCGCCGCGCCGCCCGGCAGGCGAAG
>URYI01000040.1 GCA_900552055.1 uncultured Eubacteriales bacterium | reverse complement strand
GATGACCGAGCAGGAAATACAGTATTATAACGCTCTGCCGTCCGAAATAAAGATGCTGACCCGCGCCGAGGCCATAGAGCGGCTGGAGGAGCTTAATCAGTGGCTGGAGGAGAATCAAAAGGAATTTTCCGAATATACCTCTGAGGAAAAAGCGCAGCTGAACGAGGTATATAACGAGCAGCTAGCCTGCGAATTATATATCGATTGCATGGCTACAGGCTCCGAATATTCTATGGATCGCATTAATTCAACCATTGAAAGGTTTGATAGTTGCCTTTCGGACACTATAAATAAACTTACTATATGGGAAATGGATACTCAACGCAATAGAAACCGTAAAGCAATGCTAGAATTTATTCTGGAGGCGTTGGATGATATAAAGGTAAAAGCTCAAAATGGTGATTATGATTATGATGCAATAATGACTAAATTAGATTGCATAGAAAATTACTGGGATTTGCATAATGAAATTTTTTATCTTGAATCTATTTCCGAAGAAATGTTTGACGATTTCGCCCAGCGGTATGAGTCTGGTGAGAGTATAGAGTCCATATTGGGCTGACGGTATAAGGCTGAATGAACATTGTAAAAAGGAGGGGCGAAGCCCCTCCTTTTGCGTTGAGGGAAATTTAAAAGCGGTTTTGTTTTTTTGCGTGCTGAAAAAAGTTGTCTATGCTCATTCTATGTCTGAAAATAAAGATATTTATCAACAAAATCTTATCGGAGTATTGACTTTCGGATTTTTGTATGTAATAATGAAAATAGAATAAAACAGTCATATTGTAGCGGCAAATTATAAATCAAATTAAAAAAGAAGAAAGGAGAGATTTTCAATGAAGAAAAAGCAGGTAATAGTTATAGCTGTTGTTTTGGCAGTGGCGCTGCTCACGGGCACTGCGGTATATGCCATAGGAAATTTAAGTCCTGAGAGCAATCAGGTTGATAAGCCGGTTGAACAGCCCCCTCTCTCCTCAGCCGCAGCTGAAGCTGAGGAAACGCAGGCGCCCCTTACCGCCGAGCAGGTGGATATCTCAGCATACTCGGTTCCCCTGGGCACAAAAGCTGAGCAAATATTGAGGAATACACTTACTAAGAAGCAGATGACCGAGCAGGAAATATATTATTATAACGGTCTGCCGTCCGAAATAAAGATGCTGACCCGCGCCGAGGCCATAGAGCGTCTGGAGGAGCTTGAACAGTGGCTGGAGGAGAATGAAAAGGAATTTTCCGAGTATACCGATGAGGAGCGTGAGCAGAGGCTGGCAGTTGACAATGAGAAAATTTTATATAAATTATATGTCGATTGTCTGGCAACAGGCTCTGAGCACTCCTTGAATCGCATTAATTCAATGATCGAAATGTTTGAAGGCAGCATTGAGGAACTGGAATATCGCATTGAAAAATATCCGAATGACCAGGGGAAAAAGAACAATAAGGCTATGAGGGAGTTTCTTGTTGGAGTGCTTTATGATTTAAGGGTTAAGGCACAGAACGGCGATTATGATTATGATACCATAATGGATAAAGTGGATATAATAGAAAACTATTTCCATGCTAAGTTTGAGCCTTATACCTTAGAAAATATTCTTTCTGAAGAGATGTTTGACGATTTCGCCCAGCGGTATGAGTCCGGGGAGAGCATAGAGTCCATATTGGGTTGACGGTATAAGGCTGAATGAGTATTGAAAAAAGGAGGGGGAAGCCCCTCCTTTTTTGTGATGGGAAATGCGTGGAGTCATGCATGCGGGCAGTTTCCATCGCAAAGATATATGCTGCATTTTATATTTTGGCTTTTGGAGAGCGCGTAGATTGTTATGCTGCGGTTCTGCATTCGGGGGGAAAGGTGCAGATAATATGTATAACAGTCTGACGCTGCTGATACGGGCGATTCCCAATGGTTGACAGGAAAGGAGGGCGCGCGGTCGTCAAAGCCTATATATTGGCCGTTTGAGGCTGCGGCGCAGTATACATCTTCAGCCCCATCCATGCCCTGGACTGCTGCGGCCAGATAGCTGCCCGGTCTGAAGCTGTCAAGGCGGAGCACGATTTTCTGGGCATAGTTAAAGCCTGTGCGGGAGTAATGCGCAAGCATATTATTCGCGTGCGGCGCGTCCAGCTTCAGCGCCCGGCCGTCTTTTATTATGCGCACGGCGTATATTCTGTCCATAGGCGCGGCCAGCCTGAAATATCGCATAGTGCCGTTTATATTATATACCGCGCGCTTAAGGCTGCCGTTATAGTGCTTTATATCGTGGATAGAGTGGGTTACAACAGGCGCTGAAAAATTTTCTTCCAGCACAAATATATTTGTGAGCCGGCCATCCTGCCATATTTCCAGGTCTTCTGAATAGCTGCATGTCTCTGTTATGGTTTGAGCAGGCACCTCGTTTACAGGAGAGTTTATCTCATAATAATCAATTTCCACTGTGTCGGCACGAAATGCTCTTTTTAAATCTATTCTGAGGCATCCGTCCTGCAAGCGGGTGCCGTAATAACGGGAAAGGGCATCAAAAAAGGTATCGGGCCGGCCGTCAAACAGGGCGTTTGCCTCACAGCCTCTGGCTCTATATGTCGCCTGGCTGAAAAACGCGTCCCGCGCGGCCCGGACGGCAGGAAAAGCGCTCTCTCCTGCCCTGGCGGCCGACTGCGCTTCCAGGCTGTCCGAACTGGCGCTAAAACAGGTAGCTTCGTAAAGCGCCTGCGCATTGCCCGGATATTCGCAATGGGTTAAAGCGCCTAACAATACAGGAGGCTTTAATGCACCGTCTGCCTGAGGCGGAGAATATATCGCCGCATTGCCTGCCAGACCGGCAAAAAATATGGGGGAGCCGTCCGACTGTACCAGCTTAAGCTTCATCTTTGAGCGTGGACCGTTAATCAGCACGCAGCCTTCTTCCTGCTCCAGTTGGGGAAGTGGCTCGGCAACAGTGCCCGAAGCAGGCTCATTAAAGGAAGCAGCTTCCAGCGGGAAATCATATATAACCTGGTATTTGCAATTAGTAAGCATTAAATACTCTGAATTAAAGCGTTCCTTTTCCACTATGGCCGCGAGCAATGAGCGGAAGGGGGGAATTTTTAAGCTTACCTGTTCCCCGTAAGGGAACAAGCCTAAAAATTCCTCATACGGGTGATGTATAATTACAGCTGCTTCCGCGCAGTTTGCCAGGCCTATCTCTTCGTCCAGCCTAATATCAATGGTGATTTCTTCCCATGTAAGGTTCCTCAGGGTTATTAAACGGGTGCGGCTGTCCCCCCTTGAAACCGGAAACATTCCGTAGCTTTCAGGCAAGAGCATTCCGCGGGTAAGCAGCTGGGCATATCTGGCCTGCAAAACGTATATGCGCGCCAGCTTAGCGTGTTCCTCATCCCTAAGCAGCCAGGGATTGCCGTATATTTCAGGTGCGAGTATGAGCGCGCGGCTGAACGCCTGGAGTATCAGCTCGTCCTCAAAAAAATCCAGACAGGAAGAGAGGCACACCCCGTGATCCTCGCTTAACCGGTCCAAATGGGGAGTTAAGCCCCTTGAAAGAGCGCCTGCTCTGTGATGGGGGGCGGGGCAAGCGTTGGACATCCATACGTCTATATAGGTTTCAGCACCTTCCCAAAGGGTAGTGGTAGCGTAAAGCTCGGCCGGGCCAAGGTTGTTGCGGTGATTTAAAAGTATTAAATCAGGGCAGTATTTGCGGCATTCGCGTATCATTTGGGCGAAAACCGGCTGTTTTTCCTCGCGCAGCCAGTCGCATACGGAGTCAACCTTAAATTCCATAAAGTTATAATCCCGGCACAGGCTTATTATAAGCTCCCGGCGGCTCTGTTCTTCTTCAGGGGTATTGCCGAAACCGTCCGCGCCGCACCATACGCCCAGCCTTATGCCGGCTTCTGCTGCGGCTCTTGCTATGGGACCGTAGCCGTAAGGGAACTGTTTTTTAAGTTTTTCCTTATTTTTGGCGGCATAGGTGCCGTTAGAGCCGTCCAAATTGCCGGCGTCCCAGGCATAGAGCCTTATCTGCATGCCGTATTCCTCTTTGAGCCATTTAAAATAGGCTAAATTCAGGAGGGTCTGCGCTTGAGTGGCCCCTTCGTTGGTATTGTTGAGCCAGGAAAAATATTGGGGAACAGACGGGGTGGTTTGGTCTGCCCCGCTGGTCATTTTATTTTTTGCGTTCATTTTTTTATCCTTTTTATCAGCTGTATTGCCAAAGTTAATTTTAATAAGAAATATTGCCGCGTGGAAGTTAATGTGTAAAAGAAATTGCCGGCATGCAATTATTAGAATACCGCAGGCCGCTGTTATATAGCGGGCGCTGCGGTATTTTATGCATTCCGCTCCCAAAGGCGCGGTATTAAAATGTTTTCAGCCCTTATCCTCCTCGCGTATCTGTACGCGCCGGATTTTGCCGCTTATGGTCTTGGGCAGTTCTTCTACAAATTCTATTACCCTGGGATACTTATAGGGCGCAGTAGTGTGCTTGACGTGCTCCTGCAATTCCTTTATAAGCTCGTCGCTGGGGGAATAGCCTTTTGAAAGCACTACAGTAGCTTTAACTATCTGGCCGCGTATGGGATGGGGCATGCCTGTTATGGCGCATTCCAGTACAGCCGGATGCTCAAGGAGCGCGCTTTCCACCTCAAAAGGCCCTATGCGGTAGCCGGAGCTCTTTATAACGTCGTCTGTCCTTCCTACAAACCAGTAATAGCCGTGTTCGTCTCTCCAGGCGGTGTCGCCCGTATGATAATAGCCGTCATGCCATGCGGAGTTGGTCAATTCCTCGTCCCTGTAATAGCCCAGGAACATGCCGACCGGCTTATTGTCCCTGTCGGCGCGTATGACTATCTCGCCTACGTCTCCATCGGGCACCAGCTGGCCGTTTTCGTCCAGGAGGGTTATTTCGTAGCCCGGAGTGGGCCGTCCCATGGAGCCGGGGCATACCTTCATGCCCGGATAAGTAGCCAGGGTAAGGGTGGTTTCTGTCTGGCCGTAGCCCTCGCGCAGGGTAATGCCGGTAAATTCACGGAATTTATCCATTATTTCAGGATTGAGAGGCTCGCCCGCGTTAGTGCATTCCTTGAGGGAAGACAGGTCGTATTTAGACATATCCTCTTTTACCAGGAAGCGGTAGATGGTCGGGGGCGCGCAGAAGGTGGTTATCTTGTAGTCCTGCATTATCTGCAAAAGGTCGCAGGGAATAAATTTATCAAAATCATATACCATTATGCAGGTTTCGGCCAGCCATTGTCCGTAGAGCTTGCCCCAGGCCGCCTTGCCCCAGCCGGTGTCTGATACCGTCAGATGTATGCCGTCCGGGTCCACTCTGTGCCAGAAGGCGGCGGTAGTTATATGGGCCAGCGCATAGAGGTAGTCATGGGCCACCATTTTGGGCATGCCGGTAGTGCCCGAAGTAAAATAGATAAGCATTATATCGCTGTTTTTGGTAGCTTCTTCGCCCGTGGGCCGGATAAATTCAGAGCTGGCCGCGTCCACTCCCTTATGGAAATCCAGCCACTGGCTGTTTTCGGGCGCATTGGTGGTTATAAGCAGCTTGAGGGAGGGGCACTCGGGCGCCGCTTCCTGCACGCGGTGGGAGATATCTCCGTCGGCCGTGCATACTATGCATTTTATATCCGCCATATTGCAGCGGTAGATTATATCCTTCGGCGTCAGCAGATTAGAGGCGGGTATGGTTATGGCCCCCAATTTGTGCAGCGCCAGGATGGTCCACCAGTATTCATAGTGCCGCTTGAGTATGAGCATTACGGCATCGCCCTTTTTAATTCCCAGGCTTTTAAGGTAGTTAGCCGTTTTGTCCGAATAGTACTTCATTTCGGCAAAGGTAAAATCCCGTTTGTCGCCGGCGACGTTGGTCCATCTCATAGCCAGCTTGTCTGGCGATTTTTCTGCCAGCACATCCATGCAGTCATAGGCAAAATTAAAATTCTCAGGTACGTTCAGCTTATAATTTTTATAAAAATCTTCATAATCTTCGTAGTCCTTGCGGACATAACTTTCAAATAACTGTGCCATATTCTATTTTATCCTCCGTGCCCTTAAAGGCGAATTTTTATTTCATTATTATAGTTATAAACTGGCATTCGTCGCAGTCCACGGCATACATGGCGTGCGGATGGGTGCAGTCGTAATAGACTGAATCCCCTTTTTCCAGACGCACCGTGTAGTCGTCCAGACAGAAGAGCAGACTGCCCGAAACTATATACATAAATTCCTGGCTTTCGTGGCTGTTGGGCTCGCGCTGGCCCGGCTTAATGTCCGAGCGTACAGTGACAAAGAACGGGTCAGCCTTGCGGTCCTTAAAATTATACGCGAGGTGCTGATGGTTGTAATCCTTGCGCCTCTCATATCTGAGCCCCTGTCCGGCTCTTACTACCGAGCAGAAATCCAGTTTGGGATGCTCTCCCGTGAGCAGCTCTGCCATCTCTATGCCAAGAACGTTGCTTGCTTTATATAAAAATGTGAATGAAAAGTCCTGTTCGCCTTTTTCGTAAGAAAGATACTCGTCCAGAGACATATCCATTTTAGCGGCCATATCCGTTTGACTAATGCCTCTAATCTCCCTCATATCGCTAATCCTCAAGGCTATAAGTTTGATTTGTTCGTTCATCTTTCTTCCTTCTTTCTGCGTTTTAATTTAAAATATTTTGTTAAAAGGAAGGCGCATTCATCTTTTAATACGCCTCCTGTAACGCCGGGTATATGGTTGAATTTAAAACTGGGCTCGCAAAGGTTGACCTTGGAGCCGCAGGCTCCCGCCTTAATATCGGACGCGCCGTATATAATGCGGGCTATACGGGCGTTTATGGCCGCGCCCGCGCACATGGGGCAGGGCTCCAGCGTAACATAAAGCTCGCAGCCGTGCAGGTTCCAGCCGCCCAGTTTTTTAGCGGCCCTGCGCAGGGCGTTTATTTCAGCGTGGCCCGACGGGTCGTGCGTTTTTTCGCGGGTGTTGTATCCGCGGGCAATTATGGCGCCGTTTTTTACTACCAGCGCTCCTACGGGCACTTCATCTTTTTCAGCGGCTTTTTGAGCCTGCCTTAAAGCCTGGCGCATGAAAAATTCGTCTTTATCTATATTATTTTCTGAGCACGGCCGAGCGTGGGCGCGGCCGGCGGGGCTTAGCTTATCTTCAGCCGCATTTAATGCTGCTGCGGGCGGACAGCCGGGTTTAACCGGGCCGTCATGCTTCATATTTCCTCCAGGCCATATGTATGGGCACATATTTCACCGCCTGGTAGATGGAATCCAGCTGGGAGACCTTTAAGGGATGCGAACCCTGGCCGCATTCTATGGTAAAGCCGGGGCGGTTAAAGGCCAGAACGAACCAGTCCTTGTAGCCCATGGCCAGATTGTTTACGCTGCTGCCGTTTTTGGAAACCAGCGAATAATCAGTCAGCTTGGCCAATTCGCGCGCGTAAGCCAAATCCCGCGTTTCGTCTTCGCCCGTCTGTCCAAAGTACCAGTAGATAATCTCACCCTTGGTATGGTATGAGGAGGTGGAAAGGAAATCCATCTCGCTGGTTAAATCGGCTATGGCGATTGTTTCAGGCTCTGAAAAAGCGCCTTCGCCCGGAAAGCCCATGGAGGCGGGCACGCTGGCATAGTTCTTGCCGTCAATAGAGCCAAGGATGCCGTAATTGTTGTTGAGATCAACTCCCAGCCCGTTGGCTTTCCATTGGCTGAAATTGGTTTTGCCGTTGTTTATATCCAGCACAATGCTTCGGTATTCTGAGGGCACAGAATCAATGCCGTTATTGACCAGTTCCACGCCGTCAGGGTTGACCATGGGAACGATATATATAGCCACCTGGCTGAGTATGTCTGAATATTTTACGCCGTTATAGGTCAGCGTGTCGTAATCGCGCAGATAACGCTCCAGCGTGAGCATAATTACCTGTGAGGTTATGTATTCGCGGGCGTGCATGGCTCCGTGTATGAGTACGCGCTTGGCGGCCGAGGGGTTGCCCAGGATGATAAGGGGAATATCCCTGTTAAAGTGACTGGTTCCTATAGAAGAAACAGTTATCTTGTCAGGATACATGGAGGAAAGCAGTGCGATATCTGTTTGCAGCTGCTGATAATCGTATTTTTGAGAAGTCCCGGTTATAGGGGTGGGTGTTGGTTCGGGCGTGGGAGTAGGTTCAGGCGTAGGCGTGGGCTTTGGCGTTGGGGTATTTGCCGGCGTGAATGACGGGGTAGGGGGCGCGCTCTGGGTTATTTCAGGCGCGCTTGAGGAATTATTTGCAGTATTGCCGGCAGTATCGGCTGGGCTTTGCGCCTGAGTGCTTAAGCTGCTTTCAGAAGGCTGGGGGGTAATCGCCCCGCTTACCGTTGCGCTCGCCGGGGCTTGTCCGCTGCTGCCGGGCGAAAGGGTGGCGTCCGTCTGCCGGGCGCAGCCGCAGAGCATTGCCAGAACTATAAATAATATTAAAAGCTTAGTTATATATTTCTTCATAACAGGTTGTTGCCGCTATTTATGGTAGGGCGCTCCTTCGTTTATCTTAAAGCTTCGGTAAAGCTGCTCTAATAGTAAAAGCCTGGCCATATTATGGGTAAAGGTGAGGCGGGACAGGCTCAGACGCAGCCGGCATTTTTTTAGCACCGCCTCCGAAAGGCCGAAAGAACCGCCTATAATAAAGCAAAGCCGGGCTGAATTATCTATCAGGCCGCTTATTTTTTGAGCCAGCTCCTCGCTGGAGGGAGAGATGCCGGCTATATCTAAGGCTATATTATACGACTTTTCATCTATTTTGTCTAATAGCCTTTCGCCCTCTTTTTTTACGGCCGCCTGTCCGTCTGCTGGGCGCCTGCATTTTTCGTCGGGCACTTCAATTATGCTGATATTGGCGTATCGTTTCAGCCGTTTTAAAAATTCGGCCTGCATGTCCCGGTAAAAAGGCTCGGTAAGAGAGCCTACGCAAAGGATTTTTATATCAGCCACGGTATAGCTCCCATCTGAAATAATGTCAAAATGGTTATGCCTATTGCTTCTATAAAGACAAAAGCTGCAAGCAGCACATATGCTGTACCCGAATTTCGGCCGGCTGCGCTTGTGGGGAAGAATTGTCCCGTCTGATAGTCCATGCTTTCGTCCAGCGGAGAATAATCGGGCGCAAGCTCGTCGGGAAGGGCAGAGCCGGTCGTGCGCAGGTTCCGGTGGCGGGTATATTTTATAAAGCCTATGCCGGCGCAGGCTAAAAGTACCGCGCCGAAGAGGATATATATCAGGTTAGAATAGAGGTACTCTTCAACAGTTATGCTCTGCACGGGGGCGTTCCGGGTAACGTAGGAGAGCACTAAAGAGTAGGCGTTATTGAAGAAATGGACTGCTACTCCCGCCCAGATAGAGCCGGTAATCATAACGCAGGCGCCAAGCACCAGACCGCATATAAACGCAAAGAATGCCTGCTCGATATTTCCGTGCATAAGCCCGAAAAGCAGCGCCGAAACCAATACGGCAACGCCGGGGCCGAATCTTTCATATGAGCGCATTATTTCGCCCCGGAAAAAGAACTCCTCGCATATTGCGGGCATAACGGCTGTGGAAATAAGGCAGACGGCCAGTCCCCAGATGCTGTCCGGCTCATAGCTGTTAAAGCTCATGGGCACATAGCCTAATGATTCCAGCCAGAGCATCAATAGATTGTTCAGCCCGTTGGCCAGGTATATGAGCGCAAAGCCTATTGCGCACAAAAAGAGCACCTGTATAAGATTGATATTCCGGCGCAGCCTTAGAACAGCCGCCGGCCGCCGCCTGCCCGAAAGAGTAAAAATGAATGCGCAGGGCAGCAGGCAGAGTAGCTGAACCGAGGCAGAGCTCAAAAACCGGTAGAGCAGAGAGGTGTCGCTTATGTTAAAGATATCCACCAGCAGGGAAAAGCCGCTGCTTATCAGGCTTTGCAGCACCAGAAATACGATAAGCGCCAGGTTTGCGGTCAGCAGAGAAGGGTGGCTCCCGTACCTCATGCCGTATTGCTGATTGGGATTGTTCATGTTTTGTGTGACACCTGCCTTAAGAAGATTATGTTTGTTCCTGTAAATTAAACAGGTTGAATGATTTATTTTTAAAACGCCGGACAACGGCTTTGTTTATATCACGCGGTAAACTGCTCCCAGACAAGCGCGCATTTTCAAGCAAAAGCCCTTTTTCCGGAACAGACGCTTTACTGGCTAAATGGGCCGCTGCTCCGGCTTAAATTCCCGGTAGGAGGTTATGTATTTAAAACCCAGCTCTTTTAACAGCTCATGGGCGTCCGCAAAATTAACGCCCAGCTTGGCCGGTGAATGCGCGTCCGAGCCTACGGTTATATATTCTCCGCCTAATTCGCGGTAACGAGCTATTATGCTCCGGGCAGGCATGGTCTTGCCCAGCTGCTTAAGGGTGGAGGTATTTATTTCTATTCCTTTTCCGTCATATATGGTTCTTAAAAGTATAGCGTCTATTAAATCGGGGAACTCCCTGTATTCCAGGCAAGGGCAGAGATAGGGCGCGTACCTCTCAGGATAGCCTATATGTCCAATCACATTAAAAGGATATGCCGCTTCTAATGAATCCAGTACCTGCTCCAGGTATTCAAAATAGGCCTCCTCTCTTGTTTTGCCGTCAAAATAGCCGCCGTAATAGGGGTCCACATCGTTTATCTCGTGTATGGAATTAATTACGAAATCCAACGGCAGCGCGCTGATGAACATTGCGCTTTCCACATGCGTATCCGGCCTGAAGCCTATTTCCATACCCAGGCGAAGCCCAAGCTTAGGGAACTGCCTGCATGCGTTTTGGTACTGTTCTAAATACACCCTCTGGTCATGGGGCGTAAATTCCATTTGAGCGCAGCCTATATCCAGATGGTCGGTAACGCATAATTCAGAAAGCCCCAATTCCTCTGCCTTGGCGCAGTATTCAGTTAAATCGCCCCCGCCGTCATAGCTTAGGCGGGTATGCACATGATAATCTGCCTTCAGCATAAAAACCTTCTTTCCGGGCAGGCGCCGTCAGCCGGTCGGCAAATAATCCACCGAACGCCTGTCCTCAAAGGGATAGAATACATATCTTACATGCCCTTGTATCTGGGAACGCTCAATTAAGCCTACGACGCGGCTGTCCCGGCTGTTGAAACGGTTATCCCCCATTACAAAATACATATTTTCAGGTATGGTTATTTCATCCATATCCTGAATTTTCTCATAGACAATATAGGGCTCTTCCAGAGCTTCGCCGTTAATATATACGGTTCCGTCGTCTATTCTTATTTTTTCGCCCGGCAGTCCGATAACCCTTTTGACATAATTGTCCTTGTCGTCTCCGTCAGGAAAATGGCAGATTATGATATCCTGCCTCTGCGGGTCGCCGAATATATAGTCATAGCGCGTAACGATAATGCGTTCCTGGTTCATAAGAGTGGGCTCCATGCTTGAACCTTCCACCCATACCAGCACGAATACAAACTGCCGTATAATCAGCGCCAGTATTAATGCGGCGGCAAGCACCTTGAGCCAGCCGAATATTTCTCTGCCCAGGCTTTTGCGCTTTTTTTGCGTGCGGGGCTTTTTCCCTTCGGCTACAGGAGCGCTGCGGTTCATGGCCTCCAGTTCCAAAGGGGAAAAATCCTGGCCCGGAATAGACTGCTCTTGTTCAGGTATTTTTGCGTCCGGATATCCGTATTCCAGCCTGTAACGCAGATGGGGGCCGCTCTTGGTCAGCACCGAGTAGGGCGTTTCAAGCAGTATCTGGGGCTTTTCAATTAAAGCTGTCAGGACTTTTGATGGAGCCTGGCCGCTGCCTGAAGCGCGCCTGTCAGAGGGAGGGAAAGGAGACTTATCCGCAGAAATACTGTCTAATTGGATTTTAGTTTTTTTAAAGGCATGCCCTTTATTTATCTGCGTGTGCTGTATGTCGATTCTGGGCAGGCTCAAGGTCAGGCTGTCCTCAGAAGTTATATCTTCTGTATTTTCCCGAACCAATTCGTCTGTGCCGCTGCTGTTTATTATGTTTTTGACTCCATCGCCAATGCCGCTTTGGTATTTTGCGGCGCTGCCGGGAGTGCTTGGGCCGCCTTCAATGCTCCTGGGCTTGTCCGCGCGGCTGGCGGCATCAGCTTCCTCCCGGCGATTAATTTCTTGTATATCTGAAGATTTATCAGCTTCCTGTATCACCGCGCCGCGGAGATTCGGCCCCTCTGGGCCTGCCGGCTCTGCGGGGGCGGGAGTGCCCGGAGTATTTTTAGCTGTCCGCGCGGTGGTTATGTGCGGAGCCGAAGCGCTTTTAACGGGCTGTTCTGTACTGCCGGGCGCGCCTTTAATGGCCCGCTCTGCCGCAGTACGGGTGCTTAAAGCTTTTTTGGCGCTTTCGCCCGCTATTTTTGCCGCGCCTGGAGGGACGGGGATTTCTGCGTTTGCTTGCTTTGCGCTCTTAGCGCCGCCTTTGCTTTGAGGGGAGGTGTTCTCCGCCCAAGTAAATTTGCCGGTGAAACCGTCGTCGGCGCGCAGCACCTTGGCCGGCTCTTCAATTTCTTCCAGACGCTCTCTCCTGCGCGGAACAGCTGAAGCGGATGGGTTCAGCGGAGCGCCGAAGGAAGATTTGCTTCCCAAAGCTTTCCTGCGCTTCTTTGCAGGGCGATATTCGGTGTATGCGTCAGAATTGGCTTCAGCGTCCTTTCGGGGCACAGAACGGCTGCGCCCTGTCCCTGTTAAATCGTCCTGGGCGCCCTCTGCCGCTCTGCGTACCCGTTCGCTTTTATTTTCCCCCGGCTTTATCTCGTTATCTGTGCCGCTTTCAGCAAAATATGCGTCTGTATTATTTTCAGCGCCGTCGTCAGTTTCTGTCTGAGGATATGTAATGGTCTCAGTATTGTCCTGATCGTCCATCCGCAGCTGACGGTCGTCCTTTTCAAAGCTCATTGTCAGAATCCGCCTTGCTTATCAGCTTTTTAATCTTTTTTTCGCATTGCAGCCTGTCCATCATTACCACCCGGCCGCAGCCGTTGCATTTTAATTTTACGTCCGCTCCCGTACGGATGACCGTCCATGAGTTCTGTCCGCAGGGGTGGGGCTTTTTGGTTATTACCGTATCGCCTATATTGATAACCAATTTAAGCACCTCCGTAAAATGCTGATACTATTATTATATTCTATCAGATATTTTTAAATTGCACAATTAGTTATTTAACAGCTGCGTCCCAAACAGGGGAACGCATGCATGCCTCAGCTAAAGGATGAGCCGGGTACTGGTGAAAAATTGGTTTGCCTGACTGGGGCGATTGAACTTGCCCAGACAAATTTATGTTAATATAATCTATTTTATTTTATGCTGCAATATATATAATTTAATTATAATTGATAAATGGAGGAGGGATATATGTGAAAGGCAGATTGTGCGCTGTGGCCGCAGCTTTGGCCGTACTGGCCCTGTCTTTTTCGGGCTGCGGCGATGAAACGGGTCAAACGGTTCCTGCGCCCACTGCTTCAGCCGTATCGCAGGCGGCTCAGACGGGGCTGCTTAATGCCGTTAAGGAGGGGGAGACTTATCGTTATCTGGTCTGGAACGTAACGGACCCAAATAACCCGTATGAGGCGATGAGCGATTCAATGGCGGCGGCATGGCATAAAAAACGGGAGGCCATACAGGAAAAATACGGAATTACCATAGAATATGTGAAATCCCCCGAAGGAAGCTGGGACGCCACAGCTATGGAAGCGGCATATACGGGCACGCCCCTTGCGGATATAGTGGATCTGGGCGGTAATTACAATGTGCTGCGGTTTTATAATTACAACGGTAGGCCTGGGGCTATTATGGCGCCTCTGAGCGATTACAGCCAGTACGCCGATTTTAATGATGAGGCTTATTGGGACACCCAATTACAGGAGACATGCATATTTCAGGATAAGCTGTGGTACTGCGTGCCCAGGGTAAACGGCGTGGGCAATGTATCCTTCAATATGGTGACTTTTATAGATAAAAACGTTATGGAAGCTAAAGGGATTTCGGTTCAGGAACTGTATGAGCTTAATCAGAATGGCGAATGGACCTGGGAGAAGTTCCGCGAGATAGCGGCTCAGACAACCGACCCGGATTCCGGCGAATACGGCGTATTGTATACTACCGATGTGGTTATGCCCTATGCGCTTATGGCGGCCAACCAGGTTGACCCGTTGGGGAAACAGGAGCAGCCTAACGGCACTATGGCTGACGTTTATGCGGGAAATGACGCCAGGGTGGTTGAAACATATAATTTCCTTGCGCAGCTATTTCAGGATAATCAGATAAACGTAGGCGGCGATTCGGAGTTTAATACAGGCAAATATGCTATGACGGTGACATATATGTGCCGTGCAACTAATTATTCGCCTGACAATCTTGGGATTGACCGGCTGGGCATACTAATGCCCCCTAAAGGCCCCGCGGCGCAGGACTATTCTTCTATGGTAAACTGGTATGTGCCGTCGGGAGTTTTTAAGGATATAAGCAATAAGGCGGGTGCAGTGCAGATTATGTGCGAATATCTGCGTCCGGAATATGCAATAGGGAGCGAGGAGGATAAGGCGCTTTTTGAGGCCGAGGCCATGACTTTCGCTTCGGATGAAGGCTCGCTGTGGACGTTGAATAATCTGGCTGATAAAACCATGGGCTATAAGATTTGGAACTATTCAAATGCAGTTACGGCGCCCTTCTCAGATATGTCGGTTATCCTCAGCATTTTGGATGGCTCTACTACGGCGCAGGCGCATTTTGATTCGGTGGCCGATTCCATTAATTATGCGCTTAAAAGCGAACAGGGACTGCAATAACAGCACGCTGTCCATAAAACGCCGCCGCTGCTCCGGCTTAAGCCGGA
>URYI01000039.1 GCA_900552055.1 uncultured Eubacteriales bacterium | reverse complement strand
CAAGTAGTCCCGGCCGTCAGGCCGGGACTACTTGCCGCCCGCCGCCCTTTAAGGCGCACTGAAGCTTAAAGCAAATCGCTATTATATTAAACAAACTAAAATTTCCCGCTCGACCCGCCGTGAGAACGGCCGCTTGAGCTTCTATGGCTGCTCGAACCGCCGCCCCCCGATCTGCCCGAAGAAGAATTATTCGTAGGTTTAGCAGTTTTAGCAACTGTGCGATAAAGGAATAAATCATTGGCCAGGGTAAGCTCAAAATTGCCGGCATACTGCCGCGCATCAACCTGCGGCCGCACGCTCTTAAGCTTGCTCTTCATGCTTCCGGTAACTATTAACGCCGCAATAAGGCCTACGATCAAGCTTCCGACAACGAATATAAGCCAGTTGGATTCTTCTTCCCTCGCAACGGCACCGCCTCCAGGCATGTTATTGGTATCATAAGGAATGTACTCCTCCGCCTCGTTAAGATAATCCTCTACCAGCGTCAAAAAACATTCAAAAGCCGAATAATAGTCGCCTTCACTTAAGTATGGCACTATTTCATCGCTCATATAATCCAAGCCGTAATCAGTAAAAACCTCCAGCCCGCGGCCGCAGGTGGAAATTGCCCAATCCCGGTATTCCATGCTTACCAGCATAAGGATACCGTCGGCATCCGTTCCGTAGCCATAGCCGTTATAGTCAAAATAATCATCCGCATAAGCTTCGGCGCTCTTCCCATCAAGCGAATCCACCGTCACAATAACAGCGTCAAACTGATATTCCTGCGCGATATCTTCAATCTGCCCGCGCAGCCTTTCCTCCTGAGAATCTGTTAAAAGCCCGGCCATATCATTTACCCTGTCCGGCTCGGCAGCATTAGCGGCAGGGATTAAAAAAATCAGCAGTACGGCCAGTAATGCCGTCAACCTCTTCATATTATCCCTCCCAGCAGCATGATAATGGCGGCAGCGGCGGCCCCTCCGGCAAAGACTCCGAAAAACCAGCGCCAATACGCTCCCTTATCCATGGGCAAATCACCTATAAATTTACCCGTCTGGCCGTTCATGGCAAATGTATAAGTCTTGCCCTTATAAACGCTGTTCAGCAGCCACACTGGCAGCAGAGCATATTTTACATGCCCGCCGGTGAAATTAACTGATAATTGTTCGGGCAGGCAGGTGGCATATCCCTTAATTGTACTGGCCAAAGCGCTTTGGGCGCTGTTTTTTATACGCTGATTCGCTCTCTCAATGCACGCGTCCGAGTTCATATCATATTTATCAGCCAAATAGCCGGCCAGATACGCCGTTTTAAAATCCACGGCCTCGCTTAGGTCAAAAGGTTCCAGCGCTTCCATAAGGGTATCGTCTATCTTGCTGGAACCATCTACCGGCACTCCCGCAAAATCCATATTGCCGTCCCTGAATATCCTGAAATGAAGGGTTTCGGTATAATTATACTTGCTGTCGCTCCAGAAGCGCACTTTAGTGCCCTTGAACCGGCCTGATGCCTGAGCATTGCACCCAAAAAGCCAGAAGGGCACATAAATCCCCTTAACCTCTTCAATATGGCTTTCGCTCTTAAATTCCTTAGGCAGCAGCCGTTTCCCTTTAAGATGGCCCGCCAAAGCATTTTTTGCCGCCTGCTTATCCAATTTAAAGGGGATGACCAAATCCGGCTTAAGCATTCCTGAAAGCCGGGATTTAACCACTATTGAACTTCCGCAGTAGGGACAGCTGATAGAGGCGGTATTTTGGTCGCCCACCACTTCGCCCCCGCAGGAAGAGCAGCAGAAAACCGCCATATTTTCAGCGTCCTCCCATTCCTCCGACGGGCCGGAAGTCCATTCCTGCTTATCCTCGTGCTCCTTATTAAGCTCACTCTGATACGCCTTTAAATCCTCCGTATCAAATTCAGTATCGCAATAAGGGCATTTTAATTTCTGCAAATTAGGGTCAAATGCCAGGCTGCCTCCGCAACATGGGCATTCAAATTCCATTGTATCCGCCATAATCCTCCTCCAATACCACTATTTTAAAAACAGCTCCCCGATACGGCAGCTTTCACTGCCTGCTGTGCGTCAGCCGGCTTTTCCGCACCGGTCCGCAGCGCTATAAGGCAGTCCCAGCTATTTAACATCGCCGTCGTCAAATTTATCCCCGCATTCAGGGCAGAATTTGGGCGGGTGCGCCGGATCCTCAGGTTCCCAGCCGCATTTGTCGCACTTATACAAAAGCGCGCCCGCCGGCTTTTTCTTTCCGCATTCAGAACAGAACTTGCCTTTATTAACCGTGCCGCAGGAGCACGTCCAGCCCGTTTGGGGCTTTTCCGCGCCGCATTCGGAGCAGAATTTCCCGGTATTATACGCGCCGCAGGAGCACCTCCAGCCCTGCTCCTCCTGAGGCTGGGCCTGCTGTGTGCCCATCTGTCCGTTCTGGGCCTGAGCGTTCTCCCGCCCCATTGCAAATAAATTCTGCGCGTTTGCGCCGCCTGCCTGCTGGGCCATGCCCAGGCCCATAAAGCCCATCATGGCTCCCCCCTGATTCTCTGCGGCCGCCCGCATTGCATCCGACTGAGCGCCTATAAGGGTAGCCGCAGCCATATTGGGGTCGCGCATAACGGCGCTTTTCTGGAGCTGCTTTATCATCTCCTCGTCCTCTGGAGAAGCAGTGACCGAATTTATTCCGAAGGACGCCACCTCTATACCCCGTAATTCCTTCCATTTTTCCGAAAGCACTTTATTAAGCGCGTCGGCCATCTCCATTGTATGCCCCGGCAGAGCGCTGTAGCGCACGCCCATAGCTGAAATCTGCGCAAAAGCAGGCTGAAGGGCGGTAAGCAACTCGGTCTTAAGCATGCTGTCTATTTCAGAGCGGTTGTAGCTGCTCTGCACATTGCCGCATACATTTGTATAAAAGAGCAGCGGATTAGTTATCTTATACGAATATTCGCCGTTGCAGCGTATGGAAATATCTATATCCAGCCCGATATTTTTATCCACTACCCTGAAAGGCACCGGACTGGCAGTACCATATTTATTGCCCACAATCTCCTTGGTGTTAAAATAATACACTCTTTGGTCCTTGCCGGTATCGCCGCCGTATGTAAAACGCCGTCCTAAGGTTTTAAAAGTCTCTATAATGCTTTTTCCCAGGCTGCCGGCAAAAATGCTGGGCTCAGTGGATTTATCAAAGGTATATTCGCCGGGCTCGGCGCACACCTCTACTACCCTGCCCTGCTCCACTATCATCATGCATTGTCCGTCGGCTACAGCTATTCCGCTTCCGTTAGAAATGATGTTATCGCTCCCCCTGGTATTGCTGGAACGTCCCGAAACCCTTTTCTGTCCCTTGACGGCCAGAATATCCGCGCTTAATGAATCACAGTAAAAAAACTCCTTCCATTGGTCGGCTAAGGTGCCGCCCAAAGCTCCTATGCCCGCTTTAATAAGTCCCATAAGCAATAACTCCTTCCGCACGCTTAAATTATTTTTTCACACCAGTTTTTGTTGACAAAAGCCCGCGTATTAAATATGCACTGAATCTGCTTGTGCCTTTATTCCTCATGCTCTTATCAAAAAATATTCCGGTATATGCAAATATATTCTCTTGTTAATATTAAAGCATATTTTTTCGCCAAAGTCCAGAAAAATCCGCAATCCCAACGCTGGGAAAATACTCCGGCGCCGGGCGCGCGGGCCGCCGGGCGGGATTATATTATATTTGCGCCCGGCAGGGCGCAAATGCGGCGCCTGAAAAAATAGGAGCGGAAAGGTAAATAGGCCGAGAAATAAAAGCTTGAGCGGGAAAAACAGCCGGGGCGCCTCCTTAAAAGGGCGGGGGGGCGGCCCTTAAGCATCTTTTATTAAAGGCAAAAAATAACGGCCTCCCGCCTAATGGCCGGAAGCCGTTTAAATATGCTGCAAAATCAGCCCTGCTTGGGCGCGCCTACGGGACATACTCCCTCGCAAGCGCCGCATTCAATACAGGTTTCAGGATCAATCTGATACTTGCCGTCACCCTCCGAAATAGCGCCGACAGGGCATTCAGCCTCACAAGCGCCGCAGGAAATGCAGTCATCGCTTATAATATATGCCATGGTTTTCACCTCCTCCAAAAATTGAGCATGAGGCCAAGGCCTCATAGTTAATTGCCTCTTGTTTGAAATCTATTATAACATAAACGGGATTATTTGCAAGGGATAAATTAATCTAAAATAGCCTTAATTTCCTCATCCAGAACTATTTCTTCCTCTTTGGCGCCTTTGGCTTTGGCCTGGCCCGAATTTTTCATTACTTTTATATCCTTCGCCTCGTATTCCCTTATATCCACAGTGTCCCCCGGCAGCTGCAATTTCACCTTGACCCGTTCCTTAAGCAGGTTTAATTCGCATACCTTGCCCGTGCCGTCAGGTGTTTTAACTTCGGCATTAATTCGGGGCAGCGCCTTGCGGGCCTTTTCGTAATAGTTCTGCTCATATTTAAGGCAGCACATCAATCTGCCGCAAAGCCCGCTTATCTTTGTAGGATTAAGCGAAAGCCCCTGTTCCTTTGCCATTTTTATGGATACCGGCTGAAAATCTGATAAAAACGCATTGCAGCAGCAGGGCAGACCGCAGGGGCCTAATCCGCCCAGCAGCTTAGCCTCGTCTCTTGCGCCTATCTGCCTTAATTCTATTCTGGTTTTAAAGGTCTGAGCCAAATCCTTAACCAGGTTCCTGAAATCCACCCGGCCGTCCGAAGTGAAATAAAAAACTATTTTAGCGCCGTCAAATGTATATTCCACCCGCACCAGCTTCATATCCAGCTCATGCTCCGCTATTTTGCGCGAAGCCGTCTCAAAAGCCTTCTGTTCCTTATTCTTGTTCTCCTCCAGCTGCTGGTAATCCTGCTGGGAGGCCACCCTTATTATCTCCTTAAGCGGCGCTACTATCTCCTCGTCAGGCACTTCTTTTGTGCCTATTGTCACCTCTCCGAACTCTACCCCCTGAACTGTCTCTACTATAACTCCCGAACCAGCTTTTATAACATATCTGCCGGGGTTAAAATAATATACCTTGCCGGAATTCCTGAAGCGAACTCCTATTATCTTTGCCATTTAGTCTCTCCCTTAGTAAAATAATAAGCCAGGCCGTCCAGCGCAAGCGCAGGATTAACATTAGCCTCAAGCCTGCGCGCCGCGTCCTCGACATATCCCAGCCTAGCCAGCGATTTAACATCGCCCGCACGAATAAGCCGCTCTTCCATAAGCGGGAGCAGCTCGTCCATTTTGTCCTTTGCACCTCTTAAAAGCTCCGATACCTGAGCTGCGCTCAAATGGTCAGCCTGCGCGCATAATCTGTCCGCCAAAGAGGCAATGTCCCAAAGTTCCCCGTTCTCCATAAGGGCAACGGCCCGCCCGATATTGCCGCCTGCCAGCGAAGCCGCCTGAGCGCACTTTTCATTTCCCGGATAAAGCTGACTGAGCTGATTAAATATCATTTGGTCCGAAAAGCCCGTCATGCGCACCAGCCTGCACCTCGACCGCACCGTGGGCAGGAGCTGCCCGGCATTTAAGGCCAGCAGCATAAATATGCTGTCCCCGGCAGGCTCCTCCAGAGTTTTAAGCAGACAGTTCTGCGCTTCGGCAGTAGCCGTGTGCGCATTTTCCACTATATAAACTCCGTAGTCCGCTTCATAGGGTTTCAGGGCGGATTCCTCAATCAGCGCGCGCATATCCTTAACTGAAATACGCTTATTAGAGCTGTAGTCATGAATATCCGGATGCACGCCCTCAAGCGCACGGCGGCAGCTTGAGCAGGTCAGGCACGCCCTCTTTTCTTGGCACACAACTAAAGCGGCCGCCAGCCGGGCCAGCGTCCTTTTGCCCGCTCCGGCAGGGCCTTCAATGATATAGGCGTGAGCGGCGCGCCCCTGCGTAAAACTGCGCTTTATATCCTCAAACTGCTTTGAATTAAGGACAAGCTGGTATCTCTCAAACATCAGAATTTACTGAATTTAACCACGTCCAGCACAAATACCGTGGCTCCCCCTACCATAATTTCAATATTGGAGGACATGCCCATATTCATGGATATATCCAGAGATGTGCTGTTGGCGGAAACCATCTGCTTTCTGCTCTTGCATATGCTTTCGATAAACTCCAGCGCATGCTCCAGCTTTTCATCCTCCACGCCCAGCAGCAGAGTAGTATTGCCCGCGCGCAGGAATCCGCCCGTGGTAGCAAGCTTGGTTACTCCGTAACCCTCCTTCATAAGTGAGCTTATAAGCCTACCGGCATCCTCATCCTGAACAATAGCTATTATAAGCTTCATGACTATACCTTTCTGTCCCCGCATCATGGGACCATTTATATTATAAACAGAACGTCTGCCCGCTTTAAGGGCAAACGCAAAATTAGTGCTCATATATATTATATAGCAAATTTAAGTCAACTGCAATAGCTAAGTTAAATTTTTATTTTCCATTTTAATTAAAAATATAAAAGTGCCCTGCAATGATGCCAGGCGCATGCCCTGCGCCCCCTTTTCGGGCGGGGGGCGGCCGTGGCCGCCAATATTAAAGCGGGCCGGGGATAAAAATGAGTTACAGCAGTCAGAATTAACGCAGATATCTAAAAACCGGCAGAATCCGCATCCATTCCCGGCCTGCGAGGGGCGCAGCCCCTCTCCCTGATTGGGCGGGGAAAAGGAGCCGCTGCTTAAAACCTTATTACCCTCAGTTTGCAAAGAACTATACGGTCAAAAAGTATAACACATGCGTCCTGTTGCATTGCTTTGACTCCAAGTACGCCCGGTACATGTCGTTTAAAAGCGCGCTTTACTTGGCACAAATTTTATGCCTTCTGCTTCTACAGCCCCAAACCGAAAGAATTTCTTCATTCCCAGGGCAGACGAAGGAAACGTACCGGGGAAGTACGCCGATTGAGGATAACGCGGAAAATGAAGAAGTTACCCCGTTTTGGGGCGTATATCCCCTTGTCAATTTAGGATAATCTTTAAAAATTACTCTAAAGCCTAGCGCCTGGTTCCGACAAAAAACACCGCCACCGTACCCGGCCCTGAATGCGAGCCTATAACCGGCCCTATATAATTTATTTTAAATTTGCAGTCGGGATATTTTTCGGCTATGAGCGCGCGCACATGCTCGGCGTCCTCCAGGCAGTCCCCATGACTGATAAATATGGTCTGCCCGTTGACATTCTCCCCCTGCTGGTCTATCTTATCTACCAGCCCCCGCAGCGCCTTGGCCCTGCCCCTGGTCTTTTCCATGGGAATTAATTTTCCGTTGTCATCCGTATGCAGCACCGGCTTTATGGATAAAAGGCTTCCCACAAATGCCGCCGCGCCTGTCACCCTTCCCCCTCTGCGCAGAAAATGCAAATCGTCCACGGTAAACCAATGATTTATTTTCAATTTATTGTTTTCAAGCCATTGAACTGTCTCTGCCAAATCCATACCTTCCTTAAGGCGGCAGGAGGCGTAATAAGCCATAAGCCCCAGACCCATGGAAGCCGCCAGGGAATCCACAATCTCCAGGGTACGCTCCGGAAATTTCTTTCTCAGTTCCTCCGCCGCTATGCAGGCGCTCTGATAAGTACCGCTTAGCCCTGAAGAAAAAGCAAGATATAAAATATCGTCTCCCTGTTCAAGATAAGGTGTAAAAAACTCGATAAAATCCACGCTGTTTATCTGACTGGTCTTGCTTATGCTGCCGTTCCTTAGCGCCTGATAAAACTCGTGAGGGTTCCCGTCATCAAGAGTATGCAAAAAATCCTTGCCGTCTATCGTGTAACTCATGGGAATAGCCAGGATCCCATATTCATCACACATTTCCTTAGTTAAATCGCAGCACATATCAGTTATAAGCCTTATCATTCTCTCACATCCTATTTTATATTTTTATTAATTATTATCTTGACCATCCCTGCGGAAACATCCCGCTATTGCGAGAATCAGTCCTGCCGTTCCTATTATCAGGCTGATATAAGCCGCTCCGCCCGTAATCATTTCAATCAATATGGCAAATAATATAATAGCGATCCCTAACCCTATTTTTTGCATTAGACTTTTCCTCCAAAAATATAATATCCGGCTCGCCCAATAGAAGCAAGACTTTTAGCATGACATTATTTTACAAACAGCAAATATTTACAATCGGATGATTCTTTATTAATACTTTGTTAATAGTTTAATCAGTCAAATAAACTTTATTTCCCCATAACGTCCTTCTCAAAATCCCATGCTTCGGAGGAAATGCTCTTATTGGTACAATACATTTTATATAAAATCCAGCTTATAAGCCGGTCGGGCAAAAAGCGTTTTATAAAGCAAAGCGCTCTATACCCCCCTCCGGCCGTCATTCTTACGGGCGGATTTTTCATGTTCAGCGCCTTTATGGCCACTCCGGCCGCTTTTTCCGGAGGCATGCCCTTCTGCTCGCTGACAGACATGGCGTTTACCGCACTGCAAAATGCACGGCGGTACGCTTTGCTCTCCTTCGTCTCAAGGGTATACCGGCGGTTATGAGTAAAGCCGGTATGCACATCCCCTGGCTCTATCACGCACACCTTTATCCCATAGGGGCGCGTTTCGTTCCTCAAGGCTTCGCTTAATCCTTCCAGCGCAAATTTAGAAGCGCTGTACATACCCTGAAAGGGCAGTCCGAAAATCCCCCCTACCGAACCCATATTTATAATATATCCCCCGCCCTGTTCCCTCATGCGGCCTAAAACCGCCCTGAGAACACGCAGCACTCCGTAAAGGTTGCAGTCCATCTGCTGGTCAAGCTCGTTTGGATTCGTCTCTTCCACAGCTCCGGCAATACCCGTTCCGGCACAGTTGATTACCCCATAAATATTCTTGGACACAGAGAAAATATATTCAAAAGCCGTTTCAACCGAAGCATCATCGGTAACATCGCATTTTACCTGCAAAATAACGCCTGCGCCCTGCGCGCGCTTTTCCCCCGTTTGAGCGCTGCGGGAGAGCGCAAAGACATTTGCTCCCCTCTGGGCAAGCAGATTAGCCGCCGCCCGGCCTATGCCGGAGGAAGCCCCTGTTACCACTATATTTTTGCCTGTAAAATCCATGCTCCCGGCCTCCTGTCACCCCAAAATCCATTCTTCTGCTGCGTATTGTTTTCCAATTATATTGTCTATTCTATATTTATTCTAAAATATGTCCATGGCGCCTTTTGGGGCGGATAGCTTATAAATGTGCGCTTATCCTTGAGCGTGGGATGAATAAAACTTAATTTTGCGGCATGCAAGGCAAGCTGCTGTCCCTTTTTATTTAAATCGGGTCCATATTTCTGATCCCCGTAAAGAGGGCATCCGAGGCCCGCCATCTGAACCCGTATCTGATGTGAGCGGCCTGTTTGCAGACTTGCTTCTATTAACGAAAGCTTTCCCTCGGATGGATGATTAACAGTCTGGAGCAAGCGGTAATTTAAAACAGCCTCCTTAGCTCCCTCGGTAGCGGCAGGGACTATGCGCACCATATTTGCGGCGGTATCCTTTAAAAGATAGTTTTTAATTTCTCCTGCACGCATTTTCGGCTCGCCCCTGACTACAAGCAGATACTGCCTGCCCAGTTCCCTTGAGCGCACCTGCGCCGAAAGCCGTGCGGCGGCTTTAGAGGTTCTGGCCAGCACCACCAGCCCGCCGGCCGGCCTGTCCAGGCGGTGTACAAGTCCTATATAAGCCGTCCCCGGCTTATTATACTTTTCCTTAACGTATTCCTTTACCATGCTCAATAAATCAGCGTCCCCGCTTGAATCGGCCTGAACGGGCAGATTATTGGGCTTATCCACCACTATACAATGATTATCCTCGTATAAGATTTGCAGTTTAGGCATATAAATTCCTCGTTTTTCTCCTGTTTTTCATGTTTGGGCAAAACTGCGCAAGCCGGCAGCATTGCACATCAGAATATTTTCCAGGCGGTCCAAAACAGCCGGAAGCTTACAGCAAAATATATTTTTAGCCGTCAATCCTTCTGCCAGCGCCCCGAAGCGCCGCACGGAAGTATAATGCCGCCCCGGGTAACAGGCAGGCCAACTTCCTGAGCGTCCACTCTTCCTCCAAGATTTTTAGTCAGCTTTGTCAGTATATTATACAGCACCAGCGGCTGAAGCCCCGTGGTATAACTGTTTATCAATATAAAGAGCGGATTGTCTGAAAGCACGTTCATGCAAAGAGAAACAAACGGATAAAGCTCGTCCTCCAGCTTCCAGATTTGGCCCGAAGGCCCGCGGCCGTAGCTGGGCGGATCCATTATAATGCCGTCATATTTGTTCCCCCGGCGTATTTCCCGTTCTACAAATTTCCGGCAGTCGTCCACTATCCAGCGCACAGGCTTATCCGCCAGTCCCGAAAGCGCAAGGTTTTCCCTGCCCTGAGCCACCATGTTCTTCGCCGCGTCCACATGCACCACAGCAGCGCCCGCCTGGGCCAGCGCTGCGGTAGCTCCGCCGGTATAGCCGAAAAGGTTCAAAACCTTCACCGGCCGCTGCGCGCGCTCTATCAATCCGCTCATCCAGTCCCAGTTAGCCGCCTGCTCCGGGAAAAGTCCCGTATGCTTAAAGCCCATGGGCTTTATTTTAAACGTCAGGCCTTTGCGTGAAACCGTCCAGCTTTGTGGAACTCTTCCCGGAAAGCTCCAGGCGCCTCCGCCTTTATCCGAACGCCTGTATATTCCGTCCACTCTGTCCGGCTCCTTAAAATACGGCCATATAACCTGCGGATCAGGGCGCAATAGGTATACCTCTCCCCAGCGCTCGTATTTCATACCGTCGCCCGTATCTATTATCTCATAATCCTGCCAGTCGCCGGCTAAAAACATCTCCTAAAACGTCCTTTCGCTGCCTAACCAAGCGCGCCGCCCCGGCTCCGGGCGGGCGCTGTAAAATCAGGGCTATATCTCTAAGCGGCTCTGGGTGGGGGAGGCGGGGGCGGCGCAGCCTGCACGGGCCGCAAAATCCCTGCTTAAATGATCAAAGCTTTTGCGCCGGCACAGAACCCAGCACCTTCTCACCTCTCCCCAATCTGCCAAGCCCGTTTGTTATATCTTCTTAATTTCCGCAATGCATCGGCTTCCGTTTATATCCAGTTCCCGGCCCTTAGAAGGCGCAAAAACCAGTTTATCGCAAAGCACGTCCCCGCAAAGCTGTTCGCTGTGCTTTTCAATAGCTTCTTTGAGCGCCCCCTGAGCGTCCAGCGTCAATTCTATATGATCGGTCACTTCCAGGCCCTGCTCCTTTCGCGCGTTCTGTATCTTGCTTACCAATTCGCGCACATATCCTTCTGCTATAAGCTCGTCATTCAGCGCCGTATCTAAAACAACAACTATGCCGCCGTCTGATTCAGACACAAAACCCTCACGGCTTACAGCCGTTATGAGCAAGTCCCCCTGGCTGAGCTCTATATTTGTACCTGAAAGCTCAAAGGAGTAAACGCCGCCGTTTTTCACCGCCTCTACAATAGTGTTCCCGTCCGCCTGCGCCAGATATTTGCCTATTTCGCCCAGCAGCCGCCCGTATTTTGGGCCAAGGGTACGCATCTGCGGCTTAAGGCTGTATGACGTAAACCGGCTGTCATCTTTAAGGTATTCAACCGCCTTTACGTTCAATTCGTCGGCTATAAGCGCAGAAAACTCATCGGGCAGCGTCCTTTCACTCTTAACATATATTTTAGAGAGAGGCTGACGGTTCTTTATGCCGGCGCTTGCACGGCAGGCTCTGCCCAGCACTACTACCGACAGCACCAGTTCCATATGCTCTTCCAGCGCTTTGTCAATAAACGCCTTATCCGAAACGGGGAAAGCGCAAAGATGCACACTCTCCGGCTCATCCTGCTTAAGCCCGCGCACAAGGTTCTGGTACATGGCTTCAGCCATAAAAGGCGTAAAAGGCGCGCTCAGCTTTGCCATGACGCATAAAACGGTATAAAGGGTCATATACGCGCTTATCTTATCCTGGGTCATCTCGCTTCCCCAGTATCTCTCCCGGCAGCGTCGCACGTACCAGTTGCTTAACTCGTCGGTAAATTCAGCCATAGCACGCGCAGGCTCGGTTATAACGTAATTTTCTAGCGATTTATCCACAAAGTCAATCAGGCTGTTAAGCTTGGAAAGTATCCATTTGTCCATCAGGGAAAGCTTATCATATTCCAGCTTGTATTCATACGGATTAAACTGGTCTATTTCAGCGTACAGCACATAAAAAGCATAGGTATTCCAAAGGGTGCCCATGAATTTACGCTGCGCCTCGCTTACCGCCTCAAGAGAGAATCGTGAAGGAAGCCAAGGAGAAGAACCGGTATAAAAATACCATCTTACGGCGTCGGCGCCCTGAGCGTTAAGCGCATCCCAGGGGTCCACAACATTTCCCTTGTGCTTGCTCATTTTTACTCCGTCTTTATCCCCGACATGCCCCAGCACTATGCAGTTCTTAAACGCAGGGCTGTCAAAGAGCAGAGTAGAAATAGCCGAAAGGGAATAGAACCAGCCTCTGGTCTGGTCTATGGCCTCGCTTATAAAATCCGCAGGAAAATGCTCTTTAAAAATCTCCTGATTTTCAAAGGGATAATGCCACTGAGCAAAGGGCATGGAACCCGAATCAAACCAGCAGTCTATAACCTCAGGCGCCCTGTGCATCTCGCCACCGCATTTTTCGCATTTTATGGTCAATGGGTCAAGATAAGGCTTATGCAGTTCGATATTTTCAGGTGCTCCTGTTAATTGAGATAATTCCTCCCGGCTGCCTACGACATGGAAATGCCCGCATTCGCATTCCCAAACAGGCAGAGGCGTTCCCCAGTACCGCTCACGTGAAAGGGCCCAATCCATCACGTTTTCCAGGAAATTACCCATCCTGCCCTCTTTGATTGTTTCGGGTATCCAGTTTATTTTGCGGTTATTTTCAATCAATTTGTCCCTTACGGCAGTCATGCGTATAAACCAGGTCTGGCGCGCATAATACAAAAGAGGAGTGTCGCACCGCCAGCAATATGGGTAGCTGTGCTCGAATTCCAGCGTTTTAAAAAGCAGGCCTTTAGCTTTTAAATCCTTGATTATAAGCTTATCAGCGTCTTTAACGAATATTCCTGCATAGGGAACAGCTTCAGGCACAAACTTGCCCTGTGCGTCCACCATCTGCACAAAGGGCAAATCGTTATCCCTTCCCACTCTTGCATCGTCTTCACCAAAGGCGGGAGCAATATGCACTATTCCGCTGCCCGAATCCAGAGTTACATATCCGTCGGCCACCACATACCAGGCGCGCTTTTTAACCTTTGCAAAATCGAACAAAGGCTCGTATTCCATGCCGCAGAGCTCTTGTCCCTTAACGGTTTGAACTATTTCAAAATCTTCTCCCAGCACGTTTACAAGCGCTCCGGCCAGGATATAAGTTTTTCCATCCTGACGGGCATAGACGTAATCCTCTGCGGCGTTCACGCACAGCGCCACATTGCTCGGAAGCGTCCAGGGCGTAGTAGTCCAGGCCAGAAGATAGGTTTCTTCCATACCTTTAACCTTAAAGGCCACAAAAGCCGAAGTCTCTTTTACATCCTTATAACCCTGAGCCACCTCGTGGCTGGAAAGAGCGGTGCCGCAGCGGGGGCAGTAGGGCACAATTTTATGTCCCTTATAAAGCAGTCCCTTTTCAGCTATCTTTTTAAGAGCCCACCACTCTGATTCTATATAATCGTCTTCATAGGTAACATACGGATGCTCCATATCCGCCCAGTAAGCCACATGGTCGCTCATCTTTTCCCATTCGGACTTATACTTCCAGACGCTTTCCTTGCATTTCTGTATAAACGGCTCTATACCGTAGCTTTCTATCTGAGGCTTGCCGTTTATGCCCAGCTGCTTTTCCACCTCTAATTCAACAGGCAGCCCATGGGTATCCCAACCCGCTTTGCGCAGAACTTTATAGCCTTTCATGGTGCGGTAACGGGGAATAAGGTCTTTAATAGCGCGGGTAAGCACATGCCCTATATGAGGCTTGCCGTTAGCCGTCGGCGGCCCGTCGTAAAAGGTAAACTCCTGCCCGTCCGCATTTTCCTGCACGCTTTTTTCAAAGATGTGGTTCTCCTTCCAGAAATCCAGCACCTCCTGCTCGCGCTTTACGAAATTCAATCCGGTATCCACTTTCTTATACATTTTCATTCCTCCATTATCCTTAAGAAAACAAAGGCTTTGCACTCTAACAAAATGCAAAGCCTTAAAAAACCATTGTAGAGCAGGGCACGGGCGTTCAAAGCTAACGTCTTATGCCTGAGCATATTAACGGGCGCTCTGCCGTCCGGGCCTACTGTTAAAAATTTCGTCCCGGCCCCTCCAGGGCGATACCTCTTATTTTTCTCCCTGCCTCCTCGCACCAAACGGACGGCTCTCTTAAGGGATTTTATAAATAAGAGGCTCCCTTTCCCAGGGTTTAAATTTATTTACCGATATTATATCCCGGCAGTGCTTTGTTGTAAAGGACTTTTTGGCACTAATGCTAGTTTAAAACCAGATATAATGTCTCCAGCGGAATTCCGCGCGAAGCGCGCTGGCCGCGGGTGGGATTATATATAATAATGCGCGCGGAACGAAAGCGGATAATAAATGGATGGATAATTATGCATAAATATATTTAATAAATATGCCAAAAGGTTTCGCGCGCATTAGGGCGCAAAATAAAACGTGAGTAAAAAGAATACCGTTGGTGAAAAAATAAATTAATTAGAAAGGAAAAATAATGGTGCGCCCACCTTTAAAGGGCGGGGCGGCCCTTTAAATAAATCTGTGACAAATTTCTAAACAGTATTCGCTTTAAGCGGGACGGGTTCGCCCGCCCGTTTGCCCGGCTCTTCGCCGGGCAAACACCAATGTGGCCGGCCTAACGGCCGGCCGGGCGCGGGCGCGGCCCATA
>URYI01000038.1 GCA_900552055.1 uncultured Eubacteriales bacterium | reverse complement strand
GCGGCCCTACGGGCCGCTAAGAGCCGCCCCCCGCCCTGGGGCTTACAATCTAATGCCGGAAAATTAATCCTGGTCCACAACCAGCACCATAGGCGCTGGGGAGTCTGTATTTTTGAGGAAATCGCCTCTGGCGGCCGCCTCTTTTATAACGGCCATTACAGTATCATAAAATTGGTACTGGCGGAATTTAGCTATGCGGCCCTCTAAATGCCTGGGAATTTCATATTTGCATTCAGGAAGGGTTCCGCGCATGGGCGCGTCCAGCCAGGAGGCCAGCTTTTGGGCATAAAGCAAACGCAGGCCGTCCGTTTCTTCATACTGCGCCTTTGATATAATTGGAACTGCCGGACAGGGCCGCCCGTTCTGCATCCGAAGGATTCCGCATTCAGCCAGATGGGGGATATCCTCTAAAAACAGCGCGTTGAAACCGGTAGCTTCAAAGGGGATGCCCTTATAAATTATATAGAGCAGCTTGCTTAAATTATCGTCATATATCTCTACGGGTCCGTGCTCATATTTGTTTAAATTGGGCTGGGTATCATATACATGCAGATGTATGCTCTTGGCGCTTAAAAAGTTTTCCCAATAGGCTCTCCGCTCTCCGCCAAAAGAATATTCCCTTTTTTTATAAGAGGCCCAGTCAAAATTTTCCGGATAACGATGTCCGACGGCTATCCAGCTGCCCCCGTCCGGACGCTGGGGGAAAGTTTCGCTGTCAGGCGTTATTTGTGCCAGGGCGGTATATATTCCGGTGGCAAAAATGTGCAGAATATAGTAATAAGCCAGGTTGCTCTGTTTTTGCTCGTCCAGCAGCTGCACCCACCCCAACTTGTTCAGGCTGCTTATTCCTTCGGATATTATATCCCATATGGGCTTATAATTGCTTTGGGCAAATTGAATTTCCCGCTCCAGGATTTTAAGCTCGTCCTTACCCTCAGTTTACAAGGAAGACGGACAGAAGGCATAAAATATGCGTCCTGCTGCGTTGCTTTCGCTCCATGTACGCCCGGTACATGTCGTTCAAGCGCCTTGCATGGCACAAATTTTATGCCTTCTGACTCTGGAGACCTCAAACGGAGAGAATTTCTTCATTTTCAAGGCAGACGAAGAAGGCGTACTGGGAGTACGCTGATTGAGGATAACGCAGAAAATGAAGAAATTATCCCGTTTTGAGGCGTGTAGTTCCTTGTAAACTGAGGGTATACATGGTCATAAGCCCTTCTTTATCCTCTGCCGCCTCCTCAGGCTGCTGGCCGTAAATATGGTTCCAGTAAGTGGAGGATACAACGGGCATGGAACAGATAGTAAAATATTTGTTTATAACATCAAAGGAAGCGGTTGTTCCGGCTCTGCGGGCGCTCAGAACAGCGGCCGCAGGCTTAAATGCAAAAGCGCCTCCGTTTGAATAAAAGGCCCTGTCCATAAAGGTTAGGAGGCGGGCGCTGGGATGCGCGAAATAAACAGGGGAACCAAATACAAACCCGTCGCACTGTTTGGCCTGCTGGGTAAATTCATTTACCTGGTCGTCAAAAATACATTTTCCCAGTTCCCTGCATTTGCGGCAGGCTATGCAGTCAGGCAGCGCCTGGTTGCCGATAAAATGTATTTGGGTATCCACTCCCTCCTCCTTTAAAGAGCGCTCAATCTCTTTAAGCGCGGTTCCTGTGCAGCCGTTTTTTCTTGAACTGCCGTTTACCAGTAAAACTTTCATAATTCCCTCCCAGCTTCAGTTGTTAGCGTGTAAGGGCTGCGCGTTATCCCTTGTACGCTGACGTTGATTATTTGCAGTTAATTTAAATGCAGATATGAGGTTTATTTCTTTTGTGTTGCTTTTTCCTCATGGCTGTATTATAATAAACCGGTAAAGGCCAGTCAATGGTCTATATAAAGGGATATGTGTATTATGCCTCATATTTTCAGTTTATGAGGCGTAAAGGGAGAGAAAAACATTGGAAAAGCGAAAAAATGAGGATTTGCGGGTAATAAAGACAAGAGAGGCCATTCATAATGCATTTAAACAGATGATCTGCGACATGGATTATGATGAAATTACCATAAAGGAATTGACGCAGAGGGCTCAGATCAACCGGAAAACCTTTTATCTGCATTACGGCAGTCTGGATGATTTATTGGAAGAGCTTCAGCAGGAGATAGCGGAGAATTTTATCAGCCGGAAGGTGTCCTATGCCAGCATGAATGATATACGCGGCCTTATCAGGCTGTTTTTCGAGCATGCGGCCAATATGCCCCTTTTGCATGAGCGCCTTATGTGCAGCGGCAGCTACAGGCCCATATGGGAAAAGATAAATAAAAGGATTATGGATTACCGAAGGGAAACTAACCGCGGCGCCTTCGGGATGAACCAATATGAGGAAAATCTGGTTTTTGCCTATTACGGCGCTAATTCCACTATATTATATCGCCAATGGGTAGAGGACGGCAAAAAGCTCTCGCTGGAGGAATTAATAGACATTGCGGAAAAATTAATTTGCGGCGGTATGTCCAGCGTGGTTAAAGGGCAGTAGATTTGTTTATTATGGAATCATGAGAAAAATATGCGGCGGACCTGCATAAAAGGCCAAAACGGGCGGTTTAATATAATGGATAGGAGCAAACTGTTTTGAATAATAATTTTATTGGCACTGTGCATGCAGGCAGGGCCGTGGGGGAACCGCTGCGGGCTGCGCATGTAAGCAGAAACGTAGGGGAAACCGCTGCGGGCGGGGCTGCGCCCTGCATTTGAACCGCATGCATTGCGGTATGCTGTTTTAAGGGGTGAGTTTAATGTGGGTAGTATGTGCGTTTGGTTCGGCTTTTTTTGCAGGGATTACTGCTATATTGGCTAAATGCGGGATTAAAAAAACCAACTCAACTGTTGCGACCGCCGTGCGTACCATTGTGGTCCTGGCTTTTTCCTGGCTCATGGTGCTTTTAACGGGCTCGCAGGCGCAGCTGAAGGATATTGACGGGAAAACCTGGCTGTTTCTTATTCTTTCGGGACTGGCTACCGGCGCGAGCTGGCTCTGCTATTTTAAGGCTCTGCAGCTGGGGGATATAAATAAGGTGGTGCCCGTTGATAAATCCAGCGTGATTCTCACTATGCTGCTGGCTTTTATCTTTCTGCATGAGAGCATCACCTATTTTGGAGGCATAGGTATTGTCCTTATAGCGGCCGGCACTTTTTTAATGATTGAAAAAAAGGATGTATCGCCAAAAGAGGGCGGCGCCGGCGCTAATAAGCGCTGGCTGCTTTATGCCGCCGGTTCGGCCGTCTTTGCCAGCCTGACGTCTATTTTGGGCAAAATAGGGATTTCAGGCGTGGAATCCAATTTGGGCACGGCCATACGCACAGGCGTAGTATTATTAATGGCCTGGGCAATGGTGCCCATAACTAAAAAAACTCATGCCGTCAGAGAAATCCCGTCGAGGGAGCTGGGCTTTATACTGCTTTCGGGCCTGAGCACGGGCGCGAGCTGGCTCCTGTATTACCGCGCGCTTCAGGACGGCCCGGCCAGCGTGGTGGTGCCTATTGATAAATTAAGCATTCTGGTTACGGTGCTGTTTTCCTATTTTGTGTTTCATGAAAAGCTTTCTGTAAAATCAGGAATTGGGCTTATTCTGATTGTTTTGGGCACGCTTTCCATGCTGTTTTAAGGCTGGAAAGGCGCTGTTTGCACATTCTAAATTATAAACGGCTGAATTTTTGAAATAAAGCCGGCTGGACGAGAACTTTTGTCCAGCCGGCTGCGGATTCAGAAGCTGAGGCGCGGGCCCTGCCTGCGCTTTTTTATAAAATGGCTTTTATTCCGGCTTGCTTTTGAATTGGGTATTATCTTTGCCCAGCTTTTTCAGCTGTTTGGAAGAATGCACAACCATAAAAATTCCCATTCCCACAACCACGGTGCATACAGCCCCGCCGGTAAACGCTATCATTGCTTCCCGGAAAAAAGGAGAAGTGCTTTGGTCGTTAAACTGGGCTATCATGGCGGTTTCCAGCGCGAGCATGGAAACAAGCGCCGCCGTCAGGTTAACGGCGCGCGCCGCCGACATGGCCGGGCTTTGGCGCTGGCGGTACCTGATAATATTTATTACCGCCATAACGGTAATATAGAAGGCGTAAATCGCCATAACGTAGATGAGGGTACCCGCGTAATTAAAGCTGTAGTTGTGCCGGAGCGCCAGTATTACTACGCCCGCAAGCGCCATATTCATCAAAATCAGGATTAACCCGACCAGCCGGTACCTTTTTAATTCGGCTGTCAGGCTGCTGCCCAAGCCGTTTTTATGAATATGCCGCACCAGCAGATAGCGCATAAGTGTAAGAAAAATATAATAGGCAGATAGCGTCCCGGACCATATTGAATGGTAATATAATCCCGAAAAGGCATGCATACCGGCATACAGCAGGTTTATAACAAGGGACGCATGCAGGGACACATTCAGCCTGTAGGGAATGTCCTCGAAAAAGCGTTTTATATATTTGTTCCGTTTCAGCAGTGCTTTTAATTTGCTGAAAACGGGCGCTGTTTTTAGGCACAGAATGGTAAGGGAATATGCCGAGAACAGATAGGAGGCATAATTTAAGGGATACTCCGGAGGAAAAACGGTAAAGGCAAGGACAAGCAGTATGGATGAAAGAAGCGCGCATGCAAGCACAACGGCCGCAGGGGGGAAGAAAAGTGCGTGCATAAGCTTTTTAAGATGTTTCAAGCTGGCTTCTCCTTATCTTAACCGTGAATGTGCTGCCTTTTGAGACTGTGCTGCTTACCGAAATATCTCCGCCTACTATATCCATAACCCTCTTTACAAGCGCCAGCCCCAGGCCGTTGCCCTGGGAGGCGTGAGAGGTATCCCCCTGATAAAATTTTTCAAATATATGCCTGCCTACTTCGGGCGGGATGCCGCAGCCGGTATCTGATACCCGTATAACGGCGTAATCCCCTTCAGCTTTAAGAGAAAGAGAATTTTTGCCGCCTGGGGGAGTAAACTTAACGGCGTTGGAAAAGAGATTGTTCCATACCAGCGCCAGCAGTTCGGAATCTGCTTGAACAGTTATCCCTTCAGCTATGTCTGTTTCAATTTCCAGCCCCTTCTCTTCCCAGACAGATTCAAAGGCCAAAAAGCATTCGCAGAGCTGTTCGCCTAAATCGTAGTTTTGGGCCGCGGGATAAATCTGCTGATTCTCCAGCTTGTTTAATTTTAAAATGTTGGTAATTAAATGGGCCAGCCGGCGGGAAGTTTCTGTAACAGCGCGGGCATATTCCATTCGCTTTTCGCTTGGAAGCTCAGGCTGCATAAACATTGTGCCGTAATTCTGAATTACTGCCAGAGGAGTTTTTAATTCGTGGGACACGTTTGCGATAAAATCCGTTCTCAGGGTTTCCACGCCCGAAAGCTCCTGGGCCATTTTGTTAAAATAATCAGCTATAACATTAAAATCGCTGGCACTGCCAAAAGAAGGGATTCTCACTGAAAAATCTCCCTTCATCAGCTGTTCGGCCGCCTTAACTATTTTTTTGACCGGGCGCTCAACCATAAATTTCCGTCTGATTCCATCAATAATTGTAAAAATCAGGCTTAGAAAAATTACATTTAAAAATGTCGCTTTGGCGGCGTATTCTATATATTCTTTAGAAAAATCCATTCCGGATGAATCGGCCAAAAGATTCAGAAACAGCATCATGCAGCAGCTTATTATAAATGCTGTCAGCAGAAAAAAGGCAAAATATCGCCTGACTGAAAACAGCCAGCCTTGTTTTTTGTCTGTATTTTTCATTTTATTACCGCCTTATAGCCCAGGCCGTGTACGGTGACAATCTCAAAATCATCGCAGCCGGAAAATTTGTCCCGCAGCTTAGTCATATAGACATCTACAGTGCGGGGGCCGGAGGAACTGGACATATCCCAGAATTCATCCATCAGCTGGGAGCGGGTGAAGGTTTTCTTGGGGTTGGACAGCATTTTGAAAAGCAGATTGAATTCTCTCACAGTCAGAGGAATCTCTTCATCCTTTAAATAAGCCGTGTGTTCCTCGGCGTCCAGCACCAGAGAGCCTATGGCCAGCTTTTTGCTTGAAGCGATCCTGGCCCGGCGCAGCAGCGCTTCAATGCGCAGCAGCAGCTCGTCCAGGTCAATGGGCTTTACCATATAATCGTCTATTCCCGCCTTGAAGGAGCGCTGCTTTGAGGCAAAATCATCTCTGGCCGTCATAAACAGTATGGGAATCTCCTTGTTTAATTCGCGGACGGACTGCGCAAACATTATACCGTCAGTGCCGGGCATCATTATATCCGAAATGATCAAGTCAAACGGGGCGCCGCCGTACATTGCGTCATATGCTTCCGAAGCATTCAGGCAGCCCGTCGCTTCATAGCCGAATTGGTTCAGATATACGCATACCGTCTTATTCAGCTCTTGGTCGTCCTCAACCACTAATATCTTAAACATCTCGTTACCTCCTTATAGCGTTAGTATACAAGGAATAATGTAGTTTTTCCGGAGCTGGATTGATCTCCCGGCCGTGCTGCTTTTAGCTGAGTGCGCCCCCTTTGCATATCTCCAGGGCGCCCTGCGGGGAGGCAAATCAGCGCGCCTTGCGGAAAAATCAGAGCATTTTCGGCTCTGCGGCCTAAGGCTCAAGCTTTTTGGCAATTTGTCTGTTTTCAGGGCGGACGAGAGGAGCGTACCAAACCCTGTAAATGAGGATAACGCGGAAAACAGGCAATTTTCCGGCTGCGGCGCGTTATCCCTTGAGTGTTGGCATTATCCGTATTATAGCATAGCTCCCCTTAATTGGCCAGAGAACGTGCGGCTGCAGGCGGCATATTTTGCTTTTCTGCCCCTTTTATTTCCCTCCCGATGTAAATTGGTATGATTTTTCCAAAAGCCGGGACAGTTAAAAATTCACCCTTTAATCTGCTTATGTTATGATTTTAACCGAGCGGTGTTTTTGAATTGCTTAAAATATGTTTGTAAATTGTTAAAATGCATGTTTTAGCTTTTTATCTCTCTGCTATTTATGCTTATTTAGGTTTTGAACGGCATCTATAAAGCTTCCGGCCTGGGTCGGGCGGCGCATCGGACGCTCAAGCCATGCGCCGGCGTTTTTGCAACTCTGCTATTTGGCTTGAGGCCGGTGATGCGGTGCGTTCCGTCAGGCGCTTGGCGGGAGGCTTGGCAGCTCTGTTATTTGGCAGGGGGCTGGTGCTGCGTATATCTCTCAGACCATGCCCGCTGCGCTTTATAGTTCTGTTATTCGGCTTGAGGCTGGTGCGGACCGGATATTTCTGTTTTTTAACGCAGGCAAGTGTCCTGCGTTTAATACATATCATTTTTTTGTTAGGCTGAAGCTTTAATGCCGGAGGGTAAAAAGCAGAACTTTCTGCAAAGCGCCACGCCGTAAGCGTGGGAATTTCAAGTTTATTGCCTCTTTGGACGGGTTTCAGGCCGCGCAGGACTCTCTTCAGTTTTACTGCGGCATGTTCAGATGGCAAATGCATTCCTCCTGAAACGGAAATTCAGTATGGCCGGCCATTAATGTTACTGCCCGGAGCCTTTTATTCTAAAAGAAATATGGCTTTATTGGCCGAAATAAGCGCATATCTCCTGCATGCGCTCGGCCTGGCTCACATGGAAGGGGCAGCGCAGGGTGCAGTGGCCGCAGTTAATGCAGTTCTCGGCCTTTTTTTCCAGCTGGGCGTAATGGCTTTTCGCTAATTGGTCGCCGGCCTGAGCCAAATCATAGTATTTATTAATCAGCCCTATATCCAGACCGGCCGGGCAGGGTTGGCAATGGTTGCAGTAAACACAGGCGCCGTCTATTTTTCCGGGGGTAAAGTTTGCAAGGATTGAATAGTCCTTTTCTTCAGGAGAAGCTTCTAAAAAGCCGAGAATACGCTTTAAATCCTTTTGGCCGCGTATTCCGGGCAGTACGGTCAGCACTCCGGGCCTGTCCAGCGCGTACTGGATGCATTGGTACTGGGTGAGCGCTTTTTTAAATGGGGAAGTCCTTGAGTCCAGCAGCTGTCCGCCCGAAAAGGCTTTCATAACTGAAATGCCAACCCCTTCTGCTTCGCATCTTTTATAGAGGCTCTGTCTTTCAATGGCGCCGCCTATAGCGTATTCCCCGTTTGTCTCATAATCATAGGCCGGATTTATGCTGAACATCAGCATATCCAGGATCCCGGCATCCAGAGCCATGTGAGCTATTTGGGGGGTGTGGGAGGAAAGCCCGATATGCCTTATGGTTTTATCCGCCTTAAGTTTTTGCATATAATCCCACAGTCCGCCCGAAAAAGCCTTGAGCCAATCGGTTTCTTCGTCAATGCAGTGAAAAAAGCCGAAATCTATGTAGTCAGTTCCAAGCGCTTTGAGCTGCCAGTCAACCGAGCGCTTTATTGTATCCAGATTTGTTGTCCAGCCGTATTTCCCGCTCTGGTAATCCGCGCCGAAATGAATCTGGAAATATACGTTTTCCCGTCTGCCCGCTGCTGCCCGGCCAAAGACCTCAAAGGGATGCGCGTCAGACGAGGCCATATCAAAATAATTTATGCCGCTTTCCAGAGCCAGAGCCGCTGTTTTTTCAATTTCACTTTGCCCGGCCATGCCTATGGAGCTTGTTCCGATGCCCAGTATGCTTATTTCTTCATTGCCGTGAGGCAGTTTTCGGTATTGCATAAATAAAACCTCCCGCCGCTGTAATTAATAGTTTTCGGGGAATTTGACCGGCGTATATTGATATTATAGCACGGCTGGGTGCGGTTTGGAAGCCTTATTTTAGCTTAACTGCTTTGGAGGGGAGTATCCCTCATTCAAAGTATTTTGCACAGGATTTTAATATTTATTGTGCTGTTTCTGCGCTTTGGGCCTGAAGGATGGTCCTTGCGTAATCTATAAATTTGGAGGCCGCCGGAGAAAGGGGCTGCCTGCGTTTCCAGGCCAGCACGCTGGTCGCCGTTAAAGGCGGGTCAAGAGGGCGGCAGATAATTTTTTCTTTATCCCAAAAGGCGATGGAGCCCTGTATGACAATGGCGTATGCCAGCCTGCCGTATACCATAATTGAGCTGCTGGAGGGCAAATTTGAGGTGAACAATATGTTCAGCTTTGAAAAATCCTTTCCAAACCAGCCGGCCAGCTCGCTTTTAATATTTTCCCGCCTGGGCAGGATGAGGGGAAGGTTCTTAAGATCAGAGGGACGGATTTTTGATAGTTTTGCCAAAGGAGAATCGGGAGTCATTACTGCTACCCATTGTTCTTTGCGGTTTAAGCGGATATAATCGTATTTCTCTATATTTATGGGCTCCAGCAGCAGTCCCGCGTCGGTCAGGCCCAAATCCATGCGCTCTTTTACATAATCGGCGGTAGCGGTATATAAATCAAAGGAGACTGCCGGATAGCGCTGATTAAAAGCGCGGAACAATTCAGGCAGGGCCTGCACGGCTGCCAGGTCCCCGCAGCCTATGCAAACCGTTCCTTCAATGAGTTCTTCCTGCACAGCGAGCTCCTTTTGGGTTTTATCAACAAGTTCCAGAATTTCTTCCGCCCGGCGGCGCAGTAAAAGGCCTTCGTTTGTCAGCGTTAGCCTGCGCGTGCTTCTTTCAAAAAGCCGGACGCCCATTTCCTCCTCCATTTGCGCAATCTGGCGGCTGAGTGCGGGCTGGGTTATATGAAGGGCATTAGCGGCTTTGGTTATGTTTTCCTCCTGCGCAACAGTTAGAAAATACCTAAGAACTCTGATTTCCATATTCATTACCTCCGCGGCATATTTTATCATATTTATGCCTTGCAGGCAATATAGTGCGGCCAACACAGCATTTATATATTATCAAATATCCAAAAAGAGGGAGGCGCAATGTCTGTGTATCATTGCCGGCCTCCCGGTTTGGAATGGTTTTATGGAGTTGTAGCTTTTAAAGTCTATATTTTGCCGGCGCGCAGAAGCTTTCTCAGCGCCTGCGTATGCTTTTCATATGCAGTTTCCCAGTCTGAAGGGCTGCTGACTTGCTCCAGGCGCCAGGTGCGCTGCGAGAGGGCGCCTATACGGCCCAGGATCAAGTCATATTCCTCCATACAGCCTTTAAGGGCGTCTGCGTAATCGGCGAGGATATCTCCCCATGCGCACATCTGTCCGCCCAGCACGTTGGCGCTGGGCTCTATCCTCAGGCCGTGATAGGCGGCGGACATTTCCCATTGGTGCCCCCATTGGTGAGTGTCCCATTGGAGGATTTCGCCTGCCGTCCAGCTTATGGAAGGGGAGACTATATATAAAGGCTTCCAGGAGCAGTTTATGAGGGTAAAGCCGGCATCCGCTAATTTGTCGGCCGTTTGGTAATAATTTTCCCAGCTTATAACCAGTGTATCCTTGGGGATAAGGTAATTGTACTCCTCGCGGAAGCCCTCCCATACTATAGGCGTGCGGCCAAGATTAAAGACCATTTTGGCGCAGCGCTGCACGTAATGCGCGTATAGATGCTGCAGTCCGTCTATATTGTGGGCCGCGCAGTAGCGCTGGGTTTTTTCGCAGCTTTCCCAGCCGTCAATTTTGGCTTCGTCTCCGCCGATATGTATATAGGGGGAATAGGGGAAAAGCTGAGCAATTTCTTTAAAGCATTCGCCCAGGGCGTCAAAAACCGCTTCATCCGCAGGCAGCACGCTGCCCGTTCCGAAAATTTCGGGATAATTGCGCATAAAGGACAGGCTGTGCCCGGGTACGTCCATTTCGGGTATGAGGGTTATGCCGCGTTCAAAGGCATATTGGTTAAGCTGCATGAGCTGGTCTTTAGTATAAAAATATTTGTCGTTAAGCTTTTCATAACGCCCTATGGGCAGGGTGAAGGCTTTGTCCTCGGTAAAATGTATCTGCAGATAGGCCAATTTATAGTAATAGCAAACGTCTATATAGTCGTATAGAAATTTAATATCGTGTTCGCACCGGGCAACGTCCACCATCAGCCCGCGGTACGGGCAGTCAGGCGCGTCTTTTATTTCTGCTGAGGGAATATAAACATGTCCGTCCGACGCTCTGGATAATTGCAGCAGCGTGGCAAAGGCGTGGTGCGCGCCCTTTAAATCGGCGGCGGATATGATTATATCCTTTTCCGAGCAGCTTATTTCATAGCTTTCAGCCTTAAGCTGCTCGCTGGCCCTTACCCTGACAGGGAGGCCGTCCGCATCTGGCTGGATATTATGCATAGCGGCGAGATATTGCCTGAAGGTTGCCTGGCTTTGAAAAAAATCCCCGCTGATTGTGCCCAGTCTGAGCATGCCATTTCCCAGGCTTATGTTACGGGGCTGCGGAATTACTGAATATTCCATAGCTGTTCCTCCTATTATACAATACAATTAAAGCACAGGGGATTTTTACGGGAATGCTATGCCCGCTTTGCTGCGCGGTTCCGGCAAAGCGCCGGCTATATCCTGATTCGCTTCTTTCGGCCGTCAACGGGTATTTTATGTAAAAATCTTTTCCCGCGAAGAAGGCGTTTTTTTGGCTCATATAAGCGGCCGGACGCGGAAATACCGGAGTATTTTAAGGACGGCTGCGCGGCAAAAAGGCAAATCACTCCTTTTGAGGCGCGTTACTTTCTGATTGCATTGTCTAATTTAATTTTTGGGCATTATAGCATATACGGGGTGGAAATTCAATACTGTAAATAAAATAATTTTACTTTCTTGAACGCTGTATAAAAGCAGATAGGACATAAAACATTTTTCAACATAAATAGCGTTATAAATAGTGTTTAGTTAGTACATACAAAACGGTTGGTTTTCAGCCCTGCGGAGGCTGCGTCCGCTCTATGTACGCCCGGCGCATGCCGTTTCCTGCCTTTTGGGGACGCTATTCATTACATTTTTGACGCTTCGGCCTCATCCGGGAAAATTGGCCTGCTTTCAAAGCAGACGAGAAAGGAGGGGAGAACGGCAACTGCGGATAACGCAGAAAACAGGCCGATTTTCCCGGATGAGGCGCGTTATCCCTTGTGCGCTAAAGCTAACATACTGAAAAAGCAAGGCACATTTATTAAGATACTTAATAAAGCGGGAAGGTCTAAATCAGATAACAAAATAAAAAGCCTCCGCCCATGTCGTTTGACGGGGCAGAGGCTTCTAGAATTTTGAATATTAAGCAGTGACGGATTAATACATTCCGCCCATTCCGCCCTGAGGCGCGGGAGCCGCCGGTTCAGGCGCGGGGATATCTGCAACCAGGCACTCGGTTGTAAGCATTACGCTGGAAACGCTGGCGGCGTTCTGAAGGGCGCTGCGGCTTACCTTGGTCGGGTCGATTATGCCCTTGGCTACCATATCGCAGTACTCGCCTTTCTTGGCATCGTAGCCAAAGCCTACGCTGCCGTTATTTATAACCTTATCCACAACAACCGCACCGTCTACGCCGGCGTTAGCCGCAATCTGACGGATGGGCTCTTCCAGAGCGCGGGCAATAATGAGCGCGCCGGTCTTTTCATCGCCGGAGAGGGTTTCGGCATGAGCGCGTACAGCCTTTATAGCGCTGATAAAGGAGGTGCCGCCGCCGGGAACAATTCCTTCTTCAACCGCCGCGCGGGTGGCTGCAAGGGCGTCCTCTATGCGCAGCTTGCGCTCTTTCATTTCCACTTCGGTAGCGGCGCCTACGTTGATAACCGCTACGCCGCCGGCCAGTTTGGCAAGGCGCTCCTGAAGTTTTTCACGGTCATAGTCGCTGGTGGTCTCTTCAATCTGAGCCTTAATGGAGTTGACGCGGGCTTTGATTTCCTCGCTGCTTCCTGCGCCTTCCACGATGGTGGTGTTGTCCTTATCTACCTTTACCTGACGGGCGGTGCCCAGCATGTCCATAGTGGCTTCCTTAAGCTCAAGGCCGATTTCCTCTGAGATTACCTGGCCGCCGGTCAGGATGGCTATATCCTGGAGCATGGCCTTTCTGCGGTCGCCGAAGCCGGGAGCCTTAACAGCCACGCAGGTGAAGGTGCCGCGGATTTTATTTACTACCAATGTAGCCAGGGCTTCGCCCTCAACCTCTTCAGCTATAATAAGCAGCTTGCGGCCTGCTTGTACAACCTGCTCAAGGATGGGCAGAATCTCCTGAATATTGCTTATCTTTTTATCGGTTATAAGGATAAGGGGATTATCCAGAATCGCTTCCATCTTATCGGTATCAGTTACCATATAGGCCGAAGCATAGCCGCGGTCAAACTGCATGCCCTCTACTATGGAGAGGTCGGTTTTCATGGTCTTGGATTCTTCAACAGTGATGACGCCGTCTTTGCCTACCTTTTCCATAGCGTCGGCTATTAATTCGCCGATAGCGTCGTCGCTGGCCGAAATGGCGGCAACCTGAGAAATAGCCGTCTTGCTCTCAATGGGCTTGGAAATGCTCTTTAAGCTGTCCACAGCCACGTCTACGGCAGACATAATGCCGTTGCGCAGCACCATGGGATTGGCGCCGGCCGCTATGTTCTTAACGCCCTCGTGGAAGATGGCCTGAGCCAGCACGGCGGCAGTGGTGGTGCCGTCTCCCGCGACGTCATTTGTCTTAACCGAAACTTCTTTAACCAGCTGGGCGCCCATATTCTCAAAGGGATCTTCCAGCTCTATTTCCTTAGCGATGGTAACACCGTCGTTATTGATAAGAGGAGAGCCGTATTTCTTATCAAGAACTACGTTGCGGCCCTTAGGCCCTAAGGTTATTTTGACGGTATCCGCCAGTACGTTTACGCCCTTTTCCAGGCTGCGGCGAGCCTCCTCGCCATATTTAAACTGCTTTGCCATGATAAATCACTCCTTAAAATTATTCTACAACAGCCAGAATGTCGCTCTGACGGATAACGATATATTCGGTTCCGTCCAGCTTAACCTCGTTGCCGGCATATTTGCTGTAAAGCACTTTGTCGCCCACTTTAACCTGCATAACTATCTCTTTGCCGTCCACGTTTCCGCCGGGGCCGATGGCTATAACTTCGGCCATCTGGGGCTTTTCCTTTGCCGCGCCGGGCAGCACGATGCCGCTCTTGGTGGTTTCTTCGCTGTCTATGCTCTTAATAACTACTCTGTCAAACAACGGTCTTATCTTCATATTGATAATTCCCTCCTTTATATTTAGCACTCTTAAGCTTCGAGTGCTAACAAGCTTATAATATGCACATTGCCTTTTATTAGCAAACCGAACCTGAAGCTGTTTTTAACGATTAAATCTGATTATTCCAAAATATCTCTCGAAATCTTTAAAAAGCTAGGTTTTACACGCAAAATCTATTATACCCGTTCACAGCGGTTGCTAAACTGCGGAATATGCTGTAAAATAAATAAAATTAGATTTTATTTAAGAAAGAGGCGCAGGCAAATGAATAAATGGGACGCGCGGTTCATGGAAATGGCTGAGATGGTGGGGAGCTGGTCAAGCTGTTACCGCAGCGGCAGGAATATAGGCGCGGTTATCGTGAGGGATAAACGCATTCTTACCACGGGCTATAACGGCGCGCCGGCCGGACTGCTTTCATGCGCGGAGAGGGGAGAATGCCTGCGGGATAAATTAGGCATACCTTCAGGCACCCGGCATGAGCTGTGCTATGCCATACACGCTGAGCAAAACGCGCTTATTCAAGCCGCTAAACTGGGTGTAAGCGTTGAGGGCGCCACTCTTTACTGCACTCACCAGCCCTGCACCATATGCACCAAGCTTATTATAAATGCAGGCATAGCGAGAATAGTATATAAATATCCCTATCCTGATGAATTTGCGCAGGAATTGCTTAACCAGACTGATATACAGGTAGATGTGTTTTCAGAGCTTTGATGAATTAGGGGCTGTTTATAGCAGAGCGTCAATACCCGGCTGGTAAGTCTGATTGCGGAGGCAAAAACTAATTAATAGTTCATAAGAAATGCTATATTTAATAATTAGGAGAAAGCGGTGTTATGGATACAAGAGAAATGGTAGAACAAAAAATTCGAGAGGTTGATGAGCAGAAGTATAATGAAAGGATTGATATTCTGGAAGAACATCTGCAAGTTATAAAAGACCACATAAAGCGGACAAATAAAGAATATGGATATGACAGATGCGGTGCCGAAGATTTAATGTTCAACTATAAAATTGCTGATACAGAAAAAGCGCTGCAAGACAAAATAGAAGAAATCCGATTGGAGCTTATAAATGAAATGCAGCGGGAAATCACAGATGAAGAATATGAAGAAGAAAAAGATTTACTTATTTAGAATTATAATTGATTTGAAATAGTTTGAATCTGATTGCAGAATATGACAATGCAAACGGGTAAATTCCGCTGGCTGGAAGGCTGGTTTTTACGGCGGCGGATAAATTAAAGGGGGCGGGGGCGGCTCTTGGACAGGCTGAAGCCTGTCTGGGC
>URYI01000037.1 GCA_900552055.1 uncultured Eubacteriales bacterium | reverse complement strand
GCCGGCCGGGCCGTGCCCGGCCAGGCAGGCTTCGCCTGCCAAACGCCGCGGCGGCTTTTTCCGGCGCCCGCTGGTAAAAGATCCGATGCTTTGGTTGCTGCAATAAAAGCCAGATGCTTTATTTTTAAACACAAGCCTGACCTATAAAATAAAATGCCGGATTAAAATATCCGGCAAGTATTATTTATCCCTGAAGCCCTCTGGATTGCCTGTCCATATCTTCTACAACTATATCGTATATTTCGCCCAGGCTTGCACAGTATTCAAGCACCTTCCAGGGTTCGTTGGTGTGAAAATGGATTTTTATAAGTTCGCTGTCGCCTACGGCCAGCAGGCAGTCTCCGTCAAAATGCTCTGTAAAGTATTTGTTTATGGCATCTTCGTCCAAATCCTTGCCTTCTATAAGCAGCTGGGTGTCATATTTGTAATCTATCATATTCCAGGCTCCTTTTGGTTATTTTTATTCCATTCCCACTATTTTGCGCAGCTGGTGTATGTCCACGTCCCGGACGTTTACATTTTGCTTAACGGCCAGCGCTGCTGCTGCTCCTGCGGCTTGGCCCGTTGCCATGCAGTCGCCGGTAACTCTGTATGAGCCGTTGGTTTCATAGGTGCCCGAAATACATCTGCCCGCTACCAGCAAGCCGTTTCTGTTTACCGGCACCAAACAGCGGTAGGGTATCTGATAGGGCGCTTCCAGGTGTATATTTTCCTGTTCGTCCTTATCGGGCAGGTGCAAATCCATGCTGAAGGCTACATCGCATATGCCGTCCTCAAATTGAGCGCCATGAACGCATTCGTCTGTTTCCAGCGTATAAAGCCCGTGTATGTGCCGGCTTTCGCGCACACCCGTCTGAGGCGCTATAGCTATAAGTTCCACATCCTTAAACATGGGTACATTTTTCTTTATATAATCAAATATTCTGTGTATTTCTTCGCGGGATTCCAGTTCGGCTTCGCTGAAAGCTACGGCGTCAGTCGGGGGCTTTTTGCGCACATGGTTCCACATCACTACGCAGCGCTTGCAGTTGGGAAGCTGTAAAACAAAGGGCCGCTTATAGGAAAATTCAAAGGGAATGCCGCAGGCTTTGCTGGCTTCTATTACCGCGTCCCTTATAGAATAATAATGAGGCTGCATATATTCTATATTGCCCAGCATGAACATGCAGGTTACGGGCTGGCAGAGGTTGTCGCTCTCCCGTCCCATAGTGAAGGGAACTCCTGCTGAAGCGGCGATGTCGCCGTCGCCGGTGCAGTCTATTACCACTTTGGCCTTAACCAGGCTGCGTCCGCTTTTATTCTGGATAAATACTCCCTTTACGTCCTCGCCCTCGCAGTAGGCTCCTGCCAGGAAAGTATGGAAGAGTATCTGCGCGCCGCTCTGCGTTACCATATCATCCAGCAGCTTTTTCATGATTTCAAAATCAAAAGCTATGTCATAATATCCGCCCCAGCCTCCGCGCGCTTTCAGCTCATCGACAATTTCGGTTACAATGTAATGCTTATTCTCAAAGTCAAACAATGGAATTATAAAGCCTGCCGACCACATGCCGCCCAAAAAACCGTAACGCTCTATAAGCAGGGTTTTTGCGCCGTTGCGGGCCGCGGCTATGGCTGCGCAGACCCCAGCGGGTCCCGCGCCTGCGACAACAACGTCATATTCTCCGAATACCGGTGTTTTCAAAGTCTCGTTTATATAATCCATAATTACATCCTTTCTTTTAATATTTATTATAATTATGCTTCAGTTAGCGTTAGTATACAAAGGATAATGCGGCCCTAAATTGCCGGATCTGCGTTACTGCCGTGTTCCATTTCCACCATGTGCGTCTGCCCGGTACTGTTTCTGTGCCTTAAAGAGACTCAAAGTCAATCATTTTTGACTCTGTGGTTTCGGCATATGAAAATTTGCCTGTTTTCAATACAGATGGGGCAGAGGAGCGTACATCAACTGAGGATAACACAGAAAACGGGCAAATTTTCTGGCAGCGGCGCATTGCTGCACACTAACACTTTGTATTTGCAGAATCTGATATCAAATCGTCCATATTGTATATGCCGGGGGCTTTGTTTATTAAAAATTTAGCCGCGCTTAACGCTCCGGCGGCAAATATGCCGCGGGACTGCGCCCTATGGGTTATTTCCAGGCATTCGTCCGCTCCGGCAAAAATAACGGTGTGTTCTCCGACAATAGTGCCGCCGCGGACTGAATGTATGCCAAGCTCTTCTTTTCCGCGCTTTTGGGAAAGAGGGTGCCTGTCATAGATGTATTGCATATTTCCTCCGGCTGAGTTGTTTATTGCATCCGCCATCATTAAGGCCGTTCCGCTTGGGGCGTCTACTTTCTGGTTGTGGTGTTTTTCTATAATCTCTATATCAAAGGTATCCTTCAGGATTTTAGTAGCTGTTTTAAGCAGGCTTATCATAAGGTTGACGCCTAAGGACATATTGCCCGACATAAACAGAGGGATGCTCTGGCTGGCTTGTTTTATCTCCTTAAGCTGTTCCTCGTTGTAGCCTGTTGTAGCAAGCACGGCGGGCATATTGTTTTTGACCGCATATTCCAGCAGGGAGGAGAGCATATCGGGGCGTGAAAAATCAATTATCACATCTCCGTCAGTATTGAGTTGGGTAAAATTGGGAAAAACGGGATAAGTACAGGAGGACGGGAATTTATCTATTCCCGCAGCAATCTTTATATCCTGGCGGGCCTGCGCCAGTTCGGTTATTGCACGTCCCATTTTTCCGGAGCATCCGCTCAGTATTATTCTTACAGGCTGCATAATTCCGCCTTTCTCCGGCTTTTAAAATTATGGCGGCCCGCGCCGGAGAGGACAGCCATTAAGAATTTAAATATTTATGCCGTATTCACGCATGGCTGCAACAAGCCGGCCGCGGTTGGATTCTTCCATTTGGGTCAGGGGAAGCCTTAAAGCCGAACTGCAAATGCCCATAAGGGAAGCCGCTGTTTTAACAGGTATTGGGTTCACTTCACAGAATAACGCTTTTATAAGAGGATAAAGCTTAATCTGAAGCTGGGCAGCCTGGGCGACTTCTCCGCTGAAGAACAGCTCGCAGAGCTTTTGCATGTCTGCAGGGAGAATATTTGAAGCCACTGATATTACGCCCTGGGCCCCAAGAGCCAGCATGGGAAGGGTGAGGCCGTCTTCTCCTGAATAGAAGGTAAAGCGGTCCCCGCAGCGGGAGAGCATATCTGTCAGCTGGTCTATGCTGCCGCTGGCTTCTTTAATTGCGACCAGTCCTGAAATATCCGACAGGCTTTCCAGAACGGCGGGAGTAATATTTAAGCCTGTGCGTCCGGGCACGTTATAAATTATAACGGGCAGGCCGGCTGAAGCTATCGCCTCGTAATGTGCGTGCAGCCCTTTGGGGGTACATTTATTATAGTAGGGGGTTACGGCTAAAACGGCATCCGCTTTAAGAGTACGGGCCAGAACGGCCGCCTCCGCAGCCGCAGCCGTATTATTGCTGCCTGCCCCGGCAATTACCGGCACTCTTCCCGCAACCGTGCTCACGCAGCATTCTATTGCCAGCTTTTTTTCCTGGGCGGACATGGTTGCAGGCTCGCCGGTCGTACCCAAAACTACCAGCGCCTGTATGCCCGATTGCACCTGGTTTTCTATAAGCTTTTCAAAAGCCGGCAAATCAATTCCGTTTTCAGTAAACGGTGTTATTAATGCGGTACAGGCTCCGTTAAATAAAGGCTTAGTCATTTTTTCCCTTTCCAGAGGCGGTGCCTCTTGCTTTATACAGCCTAACGTTTTTAATTAAGTACAAGATATCCCTTCAGCCAGTTACTTCTCAAAACAGAAGGGTTTTCAGGAAGCTTGATCAGTCCATATAACCTTCGGCGCAGAGTAATTCAGCCATAAGCACCGCTCCTCCGGCCGCTCCCCGCAGGGTGTTGTGGGACATGCAGACAAATTTATAGTCGTACTGGCTGTCCTCGCGCAGACGGCCTATGGATATGGCCATTCCGTTTTCCAGCATCCTTTCAGATTTAATCTGAGGACGGTCGTTTTCTTCAAAATAATGCAGGAACTGCTTGGGCGCGCTGGGCAGCTCCAATTCCTGTGCGCGGCCCTTGAAGCTTGCCCATAAGTTCAAAATCTCTTCCTTTGAGGGCTTGGATTCAAAGCGCACGAATACAGCTGCGGTATGCCCGTCCGTGACAGGTATGCGTATGCACTGGGCGGTAATCTGAGGATATTGAGCGTTTACAATCTTGCCGTCCTTAATTTCGCCCCAAATTTTAATGGGTTCCTGTTCGGATTTTTCTTCTTCTCCTCCGATATAGGGTATAACATTATCCACCATTTCAGGCCAGCTCTCAAAGGTTTTGCCTGCGCCCGAAATGGCCTGATATGTGCATACAACCGCTTCCTTTACGCCGAAAGAATTTAAAGGATACAGCGCGGGCACATAGCTTTGCAGGGAACAGTTGGATTTAACCGCTATAAATCCCCGCTTGGTGCCCAGCCGTCTGCGCTGGAAGGGAATGACGCGGGCGTGGTCCGCGTTAAGCTCAGGTATTATCATGGGAACGTCGGGCGTGCCCCTGTGGGCACTGTTATTTGAGATTATGGGGCATTCAAGGCGCGCATAGGCTTCTTCCAGAGCGCGTATCTCTTCCTTTTTCATATCTACTGCGCAGAAAGCAAAATCAGCCATGCCTGCTATCTTTTTCATATCCGCCTGGGCATCCAGCACAGTCATATCCTTGGCATATTCGGGTATGGGGCAGGTCATGCTCCATTTTTTCCCCACTGCTTCGGAATATTTTTTTCCGGCCGAGCGGGGGCTGGCTGCCAAAGCGGTTACATTGAACCAGGGATGGCTTTCCATTAAGGTTATAAAGCGCTGACCTACCATTCCGGTAGCGCCTATAATGGCAACATTGTAATTCTTCATATATATATCCCCTCATTAAAAAAATAATGCAGAATAACCCTTACCGTTACGCTGCAATAATACCTTAGCTGCAAAAATGCTCTCTATGGCAGTTAGCACTCCATCGGCAAGGATGACAGTCGGGCAGCTGTTTGCTGCACAACCAAGAGCCGCGCCGCACAACACGGTTCTTTCGGCGTAGTTACCTTTTGCCTGGCTTCATCGGGCCGTGCGCCCTGGGACAGGCTACTAATTAAATACGCACCTCTAACATTTAGTTAATATATAATAGCATCGCGCAATGCTTTTGTAAAGCAAAATTTGCGAGGGCAGACTGTTTTTTGCGGAGCGGCTGAGTTAATTCTGTACATAAGAAATATATGATTTATGAAACATTTCAAAATAGTTTTAAGCGGTATTGCTTAACGCAAGGATGTACAATTTCCTTCTGTATTATGCCTTTATTATATCGGTATTTTGCAGAATGCTGATACTTAAGCCTGATTTTCAGATAGAATGAAAAAGGTTAATGGGGAGGTGAATAAAAATAGGAGAGTGTATTTTAACTAAAAAAATAATATGCGCATTTGAAGCATATCTCCAAAGAGAAGAAAAAAGTGCGAATACTATCGGGAAGTATCTGCGGGATGCACGCAGCTTTGCCCTTTTCTGTGCGGACATAATCGTTACAAAGGAAGCGGTAGTTGCTTATAAAGAGCATTTGATTAACGGCGGTTATTCTGTCCGCAGCGTCAATTCCATGCTGGCGAGCCTTAACAGCCTGTTTTCCTTTCTGAACTGGACGGAATTCAGGGTTAAGAGTGTTAAGGTACAGAGAACGGTTTATTATCCTAGAGAAAAGGAACTGACAAGGGAGGAATATATGCGGCTTGCGGATACGGCCCGAAAAAAAGGCAATACGCGGCTTAATCTTTTATTGCAAACCATCTGTGGTACGGGTATACGCGTAAGCGAGCTGCAATTTATAACTGTTGAGGCGGTTAGGCGAGGCGAAGTATCAGTTTCTCTTAAAGGAAAAACCAGGACGGTTTTCATTGTACGCGCATTGCGGAAAAAACTGCTGAGCTATGCCGCGGAACAGGGCATTAAATCGGGAGCGATATTTATTACCCGCACCGGCAGACCTGTAAGCCGCACCAATATCTGGAGGGAGATGAAAGGCATTTGCGCTCAATCCAACGTAAATCCGGCAAAGGTCTTCCCGCATAATCTGCGCCGCCTTTTTGCCCGCGTATTTTACAGCCTGGAAAAGGATATAGCCAAACTTGCCGATATATTGGGACATTCCAGCATCAATACCACTCGTATTTATATTATCTCTACCGGTGCGGAGCACCGCAGGCAAATGGAAAACATGCGTCTGATAATATAGCATGTTTTACGCTCGCATTAAAAAATCCGCTGCCGAGCAGCGGATGAGTACATAAGAAGCATTATGTTGTATTCCAGGGTAATATCTAGTGCGGCAACCCTTATATTTTCATGTAATTATATCATGCTTTCTTGAGGCATGCAAGATATTTTGGGTATAAAAAACTGATTTTTCAGAAAAATTCGGCTTTTTACGCAGCACAAATAAGCCTTTTAACAAAGAATTTTTAAAAGGCCTGTTTTAACACGTTTATTTTTCAGTTAATTTACATATCGTCCTTTTCCCGCATCTGCGCCCGTTCTCTTTTCCGTCCGCGTTTATTACATAATGCTTCTTATGTTGTAAAACTGAAATTTATTATGAAGGTAGGTATATTGAAATGGAAAAGCATGTACATGTAAAAAAGAGAACAGCTGTTAAATTTCTTAAGACAACTCTGGCTGTTTTGCTTATGATGGCTATTGCTTTGGCATCGGCTATTATAGTTCACAGAACGGATATGGGCGTACCGGCCATTACTCAGGTGGAAAATGGTTTGTCAGCATATGACTTGGCTGTGCAGTACGGCTACGAAGGAACAGTGCAGGATTGGCTTCAATCTCTTACAGGCAAATCGGCATACGACATTGCAAAGGAAAACGGATATTCGGGAACCGAACAAGAATGGGCCTCTTCACTCCAGGCTGCTGCAGAACAGGATATTGCGGGAATAAAAACGGCCGCCTTTTCTGAAAAAGGTGAGCTGATTATTACTTTGACTGATGAACGTGTAATTAATCTTGGTAAAGCTGTTGGCGCTGACGGCAAGGATGGAGAGAAGGGAGAAAAGGGAGATGCTGGGGCAACGGGTGCGCAGGGAGAAAAAGGGGATACCGGCGCAACCGGTGCAGCAGGTAAGGACGGCGTAGGCGTAAGCAGGGCTTATATTAATGCCGATGGACAGCTTATTATGGAATTTTCGGATGGCAGCAGCGTAAATCTGGACAAGGTTGTTGGCAGCACGGGAGAAGCTGGCGTAGGGATTTCGGATTCTGTTATAAACGACAAAGGCGAACTGGTATTGACCTATACAAACGGACAGACTGCAAACCTTGGAAATGTTATTGGAGCCAAGGGCGATAAAGGCGACGCAGGGGCAGCAGGTGCGCAGGGGCCTCAAGGAGAGAAGGGGGAGGATGGCATAAGCGTTGTCAGTTCTGCTATTAATGGCAAAGGCGAACTAATTCTTGCGTACTCTGATGGCAGCGCGGTCAATCTTGGCGTTGTTGTCGGAGCGCGGGGTGAAAAGGGCGACAAGGGCGACACTGGCGCTTCAGGTACAAATGGAATAAGCGTGACCGGTGCGGAGATCACCTCCACTGGTGAGCTGGTGCTTTCTTATTCCAACGGCCAGCGTGATAATCTTGGAAATGTTATTGGGGCCAAGGGCGATAAAGGCGATGCCGGTGCAACCGGCGCGCAGGGTGACAAGGGGGACACCGGCGCGGCGGGTAAGGATGGCATCAGCGTAACCAAATCTGAAATTAACCAAAAAGGCGAACTGGTGCTCACCTATTCGGATAACCGCGTGGAAAATCTCGGCGTTGTGGTCGGCGCACAGGGTATACAGGGTGAAAAGGGAGACAAGGGAGACAAGGGAGATACCGGAGCCACAGGTGAGCAGGGAGAAAAGGGAGAAGACGGCGTCGGTATCCGCGCGATTGATATCACAGAAGACAACCAACTGCAAATTGCCCTGACAAACGGCACTACCCTGAATTTGGGCAATATCAAAGGCGAAAAGGGAGATACGGGAGCAACAGGCGCTGCCGGTGAAGACGGCGTGGGTATTTCCGGGGCATCCATCAACGAGTTCGGAGAACTGGTGATTGCTTATTCGGACGGTGACAGTGTTAATCTCGGCGCTGTAGTCGGGGCAAAGGGCGACAAAGGCGAGCAGGGTGAGCAGGGTATCCAGGGCGAAGCCGGCATAGGAGTTGCCAATACGGAAATTAACGAGGCCGGTGAGCTGGTTATCACCTACTCGGACGGCAAAACCGCCAATCTTGGCGTTGTAGTCGGTAAAGACGGCGCGCAGGGCGAAAAGGGAGACAAAGGCGATACCGGCGCGGCGGGCGAAGACGGCAAAGACGGCATTGGGGTTGCCAAGACAGAAATCAATGAGGCCGGTGAGCTTATTGTTACCTATTCTAACGGCGAATCTGAGAACCTTGGCGTAGTAGTCGGCGAAGACGGACAGGATGGGGCCCAGGGCGAAAAGGGTGATAAGGGAGATACGGGTGCAGCGGGTCAAGACGGCATTGGTATTTCTGCGGCGGACATCAACCATGACGGCGAACTGATTTTGACTTTTTCCAATTCTGACAGTATCAACCTTGGCCGCATTGTTGGACAGGATGGGGCCAAAGGTGAAAAGGGCGACAGAGGCGAACAGGGCGTCGGCATTGCCAACGTCACCATTACTGCCCAAGGCGCGCTGAATGTAGAATTGACAAACGGCACATTGCTTCAGCTGGGCAATGTAAAAGGAGCGGACGGCATCGGCATTGCCAAATCAGAAATCAATGCTTCGGGACATCTGGTGCTGACCTATTCAAACGGGCAGACCGCCGATCTCGGCAATGTCGTCGGCGCTGACGGCGCGTCTGGGGCTGACGGCGAGGACGGAGTAGGCATAAAGACCGTGACCCTTTCCACCGCAGGCGAACTGAGCGTCACCCTGACTGACAATTCCGTATTCAATCTGGGCAATGTCAAAGGTCCCAAGGGGGATAAGGGGGATAAAGGGGATACCGGCGCAACGGGCCCGCAGGGCGAGCAAGGCGCAACGGGCGCGCAGGGTCCGCAGGGTGAAACCGGCGCGACAGGCGCACAAGGCCCGCAGGGCGAAAAGGGGGATAAAGGCGACAAGGGCGATGCCGGCCGCGGAATTGACCATATGGAAATTAACGACGCAGGTGAACTGGTAGTATATTATACCGACGGCACAAACCAGAATTTGGGAAGCGTTGGAAGCGGAGCTGATAGCAGCGAAGACATTTTGATATATGTTGAATTGTCCGATGGTACATATGGCGTTAAGGCCGGAGAAGGAGCTAAAGATGTTGCTGTAATCGAAATTCCCGATACACATAACGGGAAAGCGGTTACAGAAATTATAGATAATGGCTTTGAAAACTTGACCGCATTACAACAAGTAGTGTTTCCAAATTCACTAAAAACTATAGGAAGCTATTCATTCAGTGGATGCACTTCGTTATCGTTTATTAATATTCCCGAAAATGTAACCCTCATAGAAAAATATGCGTTTTATAATTCCGGGCTAAAAAGTGCCACTTTGCCTAATCCCAGTTCTTGGCATACATCGCCAAAAGTCTCTTTCACTTATTCGGGGGAAAAAGGGTATCTGATAAACAGTTGTATTGTGGGAGGAACGGATTTTAATACATATGGTTCAGAGGATGCAGGCGTTAATACAATTCAGGCACACATTTATTGTGATTTATCTAATCAGAGTATTGCTGCAACTGCGATGGTAGGAAGTTGGAGAGGAAATGTTACTATTAAAGAATGGCCTTGGATGTCGCCTGATTATAATGAATACCCCATCACCGTAACCGTGAACTATTATACTGTGGATTGGATTAAACAGTAAGCTGTAACGTAACAACAATATGAGTAAACGGTGTTACTCAGAAAAATAAAGCAAACTAAACAGTAGAGACTGAATAGCGGCAGGGGGGGTGCCTGCCGCTATTCGACCGTGTTCACTCAATATCCACTATCAATTTTTAGGAGGACTGCAGATGGACAGCATCAAATCGGTAGAAAACGCCCTGACCGGGCTGCTTCAGGGATTTCAGAGGTATAACCGAAAAAACACATTCGGCAATCAAATCCTTTATGATATGTGCGAACCGAAAAATAATCCGTGGGGCGAACCAAATCGGCTGGCAGACAAAATCTGGCTGATCGGGCGTTCATATGCCGCCTCACCGGAACGGCGGTATTATAGGAAAAAGGATGAAAGCGGCGCTGGCGAAGGAAGGGCAGAACTGGAAACCCGCGGGGACGGTACGGGAAAATATTTTCAGGGAACAGCCGCGTTTCTGTGCAATGACGGGCATTACCCGAAATTGACAGCGTGCCTGAAGGAACTTTCTCCCCTTCGTTTTGACGGCACACCGGAAGATATCGAACGGCTGAAACAGGGCATCATGTGCGTGGCTCTGTTTAACGAAATGTTCAAGGCTGCCTCTGAGCAATATGATCAGGAACATAACGCGGGAATTTATGAAAGCCTTGTTTATCGGAATCAAATCTCTTTTTGCAGTAAATTCCTGCATTTTCATGTTCCGCATAGTATTTTTATCATAGATCGCTTCACAAAAGAAGGCGGACGCATTTTGTGCTCGACCCGAATACAGAAAAACGCCAGAATGGAAGACTGTGATGCCGTGATTGACAAGGCGGCAAGAGAAATGGTTAGTGCCTATAATACGCAAATCAAGATTTCTCTTAAAGACATAGGGATAGAAGTGGATGGCAGGTCAGAGAAATCTGTGAATGATTACATCGATCATTGCCTGCGTTCTTATATCTTTGGTTGTTTTCTTAAGAAGAAGTTAAACTTATCATTGGACGAAATGGCTTGTTCATTTCCACGAATGATTGATTCTATATTTCAACGAGTAAAGCAAGCCTAATAGGAAAGAACGCGTTGGACAAAAATTTTCCTGAAGAAAAGATGGAAGAAGTTAAAAGTTTGGCTGAAATTAATAAATTGCAGATGCTTTAGGCTATCTCTGTTGCAGTTGTTTTATAACGATAGATGATTTTTGTGGAAAACGAGATGGGACAGACGGAAGCTTTGGCCTTGTTTAAGAAAAATGCAAAAACCGGTTGCGCGGGGCGGAAGGATGTGTTATTATATTAAAAATAAAAAATAAACGCTGGGAAAAAGAAAAGTAGTCTGTTTTATTCGCTTTAAAGAGAATGGCGTATTTGGTGGAAGCGCCTGGGCGGGGGACGGATGAAGTTCACTTTGGAGCGGCCCTGCTGAAAAATGCAGTAGGCGGGGACGGTCGTTAGGCCGTTATATAATTAAGGCTCTTTATCTGAGAGTAAATTAGGGTGGTACCACGGTCTTTCGTCCCTTGCGAAAGGCCTTTTTTATTTTACCTGCGCCAAGAGCGCGAGAGGGAGGAATTTGTTTATTATGGATAAGAACGAGCAAATAAGGGAGGAAGCGCTTAAAGAGATAGAAAGCGCGGGCCAGCCCAGAATGCTGGAAGAGCTGAAGGTTAAGTATATAGGCAAAAAGGGGAAGATAACTGAACTTTCCCGCATGATGGGTTCTCTGCTTCCCGAAGAGCGCCCTGCTTTCGGTCAAAAATTGAACCAGCTCCGCAAGCAGCTTGAAGAGGCGTTTGAAAAGAAGGAAAAGGAAATTAAGGACAGGCTGCTGGCCGAGCGCCTGGAAAACGAGCGCATAGACGTTACTATTCCGGCACACCCGGCGGAGACGGGCAGCCTGCACCCGCTTTCCATTGTGCGCAATGAGCTTATAGAAATATTTGTGCGCATGGGCTTTGATGTAGCTGAAGGGCCGGAGGTAGAGACTGATTATTATAATTTCCAGGCTTTAAACATTCCCGTGGACCATCCTGCGCGGGATATGCAGGATACCTTTTATGTCACTGAAAACCTGCTTTTGAGGTCCCAGACCTCAGCTATGCAGATACGCACTATGGAAAAGCAGAAGCCGCCTATAAGAATAATATGTCCCGGCCGCGTTTTCAGGGCGGACGAAGCGGACGCTACCCATTCTCCTATATTCCATCAGATGGAGGGGCTTGTTGTGGACAAGGGGATAACCATGTGCGACCTTAAGGGTACGCTGGACGTCTTTGCGCGGGAGGTTTACGGACCAAATACCCAGACCAAGTTCCGGCCGTCCTATTTCCCTTTTACCGAGCCCAGCGTAGAAGTGGACGTAACATGCAGCGAATGCGGAGGCAAGGGCTGCCGCGTATGCAAAGGCAGCGGCTGGGTGGAAATACTGGGCGCAGGCATGGTTAATCCCAAGGTTTTATCCGGCTGCGGCATAGATCCGGCGGTATATTCAGGGTTTGCCTTTGGCATGGGCATAGACCGCATAGCGCTGACCAGATACAAGATATCCGATATGCGCATTATGTTTGAAAACGACGTGCGTTTTCTTGAACAATTCAAATAAAGCGAAAGGAAAAAAGAAAAATGAAGATATCTTTAAGCTGGCTTAAGCAATATGTTGATATAGATGTAGCGCCTCAGGAATTGTGCGACAGGATGACTATGGCGGGCTTTGAAATAGAGGAAATGCAGGATTTGTCCCAGAGCATGAGAAATGTCGTGGTGGGGCGGATTGAAAAATTGGAAAAGCATCCGGACGCGGACAGGCTTAAAATCTGCCAGGTCAATGTGGGAGACAGAACCGTGCAGATAGTAACGGGCGCGGACAATGTTTTTGCCGGAGCGCTGGTGCCTGCGGCACTGGACGGCTCTTTGCTGCCTACGGGCCAGGAAATAAGGAGCGGCAAGCTGCGCGGCGTGGTCTCGGACGGCATGCTCTGTTCGGGCGAAGAGCTGATGCTCACTGAAGAGGAATATCCGGGTGCGGGAGTATACGGGATATTAATACTTAAGCCCGACTGCGTTATAGGCGCAGATATGAAAGAGGTGCTGGGCAGGAACGACTGCATAATAGATTTTAAGGTTACGCCTAACCGTCCCGACTGCCTCTGCGCCCTGGGCATTGCGCGCGAAATCTCGGTAATGCTTAAAAAGCCTTTTAATAAGCCGGTGGTTTCGGGGGCAAATAAAGGCGGAGAAATAGAGAGCTTTGCAAAAGTAGAGGTAAGGGACCAGGAGCTCTGCCCGCGCTATATGGCGCGGGGAGTGCGCAATGTGAAAATTGAGCCTTCGCCCAAATGGATGCAGGAAAGGCTTTTGGCCGCGGGCATGCGGCCCATATCCAATATAGTGGATATTACTAATTACGTTATGCTGGAAACAGGCCAGCCCATGCACGCCTTTGATATGCGGGACGTTACCAGCCGCCAAATTGTGGTAAGGCGGGCGCAGGAGAAGGAAAAGCTTGTAACGCTGGATAAAAAGGAGCATGAGCTTAACAGCAGCATGCTGGTTATTGCCGATGAAGCGCGCGCGGTGGGACTGGCCGGCATAATGGGCGGCCTTAACAGCGAAATCAAGCCGGATACGTCAGAAATACTGTTTGAATCGGCCAAATTCAAGCGGGACAGCGTGCGCCGCACAGCGCGCGCCCTGGGCATACGCACCGAGGCCAGCTCCAGATACGAAAAGGGTATTGATATAGATAATGTGGAGTATGCTGTCAACCGGGCTATAGACTTAGTTAAGGAGCTTAATGCCGGGGAAGTAATAGAGGGCGCTATTGATATAAGCGTGCCCTTTGAAAAGACCCGTTCGCTTACTGTTTGCCCTAAAAGTATTAATGCGCTTCTGGGCGTAGAAGTCGGGACGGAGGAAATGATAAGCATACTTGAGGCGCTTGAAATACCCGCTCAGCAGGACGGGGATACTTTAAAGCTTACCATTCCTTCCTTCAGGGAGGATATAGAGCATGAAGCGGATATAGCCGAAGAGATAATACGAATCTATGGCTACGAGCACATAACGGCTACTCCGCTTAGAGGCGAGATAGTGCTGGGCAGACGCCCTGAGAGCATGCTTAGGGATGAAAAGATAAAAAGCAGGCTGGTAATGAACGGCTACCGCGAGATTGTAACCTATTCCTTTGTTTCGCCTAAAGTATACGATATGCTCAGGCTGCCTGCAGATGATTGCCGCAGAAGAGCGGTACCCCTTATAAATTCGCTGGGCGAGGATTACAGCCTTATGCGCACTCAGCTCTATCACAGCATGCTGTCTGTTATGGCTACTAATGTCAGCAGGAGCGTTGAGAGTGCGCGGCTGTTTGAAATATCCATGCTGCATTTCCCCAAGGAAATGCCTATAGTAAACCAGCCTGAGGAGAAGGCGCATATATGCCTGGGCGCCTATGGAGATATAGATTTCTTCGGGCTTAAAAGCGCCGTAGAGGGCATAATGGAAACCCTTAACGTAAGTGCGGAGTACAGGCCGTCAAACCAACCCTTTATGCATCCCGGACGGCAGGCGGAAATAATAGTCCAGGGCAAGAAAATAGGGCATATCGGCGAAATACATCCTCTGGTGCTGGAAAGCTATTCAATAGATAAGCCGGCGGTATGCGCTCAATTCTGTCTGGACGATATAATACCCTCCAATAAAACCATAGTATATAAGCCTTTGTCCAAGTATCCGAGCGTGCAGCGGGATTTGGCTGTGGTAGTGGAGGAGCAGACGGCTGCCGGAGAGCTTATCAAGGCTATACAGGGCGCGGGAGGAAATAATCTTAAGAGCGTAGAGCTGTTTGATATTTACCGTTCGCCTCTTTTGGGAGCGGATAAAAAGAGCATGGCTTTTTCACTGATTTTCCGTTCGGAGGAGAGGACTCTGACCGTTGAAGAAGTTGCCAAGGCCTTTGATAAGATTGTGCGGGCGCTGGAATATAAATTCGGGGCCAAGCTGAGATAAAAAATATTTAGGGAGGATGCGCGGGCCGCTGTTTTATAACGGCCTGCGCGTTTTATTTAACGCCCAAAGGCGCCGGGCCTTAAAAACGGTGCTGAAGGAAGAGGTTTCGGAAAGAAGTCGTCTCCGGTTTCTTTATAAACAGAATTGACCCTTTCAGGAGAGGGAAATTGCATGATAGGTTACATACTTTGAGATGGGGCCAACCACCTGATAAAGGACGGTTTTTATCGGCAAGTAAACAATGATCCTCTGGTGAGATATGATATTCGGCTTGGGCCGTATCAGATATTTTCCACTTCGTGAAAATATCATATAATATCCATTTCTTCATATGCCATAGGCATATATCGTTGCTCGCAGAGCGATAGCGCACCGCCGGTATATAACTCGTTTGGTTAAGGAACGGGTATCACCGGTGCGCCTTCCTTATGGAGAGTGCCCCAAGCGGTGTTATTTGTAGGTTTGTCAAACATTTTGTACAGCGAGAGATTCAAAGAAAGCAGCAAGTTT
>URYI01000036.1 GCA_900552055.1 uncultured Eubacteriales bacterium | reverse complement strand
CTCTTCTATTCGCTACTCTTTTTTTCTTCTGTCACTCATCATTGTAACACATACACTTTCCCGATATAAAAATAGAATTTCCGCTTTATTTTTTTATCTATCTTTGCTATAATAAAAAAGACGTGTTTTATACGCCAAATACGAGCACGGTAGTATGGTTTGTGCTTCCGGGGGAACGGAGGAAAAAATGAATATTTACAATCCGCAGATTGAATGTATGGATAGGGAGCAGATGCGCGCTCTCCAGCTTGAACGTCTTAAAAAGACTGTTAAGTATACATTTGAAAACGTGGAGCATTACAGGAATAAGCTTTCAGCGGCCGGCGTTAAGCCGGAGGATATCCGCTCGCTTGAGGATATCAAATATATTCCCTTTTCAACCAAGGCGGATATGCGGGATAATTATCCCTTCGGCCTGCTGGCCAGACCCATGAAAGAAATGGTGCGCATACATGCTTCCAGCGGCACGACGGGCAAGCCCACGGTGGTCGCCTATACAAAAAACGATTTGGAAATGTGGGCGGAATGCATAGCCCGGCTTGCGGTTGCGGCGGGTGCAACAGATGAAGACATAGTGCAGATAACCTTCGGCTATACGCTTTTTACCGGCGCCTTCGGCCTGCATTACGGCCTGGAAAAGCTGGGGACGACGGTTATTCCCATTTCAAGCGGCAATACAGAGCGCCAGATTATGATTATGAAGGATTTTGGGAGCACGTTGCTGGTAGGCACGCCATCCTACGCGCTTTACCTGGCTGAGACGGCTGAAAGGCTGGGCGTAGGCAGGGACGAGCTTAAACTTCGTCTGGGCATGTTCGGAGGAGAAGGCATAACCGAGGCCATGCGTGCTGAGATTGAAAGCCGCCTCGGCATTTCGGCTACCCAGAATTACGGCCTTTCGGAGATAGTGGGGCCGGGCGTTTCGGGTGAATGCGAATGCAAATGCGGCCAGCATATAAATGAGGACTGCTTCTATCCAGAAATAATCAATCCCCAGACAGGCGAAGTTCTTCCCATAGGGGAGACAGGCGAACTGGTGCTGACTACCATTAATAAGGAAGGGCTGCCCATGCTTCGCTACCGCACTAAGGATATCACATATTTAATAGAGGAAAAATGCGCCTGCGGTCGCACAACCCTGCGCCATGCCAGCATACAGGGCCGCAGCGACGATATGCTTATAATCCGGGGAGTAAACGTATTCCCCTCCCAGATAGAAGAGGTACTGCTCTCGGTTAAGGAGATAGGGCCCCATTATGAAATAATAGTGCGCCGGGACAACTACCTGGACACCATAGAAATACTCGTTGAACCTTTGGACGAAACCATGCTGGAATCCTTTTCACGGCTGGAGGCGCTTCAGAACAGCATACGCGCCAAACTGCGCGTAATTTTGCAGCTGGACGCTAAGGTGCGCTTAGTTGAGCCTCATACTCTCAAACGCTTTGAGGGCAAGGGCAAGCATGTTACTGATATGCGCAAATAAATTTATGCCGGCTTATTAATTTCCGGCGGAAAGGCTATACATATGAAAAAACTTATGATAGGGAACGAGGCGGTGGCGGCCGGAGCGCTGGACGCGGGCGTAAGGCTGATTTCGGCTTATCCCGGTACGCCCAGTACTGAAATAACTGAATTTGCCGCCAAGAGCAGGGATTTGCATGTGGAATGGGCGCCTAATGAAAAAGTAGCGGCCGAAACGGCTATAGGCGCGGCCATAGGCGGCGCGCGGGCGCTTTGCGCCATGAAGCATGTTGGGCTGAACGTGGCGGCCGACCCCCTTTATACAGCGGCCTATACGGGTGTGCGCGGCGGTATGGTGGCTGTGGTGGCGGATGATCCGGGCATGCACAGCTCTCAGAACGAGCAGGACAGCCGCTGCCATGCGATAGGGGCGCATCTGCCCATGCTGGAGCCGGCTAATTCCCAGGAATGCTATGATTATACGCGCCTGGCCTTTGAAATAAGCGAGCGCTTTGACACCCCCGTTCTTATCCGGCTTACCACCCGCATTGCGCACAGTCAGAGCCTGGTAGAGACGCGCGAAGCTGAAAAGCCCGAAATAATAAAATATGAAAAGCAGCCCGATAAATACGTTATGATGCCCGTGCAGGCTAAGGCGCGGCATATTGCCGTTGAAAAGCGGGACAAGGAACTGACCTTTACTGAGAACCGCTTTAATCTGGATAGGCAGGAGCTTTCGGGCAAATTAGGCGTAATTTGTTCGGGCGCTGTCTATGATTACGTTAAAGAAGCACTGCCTGAGGCCAGCGTATTGAAAATAGGCATGGTCAATCCTCTGTGCGATGAGGAAATAAAGGATTTTGCCGGCAAAGTGGACAGGCTGATAGTGGCTGAGGAGCTTGAACCGGTATTGGAAAATAAGGTCAGGGCTTTAGGGCTGGAATGCCAGGGCAAGGACATTTTTACCCTTCAGGGAGAATATTCGGCCAATCTTATCCGGGAACGGGTGCTGGGCGAAAAGCCTGAATTTCAGGCGCCTGTAAAACTGCCCGCGCGGCCCCCGGTGCTATGTCCGGGCTGTCCGCACCGTTCAGTATTTTATGTGCTCAAGCAAATGAAACTGACGGTTTGCGGGGATATAGGCTGCTATACTTTAGGCGCTAATCCTCCTTTAGGAGCAATAGACACCTGCGTCTGCATGGGCGCGTCCATTGGCGTGGCTCACGGCTTTGACCGCTCCGGAGCGGTAGACCCTGCTCACACCGTGGCGGTTATCGGGGATTCTACCTTTATTCATTCGGGAATTACCGGCCTTATAAACGTCGTATATAATAAAGGAACTTCCACAGTTATAATCCTGGATAATTCCATAACGGGCATGACGGGCCATCAGCAGAACCCGGCTACCGGCAAGGACGTCCGCGGAGACGTGGCCCCCAAACTGGACCTGTATAAATTATGCGAAGCTGTGGGCGTGGAGGATATTAAGGTTATAGATGCGAGGGACATGAACGCTTTGAAGGAGGGCATTAAAGATTCCTTAAGCAGGCGGGAGCCTTCAGTTATAATAGCCCAATGGCCCTGCGCGCTCCTTTCAAAGGAGAAAAAGCAGCCCTATATTGTAAACGAAAAATGTATAGGCTGCAAAAAATGCATGGGCATAGGCTGTCCTGCGGTGCGGTTTAGGGACGGACACGCCGAAATAGACCATTCTCTATGCGTAGGCTGCGGCCAGTGCGCGCTTGTTTGCCCTGTTAAGGCGATAGTGCCGGGAGGTAATGAATAATGGATATAGTAATAATTGGCGTAGGCGGCCAGGGTACTCTTCTTGCCAGCCGCGTGCTGGGCGCTATGGCCATTTCGGACGGATTGGACGTAAAGGTAAGCGAAGTGCACGGCATGTCCCAGCGGGGCGGAAGCGTGGTAACGTACGTCCGTTCAGGCAAAAAAGTGGAATCTCCTATAATAGAATACGGCCAGGCGGATATAGTTTTAGCTTTTGAACAGCTTGAGGCGTACCGCGCGCTGCCTTATCTTAAAAAGGGCGGCATGATAGTAACCAGCACTCAGAAGATAATGCCCATGCCCGTTATAACGGGAGCGGCGGAATATCCTGAAGATATTTTAGAAGCCTTTAAAGAAAAGGACATAAAATTCGGCGCGGTAAACGCGCTGGAACTGGCTGAAAAGGCCGGCAGCTCAAAATGCGCCAATACTGTTATGCTGGGCGCGCTTTGCCGCATTCTTAACGAACCTGAAGAAAAAATGCTTGATATAGTCAGCGGTTTGGTGCCCCCTAAAACTGTTGAAATGAATAAATCAGCCTTCAAGCTGGGCTATGAAAGGGGACAAAATTAAAATGATATGGAATAAGGAAAGGGAATGCATCAGCAAGGAGGAATTGCGCGCGCTGCAAAGCGAAAGGCTTAAAAAAGTGGTGCGCCGCGTTTATGACAACGTGCCCGTTTACCGCGATAAAATGCTGCAGGCGGGCGTAACGCCCGAGGATATTCAGTCGGTAGATGATCTTTCGCGGCTGCCCTTTACTAATAAATCAGATATACGGGATAATTACCCTTACGGCTTGTTTGCGGCGCCTATGGAGGATATTGTTCGCATTCAGGGTTCCAGCGGCACAACGGGCAAGCTGACCATAGTAGGCTATACCCGCAATGATTTGAATGTATGGTCTGAAGTGGCTGCGCGCAGCCTTACCTGCGCCGGAGTAACCAAAAAATCCATAGTGCAGGTTTCCTACGGCTATGGACTTTTTACGGGAGGCTTGGGCGCGCATGGGGGCGCCGAGCTTATAGGCGCGACGGTTATACCTATGTCGGGCGGCAATACCGAGCGGCAGGTAACGGTTTTAAGGGATTTGAAGGCTACGGCTCTGGCCTGTACGCCTTCTTACGCGCTGCATATAGCGGATACCATGGATAAAATGGGCGTTAAAAAGGAAGAATTGAGCCTTAAAGCGGGAATTTTCGGAGCTGAGCCCTGGACGGCGGCCATGCGCGGGGAGATTGAAAACCGCCTGGGCATTACCTGCTATGATATTTACGGCCTGGCTGAGGTTATAGGGCCGGGCGTGGCCATTGAATGCGGCGAGCATAATGGCCTGCATATCTTTGAGGACCATTTTATAGCTGAGATAATAGACCCCAAGACTCTTCAGCCTGTTCCCGATGGCGAACCTGGCGAATTAGTATTTACCACTATTACAAAAGAAGGTATGCCTTTGATTCGCTACCGTACCCGTGATCTGACACGCATTATTCCTGAAAGCTGTCCCTGCGGGCGCACTCACAGGCGCATGGAAAAAATCCTGGGCCGCAGCGATGATATGATAGTTATAAGAGGAGTCAATGTATTCCCCACTCAAATTGAAACTATTCTTATAGAGATGGGAGATTTGGAGCCCCATTATCTGCTGGTTGTGGATAGGGATAATAATATGGATAATCTGGAAGTTTGGGTGGAGATGAGCCAGCATCTCTTCTCGGATGAAGTAAAGGTGATAGAGCAGGCTGAGCGCAGGCTCAAGGAGCGCATGCATACCATTCTGGGAATAAGCGCGCGGGTAAAATTAGTAGAACCGGGCACCATCCCCCGGAGCGAGGGCAAAGCAAAAAGGATACAGGATAACCGTAAGAAATAGAGAATTCTATAAATAAAAAGGCATATAAATATATGAGGAGGCCGCAGTATGTTTATAAAGCAGATTTCGGTTTTTATGGAGAATAAAAAGGGAAGGCTGGAGAGCCTGACTAAAGCGCTTGCCGGCAACAATATCGATCTTGTGGCGCTGTCTATAGCAGATACGGCTGATTACGGCATTATGCGGGCTATAGTGAATAATACGCAGAAGGCTCTGGACGTGCTTAAGGAAGCGGGCTTTATGGCCAGCGTAACCGAAGTGCTGGCCGTAGAGGTTCCGGATGAGCCGGGCGGGCTGGCCGGCGTGCTGGAATTGTTCAATAAAGAGGATATTTCGGTGGAATATCTCTATTCCTTTGTGCGCGTCAAGAGTGAAAAGGCTCTGATACTGTTTAAGGTGAGCGACAGCGCCAAGGCTATTGACGTGCTTACCAATGCGGGCGTGGGCCTGCTCACCCAGGAACAGGTGAACAATCTGTAATTGGGATTTAACCTAACGGCGGTTCAGCCTGGAAAGCGGAGGCTTATTCTGGCCGGAACAGCCGGGAAGAAGGATTATATGAGACCTACTGTGGCATATGTTGATTTAGACAAGCTGGTACATAACTATAACGCAATTAAACGCCATGTGGGAGATAAAACCAGGATTATGGCCATGGTTAAAGCCGATGCCTATGGGCATGGGCTTTTGCCTGTTTCTAAAACTCTTGAGCAGGCGGGGGCTGATTATTTAGGCGTGGCCATGATTGAAGAAGGCGTCCGGCTCCGCCGGGCAAATGTAAAATTGCCCATACTCTGCGTGGGCGCGTCCTTTAAGAGCAGCTTGGAAGAGGGGATTAAAGAAGATATAATTCTTACCCTCTATGAAACAGGCCAGCTGTGCGATATGCAGGAGGCCGCTGAGCGTGTTGGAAAGAAAGCGCGCGTACATATAAAGCTGGAAACGGGCATGAACAGGCTGGGCGCGCATACGGACGGCGAATTGCTACAGCTTGCGCGTGAACTAAAGAAATGCGATATGGTTCAGGCGGAGGGAGTATTCACTCATTTTGCCGCCAGCGACAGTGCAGACAAGACATTTACATATGAACAAGCAAGCATATTTAACCGAGGACGGGAGATTCTGGCCAATGAAGGCTTTGACCGGCTTATCGCTCATGCCGCTTGCAGCGGCGGAACCTTAGATTGCCCTGATTTATATTACGATATGGTACGGCCGGGCATAGCGCTCTATGGCTATCCTCCCTCAAGCGAGGTTATTAACCATCTGCCCCTTGAACCTATAATGCGCATTGAGAGCCGGCTGAGCCAGGTTAAGCATATTAAGGCGGGAGAGAGCGTAGGCTATGGCCGCAGCTATACGGCGCAGAAGGATATGCGCATAGGGGTAGTGCCCATAGGCTATGGGGACGGCTACCGCCGTGCTTTGAGCAATAAGGGCTTTGTCATTATAAACGGCTGCCGCGCAAATATTCTGGGCCGGGTATGCATGGACCAGATGATGGTGGATATAACCGACATTCCTGCCGAATCGGGCGAATTAGCGGTGCTGTTAGGAAAAAGCGGCGGGGAGAAATTCGATGCGGAGGATATGGCTGAAATCTGCGGCACGATAAGCTATGAAATCACTTTAGGCTTTACGGCGCGGGTACCCAAAATATATTACGGCGAGGCGTATGACAGGCTTGACAAGAGCGGATTATAAAAAAAACAGGGACGCGCTGCCGTCTGGCGAGCGCGAGGCCTTTTCAAAAATTGTTTGTCATGCTATAATAAACAGCAGGGAATATAAAAATGCCCGGCGGATAATGGCCTATTGGGCCATATCCAGCGAATTGTCTTTAAGCGGACTTATTGAAAATGCGCTTTCGGCCGGAAAGGAATTATATCTGCCCGTATGCGCTCCTGACGGCAGCATGGAGGGGGCGCGCTTTTTTAAAGAGGACAAGCTGCATTCAGGAATATGCAGGGTGCCCGAACCTGCGGGAGAGTTAATCCCTCCGGAGAAACTGGAGCTTATAATTGTTCCAATGCTGGCCTTTAATGCGGCCTGCTTCAGAACGGGCTGGGGCAAAGGCTATTATGACCGGTATCTTGCCCGGACGGGCGCGTTCCGCTTAGGAGCGGCTTTTAGCTGTCAGTATGACGGACTTATGGCGGTGATGCCGCATGACAGGCAGCTGGATAAAATAATAACAGAAGCGCATATCTGGACGCCGGAAGCGCGGGAAAGGTATTAAGAAATGATAAGGGATACAATTAAATTTGCGGTAAAGCTGTTTTTTGTTAATCTGGCCGTTTCCTTTCTGGGAATTATAACGCTTTCACTGTTGCTTTCTGCGCAGGTGGGCTTTGCGATATGCGCTGTGGCCGGCTTTATCTTTATAGGCTTTACCCTTGGCGTGGTCTGGGACAATACCACCCGCAAGGGCGGAGAGGACTGCAAAGCCACACTGAATTTTTTAAAGTACGGGAGCGGGCAGCGCGCCCAGGACAGTAAGCGCTTCTATCCGGCCAAGGGCTTTATTGCGGGCTTGATTGCCATGCTGCCTTATCTTATAATATGGATAATTTATATGTGCGGGACTTTCCACGGCTGGGAAAAGGGAGTGCCGCTGGGAGTGCAGCTGCTCTATTCGGTGCTGTATCTCTCTTTTATTCCCTACGCTCCTTTTCTGCGCCTTGCGACCGTGGCCGACCCAATCGTATATCCTACTCATTATATGCCCCTGGGAAGTGAAGCCACGCAGTATTTTAACTTAATGACCGTCAACAGCAATGTTATGCCCTATATGTTTATTATTCCAATAGTGCTTTATATACTTACTGCGGGTATCTGCTACATATTGGGCAATAAGCAGCAGCAGAAGCTTTATCCTGAGCATACATTTAAAAAGTATTTTGAGCATCAGGAGAATGCCCAATCTGAAAGCGGCAGTGTTCAGGCGGACGCAAACCAGAGCGCTCAGGCGCAGACGTCGGAGCAAGCTGCCCGCGTTGGCGATAGCGTGCCGGACGGTGATGAGACTCAGGGCGCAGAAGGCGCGGCCATAGAGGAAATGCCTCAAAGTGCAGAAAGCATATTGCCTGAGGAAAAGGAAGCTCCTAAAAATCAGGCGCAGGGAGCTATCAACGGCGGCGCGGGAGAAGGAGAATGAGAATTTCGGGCGGCCAATGGCGCTCAAGACGCTTAGTATGCACTGAGGGAAGGGATATACGTCCTACAGCGCAGCTTGTTAAAGAAGCGGTTTTTAATATGCTGCAGACGCGGGTATATAATTCAAGAGTTTTGGATATATTCGCAGGTACTGGCCAAATAGGATTGGAAGCCCTTTCACGCGGCGCGGCCCAAGCGGTTTTTATAGATAAAGACATAAGCCCGCTTTTAAAAAATATATCTTTTCTTGAAACGGCCCCCAGGGTTATTAAAGGGGATTTTGCCGGAGCGCTGAAAGTTCTGGCGGCTGAAAAAAACAGTTTCGACATTATTTTTGCCGACCCGCCTTATGAAGCGGGATATTATTCTCAGATTATTGAGGAGGCTGTGCCTCTTTTAAATAAAGACGGCGTGCTGGTGCTTGAGCATGACAGGCGGGAAAACATTGAGCCTTTATGCGGCCTGGAAATAATAAAGCACAGGGAATATGGGCGCAGGGCGGTAACGCTGCTTGCGTTTTTGGAGGATTGAATATGAAACGACTTGTATATCCGGGCAGCTTTGACCCGGTCACTAACGGACATTACGACCTTATAGAGCGGGCCAGCCGCATGACGGATGAATTAATCGTGGCTGTTCTGAACAATCACAATAAACGGCAGTTTTTCAGCGTTCAGGAGAGAAAGGATATGCTCAGGCAGGTAACGGCCGGGCTGGATAATGTCATTATTGACAGCTCGGAGGATTTGCTGGTGGATTATGTGCGTTCGGTCAAGGCGGGATTTATTCTGCGCGGACTGCGGGCAGTTTCGGATTTTGAGTATGAATTGCAGTATGCCATGCTCAATCAGCGCCTGGATAAGAATATAGAAGCCGTATATCTTATGACCAGCAGTGACAACAGCTTTTTAAGCTCGTCCATGGTCAGAGAGATAGGGAGTCTGGGTGGCGATATATCTTCAATGGTACCCCCTGTTATACATGATTATGTCAAGCAGCGACTTTTAAAAAAATAGAGGAGGACTGTTCAAATGACGGTAAATGAAATGCTGGATATGCTGTCCGAGGAGCTGGAAGGCGCCAAAAAAGGGCTTTTTACCTCAAAACATCTTGTAGATGCGGATAAATGCCTGGATCTTGTGGATGATATTAAGGATACTCTGCCTATTGAATTGGAGCGGGCGGCCAACATTATGAAGGAACGCCGTCAGATACTGGTGGATGCTGAAAACGAGGCGCAGCAGTATATGGACGAGGCGCAGAAGAAGGCCTCGGAGCTGGTCAAGGAGACTGAAATATATAAAAAGGCCGAGCAGGAGGCTGCCAATATAGTTAACAGCGCCAAGCAGAACGCCAAGGAGATACGCCTGGGCGCAAAGGCCTATGCCAATGAGCTGCTGCAGGAGCTGGAAAAATATCTGCTCAGATATGCCGACCAGGTAAAGAAATCCCGCGACCAGTTCGAGAAATAAGCGCTCGCCGTATAACCGCAGTCAGGGCTATAGCGCCGGCAGAGGCGGCAAGAGGCAGAATAAGACTGCCGCATATTATATAAAGCTTGCATAGAATATAGGCTGCGCAGGCGGAAACCAGTCTTGCCCCGATAAAAAACAGAGGGTTTATTTCCTTGGGCAGAAAGGCGAGCGCCTGCATGCATATGGAAAGCCCGGAAAAGCTTAAGAGGAACGAGCACAGGGGCAGCAGGGTGCCGAGGGGAAGCCCCATTTCGCTTAAGCGGTTTATTCCGTTGGTCATCTCCATAATTCCGGCAATTAAGGCGCCGCCCAAGCCTTTTAAAAGCCCAAAATCATCCGCCAGCGCGATTATTACGCCGAAAAGGAGCATATATCCGCCCACTGAGAGAATGGCCTTTATGGAGGACAGTATGCTTTGGCGCAGGATTTCTCCAATGGAGGTAAGGGGCGGTTCTCCCTTAAATTGGTTCCCCTGCGCGGTTCCTCCTGAAAACATCCCGTAGAGGGAGCCGGTTAAAAAACAGGCGAGGTAATGTATAATTAATAAGGTAAGCCCCATTTCGGGCATGCCCAATATTGCCGCGGCTACGCTGCCTGTTATAAATACCGGCCCTGAGCTGTGGCACAGGGCGCTCAAAGGCTTAAGCTGGGCGAGAGAAATATATTTTTGGTTATAAAGTTCCCCGCACATGCGCGCGCCCGTAGGATAACCGCATAAAAGGCTCATGGCCAGAGCGTATCCGCCTTGGACGGGCATTCCCATTAAGCGCATAAGAGGTTTGAGCGCTTTGGCAAAAACAGGAGCGCAGCCTAATAGGAGCAGAGCCTGGGATGCGATGAAAAAGGGTAGCAGGGCCGGAAGGACGGCCTTTGCCCAAAGCAGGATAATATCTATCCCTCCCTTAAGCACCGTCTGGGAACGGAAAACGGACAGAACAATAAGAATAATAAACAATAATATATATATAAATCTGGGCCGAAAAATCCTCTTTATTTTCAAGCGGGACGCCTCCTTGGCAGGAACCTGCCGGTATAGAGAATATATTCGGCCGTTTATCAGATTATGAGTTAAAAGGAGCAGTAAATGAGCTATAAGGCGCTTTACAGAAAATGGCGGCCCGAATTTTTCCGGGACGTGGTGGGGCAGGAGGTAATAGTGCGCACACTCAGGGCGCAGATAATGTCCGGCCATATAGCGCACGCTTATCTTTTTACCGGTCCGCGGGGTACGGGCAAGACCAGCATGGCCAAAATATTTGCGCGTGCCATTAACTGCCTTGAGCCTGAAGAAGGGGACGCCTGCGGCAAATGCGGGGTCTGCCTTGCGCTTAAGGGCGAGGCTATGGATATAATAGAGATGGACGCCGCAAGCAATAACGGCGTGGATGAAATACGTGCGCTCAGGGAGAATATAGTTTTTCCGCCGGCGGTAGGAAGATATAAAGTGTATATCATAGATGAAGTTCATATGCTCTCTCAGGGCGCGTTCAACGCTCTTTTAAAGACTCTGGAAGAGCCGCCCGAGCACGCGGTGTTTATACTTGCCACTACCGAGGTGCATAAACTCCCTGCCACTATTCTTTCCCGGTGCCAGCGCTTTAACTTTAAAAGCATCAGCGTATCGGATATAAGCGGGTACCTTAAAAAAGTGCTTAAGGCCAGCGGCGCTGAATTTGAGCCGCAGGCAGTGGATTTAATAGCCCGCTCGGCCGAGGGGGGCATGAGGGACGCGCTGTCCATAGCGGATATGTGTTTGTCCTACTGCGGCAGCAATGTTGGATATGAGGACGTAGTAAGCATTTTGGGTACGGCGGACAGGGAATTCATGTTTAAGTGTGCCGACGCGCTTATAAATTCGGATGTTAAGGGGGCGTTGGACGCCTGCGCGCAATTAACGGACAGCGGCGGGGATATAGGGGTATTCATGAGGGATATCATGAGCCACCTTTCGGATGTGCTTACGGCCAAGCTGGCGGGAAAAGAGGCTTTAACAGCCCTGCCTGACGATATTGTTTCCCGGCTCCTTGAGCAGGGTGAACGTGCTGATGCGGACAGGCTTATGCGCGCGATTGAACTGCTGGCGCAGGCGGAGAGCGAGCTTAAGCAGCATTCCCGGCCCAAGGTTATATTAAGCGCCGTTATGGCCAGAATCTGTACTCCCCGTCTGGAAGAGGACGCGCTTGCGTTAAGGGACCGAATTTCCGTGCTGGAACAGGAATTAAGCAGCATTAAAGCTAATGGCATAGAGATGTCTTCTCGGCCGGCGCAGCCTGCAAAGACCGAGGATAAAAAAGAGGCTTCATCCAATTCATCCAAAGCGCCTGCGGCAGAAAAAAAGATTTCGGGCGCTGTTAAGGAAACCAAGCAGGATGCTCAGCAGGGTGAACTTTGGGAGGCGCTTTTAGCAAGAATGCGCAAAAATGCCATGCCCGTGTATATGACGCTGAAAAGCGCCGAGGGCGGGCGCAGGCAGGATAATGCATATATAGTTATGTTTTCTCCTGAGCATGAGAGCAAGATGAAATTTATTAATGGCAAGACAGAGGCAATATCAAAGGAACTGGAAGCTCTGACGGGGGAAAAACTGGCTGTGCGTACTGAGCAGACTGTCCCCGCACAAAAGCAAGAGGAGCAGGATGAGCTTATCGCAAATATAATTGATATATTTGGAGAAGAAAATATACATTTTAAAGATTCGGAGGAATGAATTATGGCAAAAGGCGGTTTTGGAGGCTTTGGCGGAGGCAATATGCAGCAGCTTATGCGGCAGGCGCAGAAGATGCAGCAGGATATGGAGAAAGCGCAGCAGGAATTAGGCGAAATGCAGATTGAAGCCAGCGCGGGCGGCGGCATGGTAAGCTGCACTGTAACGGGACTTAAGGAGATAGTTTCTATAAAGATTAATCCCGAAATAGTAGACCCGGAAGATATAGAGATGCTGGAGGATACCGTTACGGCGGCCGTTAAGGAGGCCATGGCTAAGGCTGAAGAGGCCCACAGCGAGCGCATGGGACGGATAACGGGCGGCATGGGAGGTATGTTTTAACCTTGAGCATGTATATAGAGCCTCTGGCGCGGGCGGTTAATGCGCTTTCCAAGCTGCCGGGCGTAGGGGGCAAATCTGCGCTCAGGCTGGCCTATCATCTTATAGATATGCCCAAAGAGGAAGTAGAGGAATTGGCAGACGCTATTTTAAGCGTGAAGGAAAGAGTGAAGTACTGCCAGATATGCGGCAACTTCTGCGAAGAGGATACCTGCTCCATTTGCCGGGACGACGGCCGGGATAAGGGCACTGTTTGCGTAGTGCGCGATCCCAGGGACGTTATAAGCATGGAGCGTATGCGGGATTACCGCGGAGTTTATCATGTTTTGCACGGCACTATTTCTCCCATGAACGGCATAGGGCCGGAGGATTTAAAAATCAAGCAGCTTCTGGACAGGATTGCCCAGGGCGGGATAAAGGAGATAATTCTTGCTACTAATCCCGATGTAGAAGGGGATGCCACTGCGCTTTACCTTGCGCGGCTGCTTAAGCCCCTTGGTGTAAAAGTGACCCGTATAGCATACGGCATACCTATAGGCGGGGAGCTTGAGTATATAGATGAGGTTACTCTCTCCCGTGCCATGCAGGGCAGGCGGGAGATGTAGTTATTTGCTCTTGAAGTTTTAAGAGGAAGCTTTTCCTTTTGTAGGTTCTTTCAGGGGTAGCAAAAAGCAGGGGGGCGGCTCTTGCGGCCCGTGCGGGCCGCCGGGCCGGGCCTGGGCCCGGTCCGGGCAGGCATTTTGCCTGCCAAGAGCCGCCCCCTGCTTTTTGCTACCCCTGAAAGAACAAGAGGATTTGCGGTAATTTATTTTGCTTTCAGTTACCCCCCGGTTTACAAGGAACTGCACGGTCAGGATGAGTAAAATCTGCCTTTTTCTGTGCTGCTTTCATTCCATGCACGCTACCTGCCGTTCGGCTATGCTTTACCCGGCATAAATTTTATACATTCTGACTCTACAGCCCCGAACGGAGAGAATTTCTTTATTTTTAAAGGCAAACGATAGAAGCGTACTGGATGTATACCCCTTGAGGATAACTCAGAAAAAGAAGGAATTATCCCGTTATGAGGCTTGCAGTTCCTTGTAAACTGAGGGTATTAACAGCCTTAATAAAGGATATATTGCAATTTAGACAATTTAATCTTATTTTAATCATATATGGCGCTATAAATATCTCCAAATTTTTATTGAATTTTCTTATGTTGTATGCTATACTCTATTATCAGAATTATATTTATATTGGAGGTGGTTCCATACATGGACGACGGCCCTAGTTGTCATCATAAAAAATGCCGCAATGCAATAATTCCGTGTAGCGCTATGCATTGCTGAGGCAAGGCTTTTTTCCTTTGAAAGGAGAAAGGCCGGAATGCTTTAGCTTTATAAAACGGGGAAAGAGTAAAATTATATAAAGCAAGCTCTCTAAAGGCTGTTCTTTTCGGCCTGTCCCTAAGCATTATTGCCCTTAATAAATCGGGCATACTATTTTTGGAGGAATTATTGTGTTGTCATCAGTTATTTTGTTGATTGTACTTATTTTTATTAATGCTGCTTTTGCCAGCGCTGAAATAGCCGTTATTTCCTTAAATGACGTTAAGCTTAAAAAGCTTGCTCCCAAAGGGGAGAAGGATAAGCGGGTCAAGCGCCTGAAAAAGCTTACCGAACAGCCGGCCCGGTTCCTGGCGACTATACAGGTTGCCATTACTTTGGCCAGCCTGCTGCAAAGCGCGTTTGCCGCTGATAATTTTGCCGAGCCTTTGGCGGCTGCTCTGCTTAACGCCGGCGTGCCTCTTTCGCAGGGAGCGCTGGAGACTATTTGCATAATTGTAATTACACTTATCCTTTCATATTTTTCTCTTGTTTTTGGTGAACTGGTTCCTAAACGTATAGCTATGAAAAAAGCTGAAACCATGGCGCTGGGTATGTCGGGAGTGCTTTACGGCGTGTCCAAAATTTTTGCGCCCCTTGTTTGGCTGCTGACCGTATCCACCAACGGCATACTGCGTCTTATGAAAATTAATCCTGAGGAAGAGGAAGAAAAGGTAACCGAAGAAGAGATCCGCGGCCTGCTTTTGGAGGGTAATGAACAGGGCACCATTCAGTCGGAGGAAAATGAAATAATTCAAAATGTCTTTGAATTTGACGATACCGACGTGCAGGAAATATGCACCCACCGCCGGGAAATTGTCGCTCTGCATATGGAGGACGATGAAGAGGACTGGGCGCAGACCATCTTTGAAAACAGGCACACCTTTTATCCAATCTGCGATAAAACCATGGATGACGTTATAGGCATTCTGGATACAAGGGATTATTTCCGAATGAGCGACCGCAGCAAGGAGAATTTAATTGCGCATGCTATGCAGATGCCCTTGTTTATACCTGAAACCATGACGGCCAATGTGCTTTTCCGCAAGATGAAGGAGAGCCGGACATATTTTGCGGTAATAGTGGACGAATACGGCGGGCTAACGGGTATTATCACTCTTCATGACATTATGGAATCTCTGGTAGGGGATTTAGAGGAAAAGAACGAGCCGCCCAGACCCTCGGATATTGAGCAGCTTAAGGAGGATGAATGGTCCATTCAGGGCTGCGCGCCATTAGACGATGTGGCTGAAGAACTGGATGCAGTTTTGCCTACAGATACTTATGACACTTTCGGCGGATATATCTGCGGAATGATAGACAGGGTGCCTAATGACGGCGAGCGCTTTAGATGCGAGAGCGAGGAGCTTGTTATTGACGTTATGGAAGTAGAAAACCATACTATAGGCGCGACCGTTGTCAAGCGCAAGGAAAAAGCTCCTGACGAAGATGAGAATACAAAGCCTAAGCGCAAGGCGCTGGAAGCAGAATAAGATTTTAAGTCTGTCTCGTCCGCCCATTCCGACACACCGGCATTTATACTTTTAAGTCTTACTCCCGATGTCCTGTCCGAGAAATCGGAGGGACATCGTGGAGG